>CP076546.1:1887692-2202307 GCA_018889975.1 Bacillus sp. NP157
CCGATACGTGCTGTCCCGCGCCGCCTTGGCTCCTGACGGCCAAGCGAATTCGGGCCAGTGGAGACGGACGAGGGAGCGACGCCGACGAGCCATCACGAGCCTTCGGCCTGGCGCCCTTGAAAAACCAATATCTCTTGCGCGTTTTGCAGGCGTTTGCGTTGTCGGGGCCGGGCGGGGACAGGAAATCCGCGTCTGCCGGTCGCGTGACAATGGTCACTGGGACCTTCGGTGAACAAGCCGTCCACGTGGGCTGCACGTCCTCCCCCACCTGTCTCCGCGCACAGTCCGCGCACCAACCACCGAGGGCTGCAAGATGGACAAGAACCGTACCGAGGGCGCCAAGCACGAAGTCAAGGGAGCCGTAAAGGAAGCGGCCGGCAAGGTCACGGGTAATACCGCCAAGGAAGCCGCCGGCAACGTCGAAAAGAACGCCGGCAAGGTCCAGAAAGAAGTCGGCAAGGCCGCCGACAACGCCCGCAAAGGCAAATGACAACTTGAACCCATCACGGACGATGCGGGCGCCTCCGGGCGCCCTTTTTTGGTCAATCAGGCACTAGAATGGCGGCAATCATCAAGGCAAAGCTGCCCATGGCCACGAGCGTGTCGCGCGTCGAGGGCACCGGGTAGGTACCCCGGCGGTAGCCTTAAATCGTTTTCCGGAGGGGCTGATACACGGGCGCCCTGGGCACGCATGCTTCAGGCCATGCGATGGGCAGGAAAGCCCCCATAGCAAGGGCATGGCGGCGGCTCGGCGCCACGCACATCATGCCGGTTCCCCACATGGCCAAGCCCGCGGCCCCATGCCCTCTTCTGCCAGCTCAAACCGATCAGCAATCCCCCGGACGGGCATCCTAGTACGGACAGCCCTTCGCAATCGTATAGGCGACCTGGCCCCCGGCCATGGCTGATAATTCCGTGGTACAGCCCCGGGCCTCTCCCACACCCGGGAACCGGCAAATCGTGCTCTGCTCGGTATTGCAGTCACGGTGGGGCCATTGGCCCGCTTAGCCCAGACTTGGCTGAATGCCAGCCGGCCCCAAATGCTGCCTGCCGTGCGACGGAGGCGCTGGTGGCCCCACCCGGTCGGCAAAAGGAAGCCGAGCTAAGGACCTGCCAAGGATCAGGGCCCCTGTTTGGCCCGCCGAAAAAAGCGCCCGCATGTGCGGGCGCTCCGGTTTACCTGTTTCCCTGTCCGGGCTCTTTGCCCTTCTGTCCGCCGCCGGACTGGTCATCCCTGCCCGGTTGCGTCTGGTCGTCGTCCTTCCCGGGTTGCCCGCCCTGGCCTGGCTGCTGCGTCTTGTCGGGCTGGTTGCCCTGCCCGGACTGATTGCCTTGCTGTCCGGACTGGCCCTGCTGTTTGTCGCGCCCTTGCTCGTTCATGGCACACCTCTTCCACCGCTGTCGGGAAGGTATTTGGGCGCCGATTGCCGTGATGGCGCCGGGTGGCAAACGTTACTTGGGGGTGAGGGTCTTCACGGCTGTGAAGGTATGGCTTTGGACGCCCTGCCTCCCCTCGATGCAGTCGTCAAACGCTTGAACCAGAAGTTGTCCAACGTTCCAGATTGGACGCCATCGCCGCGTAGGCAAAAGGCAGGGCAGCACTGCGAAGGTCCGTATGCCGCCGATGCCATGGAAGCTCTTGGCGCCCCACTCATGGGCAACCGGGACCCGGTACCAGTGGACGATGTCTGCCAGCCAACAACGTGACGACCGACCAGCGTCAGCGATGGAAATCAGGAACGACGGCGGGGCCGGTCGACGGGCGGGCAAAGTAATAGCCCTGTTGGAGCACCACACCCATGTCCGACAGGGCAGATGACTCACCTGCAGTTTCTACCCCTTCGCCGATGACCCGCACGTCGAGGTCCGCGCAGAGCCGAACCATGTGGGCAACGATGCGCTGGCGAACCCGATCACCATCGATGCCCCTGATGAGTCCGATGTCGAGTTTGAGCAAGTCGGGCTGGAAATCTGCAAGGAGGTTAAGGCCCGCATACCCCGCGCCAAAATCATCGATGGCGGTCTGGAATCCACGGGCACGGTATGTGCGAAGGATGTTGAGCAGATGGGCGGGTTCAGCAACGGCCTCGTGTTCGGTCACTTCGAAGATGATGTTGGCCAAGGGCCAACCGACCCGTTCCGCAGCGGCAAGGGTCGCCCGCAGGCAATGCTCGGGGTTGTAGACCGCATTGGGCAAGAAGTTGATGGACACCAATGCCGGAAGACCGGACTCGACCGCGCATTCGAGCGCTCGCACGCGACAGGCCTGGTCGAAGGCGTACTGGTTATCAGTGCTCACAGCGCCCAGCACCTCTTGCGCCGATGCACCATCTGACCCCCGAACAAGTGCCTCATGGGCGAATACCGTCCCGGCTGTCACATCGACAATCGGCTGGAAGGCCATGGTGATTGACTTACCGAACCCCTCCCCGTCGCGGCAAGCGCCACAAGCAAACGGCTTTCCCATCGTCCCTTCCCCCTTCATCCGACCTGTAACGGCCGATGCTTCCTAGACTAAACAGAAGCGCGATTGCATCTGTGAAGACGGGTTGCTGACGAGCCAACAGGGGGACATGGCCTGCAGGAACGTTTGGAACGCCATTTCCTCCGGGCCGGAGCCTTGCGTGGCCCGGCTGCCAGAAGCATCGCCAAACGTGTTGGGCAATTGGCTTGAAGTTGCATGCGCTGCTCAATCAACATCCTCCCCAGGCAAATGTGGGGGATGGCAATGGGGCGAGTTCTGGTGGTGGCGTATCAACCCGCCGACGGCAAGCGTGAGGAAGTCCTCGAGCTTCTGGCGAGACAACACACCCATGCCCGGAAGCTTGGCGTTCTCGATGAGCGGCGGCCCATCGTCTGTGAAGCCACAAACGGGGAAATCATGGTCGTCGCGGTCCTGGCCCGAGGGGCCGGGGTCGAGGCGTTGTTCCAGGACGAGGTCTTCCAGGACATCAATGCGAAGATGGCAAGCGTTGCCGTGGTGACGCCTGTCCGTACACTCACAGAGGCAAGTGCCACCTTCATCGACATCGCCCTGCTGCCCAACCGGGGCGGTTGACGGACGGGGTTCTCTCACATTCGCGCAAACGCCCTCCGCATCGGTCACACGGCATTTTGACGGGGCGATGGCGAGTGTGGGCCAACCCCGCGAGAGACCTCCCATGACCAACCTGCCTGACGATGCACCACGCTGCCTTCTCGTTGAAGATGACCCTGCAGTTTCCGGGGTCTTTGAACTCGTCCTGGAGGGCGGCGGATTCCGGGTGTGCAGTATCGCCGCTTCCGAGCAACAAGCGGTCGAAGCCATCGTTAACAAGCGGCCAGACATTGCGCTCGTCGATATCGATATTGAGGGCGGCGATTCGCTTGGCGTGGCAACGGCCCTTCTTGCAAAGGATATTCCCGTCGCGTTCGTGTCGGGCCACCCGCGTACTGTCCTGCCCTCCCCGTTCTCGACATTCCCATTTGTGCATAAGCCGGTGACGCGGGAGTGCTGCTTGGGCTTGCCCATGTCCTCGCCAGGACCCGGGTATGACTACTCCCGGATGATCTGCCAACGGCCGTCCGCACCTTCCTGCCTGACCTGCACGTAAAACCCCCATTTCCTCGAGTGCGCAAGCCCGGTCACATGCCGCGTGCATGGCAACCAGGCCGTCCCTGCAGGAGCTCCCTTCTTTCCCGTCTTCGGAAACATGGCAGTCCGGGCCTGGCTGGAAAGGATGCATGATGCAGATGCGAATGAAAGACATCGACGCTCGGACGGCGTTCGCTGGAGGTGGCTGAGAATAACCATCCGTCGGGCATGGCCTCCACGCGGTCCGAGGAGAACCCCAGCCAGTTCTTGGCTGCCAGACACTTGCCGGAGAAGGATGTAAAGGCCCCCGATCCACTCATACCACTGGCCCCTAGCGGCAGCGACGCACAGCAGCGTGGCGCTTCCCATTGCGTGCGACCAAAAGCAGTCCCAGTCGAACTGTGCTGCCATGCCCGTTGGCCGGGCGCCGACCCACGGCGCAGTAAGACCTGGCTCATTTGGGATGACCAACCGGCAGGACGAAAGCCAGCACGGGATTTAGCGCGGTCCAGGGAACGGTGTTGTGCGTCTGTCCGTCGAAGACCCAAGTCTCCAAGACCATTCCGTGCTGGTCAAAAAATGGTTTGACCAGGGCGGTAAAGTCCCGGACATTCCCAACCATGCGGGCGTACTTCACCTCGGCAGCGAAAGCGTGCTGGTCGACCGGCCACTTTTTCATGCCTTCGGTCAGCTCCTCCTCACGGCTGCCCACACCCATAAAGAGACTGACGTGAGGGCTCCCGGCTGAGACAGTCTTTTCAAATGTTGGGACCTCCCGAAAGACGGCGCGGTCGCTCCGCCACAGGGCGGGACTGATGGCGACGTAGCACGTGAAGTAATCCGGGTGCTTCAACATCGTGTGGACTACTGCCTGACCGCCGAGCGACCAGCCCAGCAGCGTCTGGTGCTTTGCGTCTACCGGGACCATGTGCCGGACACGGGGCTTGATTTCCCGCTGGATGGTGTCGATGAATTTCTCGTAGCCACCGAACTTTGCGTCCGGCCCAAGGTCCACCACCACCTTCTTCTCATAGGCGGTCAGGTCTTCAGGGGTAAAGTCGAGTGTCCTGTCCGCGCTGTTTGGCCCAGGACCACTCTCGATGCCGACCACGACAGCCTGCTCAAGCTCCAGCGCCTTCGCCTCGTTCCACACCGCACTCGCGAACGTACCAAAGAAGACATTGCCGTCGAGCACATAAAGTGTCGGATAGCCGGAGGCCGGCGGCGTTCCCTGGGGCACATACACCTTGACCCGGTACGACTCGCCATTGAATTTCGATACAAAGTCGAAATGCCTTGTGTAATCGATTGTCGCCTCGCCCACCCGGTCGGGCGCATGACTGGCGATGACAGAAAACAGGGGGAGGACTCCAAGGAAAGCTGCGGTGATACAGAGAATGGGGTTCATGAATTGCCGAGTCGATGGTGGGAGTGTGAGTGTCCACGGAGAGGCGATGGCCGTTACCCGGATTGCGACGTTATACGGGCGTTGCGTCGGATTGCCTGTGGAGATGCGCCGAACGTGCGCACAAAGGCCCGACGCATCCGGTCGACGTCGGCAAATCCGGTCTCCCGTGCAATGACTTCGAGCGACAGACGGCCCTGTTCGACCATCAGACGCGCCTGTTCCAGACGCAGGTTCTCAATGGCCTTTGCCGGCGACTGGCCGGTCTCCTCCCGAAACGCACGCCGGAACTGCCTGACGCTCAGGTTGGCTACTTCTGCCAACCGCTCAACCGTGAGGGGAGCCTTCAGATTGCTCCGCGCAAAGACCAATGCGGTCTGGATGCGGTCGGTCTTTGTCCCGATATCGAGAAGGGTCGAGTGCTGCAACTGCCCTCCGGCCCGTCGATGGAACATCACCATGCGTTTGGCAACCGTGCGAGCCGTCTCCACGCCGAGGTCGCGCTCGACCATCGAAACGGCCAGGTCGATGCCTGCCGTCATTCCGGCGGACGTCCAGATGGGACCGTCGACGATGAAAATGCGGTCTTCCTCAACGCGGACTCCCGGATGGGCCTCTTGCAGTTTGCGCGCGTGCGCCCAATGCGTGGTCACGCGACGACCTTCGAGAACACCAGCCTTGGCGAGGTAAAAGGCACCGGTACACATCGAAGCCACACGTCGTGTGGTCTTCACCGCACTTCTGAGAAATTCAAGCAGTGCGGGCGTCGCCGTATACACGCCATCGAGCACCCCGCCGATGATGACTGTGTCGAAGCCCGCGTCAGCCGTTTGGGCGAAGCTGTCCGTCATCACGGAGTATCCAAGCGAACTACGGACCAAACCGCCTTTTTCCGAAATCAGATGAATCTCGTAGTGCGGGTTCTTGACTATCTTGTTGGTCAGCTCAAAGACAGCGAGTCCGCCAAACACGATGACGCCAAAGTTGGGCACGACGATGTAGGCGATGCGCTGCATGAGGCCTCCTCTATGGCGTTGGTCTGCGTCACCCGATGCTCCCATGGTGCGCCGCTGTACATGACGATGGGAAGGGTAAAGCGCCGCCGAAGGGGCTGGGCCGGAGAACGGCCCACCATGGCCGAAAATGTCGGATTTGCGACCTGCTGAAGCCCTTTTGCCCGCCTAGCATTGAGCGGGGAAGGCCGGCTCTTCGTCCATCCCTGCCTCACGACGCCCCCGACGTGGTGCCACGTGCTGCATGCAGGTGGCGTGTCACACCCCGATACCTCCCCCCCACGGGCTTTCGCACCCAAGGAGCGCCTCATCAAAACCTACGATATCCAGACCAACGGCATCACCTTGCACGTCACCGAGGAAGGTGAGGGCCCGACCGTGCTTTTTTGCCACGGTTTCCCGGACACGTCGCGCACCTGGCGACGCCAGATGGAAGCCGTGGCCTCTGCCGGCTACCGCGCCATCGCTCCAGACATGCGCGGCTACGGACGGAGTACCGCCCCGAGCGATGCGGCGCTTTACACGCCCCTGCATACGACCGGGGACCTGGTGGGACTGCTTGACGCCCTCGGAGTCAATGACGCGGTACTGGTCGGCCACGACTGGGGCGCGACGCACGCGTGGCAGGCGGCGCTGATGCGTCCGGACCGTTTCAGGGCGGTGTTCTCTCTGAGCGTGCCATACGTTCCGAGGTCCGATACCAGCGTCTTTGACCGCATGCGCCAGGCGGGACACGAAGAGGACTTTTACATGTTCGAGCAGGCCCAGCCCGAGGCGAATGACACCTGGGCCAACGCTGCCGTGACGATTCCGGGAATCCTCTACTGGGCTTCGGGCCGTCCTACAACCGGCACGGGGTGGAGCCCCATGAATCGAGCGCGCGCACTGTATCGCCCGTCACCAACTCCGCTCCCGGCGTGGGTGGACCCTGCCTATGTCGCCCACAACATCGCCGAGTTCGAAAGAACGGGCTTCCACGGGGGCCTCAATTATTACCGGGCGGCCGAGCCCTACTTCGCCCTGTCGGCACCGTGGAAGGGAGCACGCGTTATCCAGCCTTCCTACTTTATCTGGGGACTGGCGGACGGGTTGCGGGAACTTTATCCGATAGGGCCGGAACAGCTGCGTGTCGGCGTACCTGACCTCGTCGGCATGGTCGAACTCGAAGATGTAGGCCATTGGGTACAGCATGAGGCGTCAGACGTCGTCAATCAGCACCTCCTGGCATTCCTGCACACCGTAAGACAGCTCCCGACAAGGAAGGACTGCTGATGCCACACGCAATTGATGCAAACCACGGCTTTACTCTGAACAATGACGTTTCGATGCCGGCGCTCGGCTTTGGCGTTTTCCGCGCCGAGCCTGCGGAAACCGTTGGCGCCGTGCGAAGCGCCATCGAGCACGGCTATCGACTGATTGACACCGCCTCGGTCTACAACAACGAGCGGGAAGTGGGCGAGGCGGTGCGCTACTCCGGGATAGCCCGTCCCGATGTCTTCCTGACGACAAAGGTGTGGATCACCGACTTTGGCCGCGACGCAACCCGCCGCGCCTTCGACCGAAGCGTACAGGCGCTCGGGACGGACTACGTCGACCTGTACCTTGTCCACTGGCCGGTTCCCGATAACTTCGGGGCGACCATTGAAGCCTATCAGGCAGCACAGGCCATCATGGCAGAAGGCCGCATTCGAGCCATCGGCGTTTGCAATTTCCGCCCCCTGGACCTCGACTTGCTTGTCCGTGAAACCGGTCATGTCCCAGCTGTAAACCAGGTCGAGCTCCATCCGCTCTTCAATCAGCCGGATGTCCGTGCGGCCAATGAGCGGCTCGGCATCGTTACGCAGGCGTGGTCCCCCATTGGTGGGATCAATCGCTACGGGCAGAAGCAAACGGGCGGCGAAGCAACCGCCGACCCGCTTTCAAATCGCTCCGTTGTCGCGCTCGCCGAGAAGTACCGTAAGACCCCAGCCCAGATTGTCTTGCGATGGCAGCTGGAAATCGGGACGTCTCCAATTCCGAAGTCGGTTAGGGCGTCGCGGATTGCCGAAAACATCGATGTCTTCGACTTCAGTCTTCTGTTTGACGAGGTCGAAGTCATCAGTGCGCTTGATTCCGGCGAGCGCGGAGGACCGGACCCGGCTGTCGTCAGCCCAGAAACATTTCCGCTCACCATTGCACGCTGAAGGGATAGCCCCATGCACAATCCTCCGTGTCGCCGCTTCCTCACCACCAGCGCGACCCTTGCCGCAAGCATCATGGCCGCCCGTGTCGTTGGAGCGCGTGATAATGCGCCAGCCGCCCCTCGCCTTGTCCCGCAGCGGCTCAAAACTGCGCGTCACAGCACTTTTTACTGGGAGACCGGCCCGGCCGATGGACCGTTGATGGTCTTTATCCATGGTTGGCCCCAGATTGGTTTGATGTGGCGGGCGCAGATGGAGGCCTTCGCCTCTTCAGGATGGCGATGCATTGCACCCGACATGCGGGGATATGGCCGGTCGTCCGCGCCACGTGCGAGCAGTGCCTACGCATACCGGGAAATTGTGGCGGATATGGTTGAGCTCCACGACCACTTGGGCGGTAAAACTGCCGTATGGGTCGGGCACGACCTTGGCAGTCCCGTGGCAGGCGCGCTTGCAGCGATGCATGCGGAGCGATGCCGTGGTGTGGTGTTGCTGTCGGTCCCCTATTTTCCGGACACCTTCGCCCTCGACACGCTCCGTCCTCTTGTTGACCGAAAGCTCTACCCTGAGGATGAGTATCCGGACGGACAGTTCGACTACTACCGCTTTTACCTCACGCACTTTGACGTCGCCACCCGCGATTTCGATGCGGACATCCCATCGACACTTTCAGCCATCTACCAGCCAGGTGACCCTTCGTCTGCCGGCAAGATTTATCGGTCGGCGTCCATCAGCCGGAATGGGGGATGGTTCGGTCCCGCCCATCGTGCTCCGGCGCTTCCGCACACACCTCTATGGCCAGAGCGTGACTTTGATGTCCTCGTCGATTCCTTCCGCTCCACCGGCTTCCGGCCGGGGAACGCCTGGTACCTCAACGATGAAGCCAATCTCTCATATGTCCACATGGCCCCCAACGGAGGACACGTCGCCCAGCCCGTCCTCTTCGTCAATGGCGTCTGGGACCCTATTTGCGATGTCACCAGAAACCCGCACCTTGGCAGACCGATGGGGGAGGCTTGCAGCAAGCTGTCGGTCCGCCACGTCAACGCTGGACACTGGCTTCCGCTTGAGCGCAAAGACGAGGTCGTCCGTGTGATGAACGAATGGCTGCAGTCAAGCGGCCTGGCATAGCCGAACGTATTGCGCTGGTTCGTTGGCTACCGTACCACTCGGCTTGTCGCCGGCCCATAACCCTTGCGGTCGGGTCTTGTAGTTTGCCGGCACGTAAATCGCGCTGGCAAAAAAGAAGGCACCGCCAGCCAACGGTGTCAGGCCGTTCAACGGCAAATGCATCATCCCCTCTTCCACGCGGGGCCGGGACCCGTGCCCGGCGTCCCCGCATGACCCGGCCGACCCTTCATGAATCGTGGAAGGCAGCGCGGACATCCCTGACCATCACACCCGCGCGTTTGACCAGCGCCCGGGGCATGTCTTCGGACACGCCAGACTCCATGGTCCAGTGCTTCACTTCGTAGTCTTCGTGCTCGTTGATATGCTCGGCATCAGCGGGGAGCGGTTGCTCTTGTCATCACCCATGGCAACGTGTCTCGGTTGAGACCCAAGCATGGGTGAAATCACAACATTTGCAGTCGTCCGCATATTCGCGCGGGCAGACGGTAGCGGCACGATAATTGTGCCCATCAAATGCACCGTTTTTTCCTCAAAGATTGCAGGTGCGACGCGACGTATCCGGCTTTTCCAGCCCTTGCCTCGAAAAAGCGCTTGCAATGGCGCTTCCATGGTGGGAGGTTGGGTTCGAAAACCGCAGGCGTTATCCCTGACGCCCTGTCTCGAGGAATTCGTCCTGGGGTTCGGATTCCCAGTCCGGAAAAGCCAATGACACGACCCATGCATCCGGCGCGACTCCTTTTTCACTGCATTGACGGCGGCGGCAACGCCGTCGAGGCAAAGGTCAACGCAGCATTCGATGGGCGCGTTGCGCGTTGGGTGTGGCATGCGTCCATCCAATGCGACCAGTCCCCAACGGCTTACATGCTCGGCACTTCACCAACCCTTGATGACGTGACGATGGACGTCTGTGCCCAGGCTCGAATGGTCATTCTTGGCGAGGACCTTGCCGAGCCAATCATGCGACCAGGCCGCAGCCGGGTCCTGGAAGGGCCGTTTGTCCATGCAAACGGCAGGCCCGGGCGGTTCCGGGCCGAGCGAAAGACGGACGGCACCATCTTGACGGTTGAAATCGTCAACGAAGCGGGCGAGTGTTTTGAAAGCCTTGAATTGCCTTCTTTGACAGCCATCGACCGTGCGTCGACTGAGGCGGGTGCGATGGAAGTTATTTACGAACTTCTACACCGGCGGTATGGAGCAACAGTCGGATGACGATTTAGCCACTTGCCGCCCCCAAGGATCGTCACCGCAGAGAGAACCTCGTCCGTGTTCTCCGTGAGTCTGGCACGGAGGCAATGACGGGCTGACATCACATGCCGAAGCCCTCGGCGCGAATGGATGCGTTATCGCCCTGCCCTCGTTGATGACCGGTTTCCACCGGTTCGCACGCTTTATCGAGTAAGGTCAGCGGGCCCCGCCGATGGCTGCTCGGTAACCAAGCCGGGGATCCGTCGGGACTCGGGCTCGGTGGAGGACGGCGGCTTCTTCGCCATGCCTTGACGCACAAACCGGTTCACTATGGGCCTCATCGGGAGCCACGTTTGCGCACGTTCACAGACCTGACATCGCCAGTTTGGGTGCCTGGGCGTCTACCGGACCCGCTTCACCTTCGCGGTCTCCAGGTGTTTCTGAATGCGCTGTCCGCGCCAGTCCCGCCAGCCGGTTCATACGGACGCCGCGCGTCGGGCTTCGAACGCACGGTGCTCGAAGCTGCTGACGATGCCTGCCGGCGATGGGCTGGGCAGCCGCCAGAGCTGCTCTCTGTCTTTTCGACTCATTCTCGCGACGCCGACGCCGTCGACAGAATGATGGACACGCTGAGCACAGCCCCGCGAAACCTTTCTCCGTTGACCTTTATCCGGACACTCACCGTCAGCGTCGCCGGCTCTTGGACGCAGCGGGCAGGCAACCACAGGGCCACCACGACAGTGACCGCAGGCGAAGCCAGTTTCGGCGTAGGTCTGCTCGAAGCTGCGGTCCTGACAGTTGCCGAAGCCCGTCCGGTGCTCTACGTTTTCTGTGATATCCCGCTTCCAGCGTCACTGAGAGCGCTTCGACCGGAAAGTACGCCGCTAGCCGCCGCGATGGTCATCTCGCCGGAGAGGAAAGGTCCATGCCGACGCCTGAACCTCGAGTTCGGGCGCGGACGGGACGGGCCGGACGCGACCGCGGAAGAGGTCTTGCACGCCCTTCGTGCGCCGACGGGAACGCGGGGCCGCGGGCTGTCTGTTCCAACTGCACCTCACACCCAGTTCCTGCTGCATATTGACGCTCCCCTCCCCCAAGTGTCCCGACCATAGGCGATATCGTCCAGGGCGCACGCGCCCGACCTTTCGGGCGTTACCTAGCTGTCATGGGTAACCGGCGACCAGGACGTCCATGTTGTCAGCGAAAAGTCCGGGTGCTTGATGCGGGCATCAGGGTTCAAGCCGTCGAATCAGGTTTTGCGCATCCGGAACGGCATGTCCGGCGGCGGTGTTGTCAAAAATGCACCATGCAGGCTCGCCAAGCGTAACCGCTTTTTGCAGTTTCGCGGCCATCGCATCTAGGACCCCGTCGCCATAGGATGAGTAGTATGTTCGCGGCGATCCATGGAGGCGGCAGTACAACATGCCTGTTGGCTGAAATGGCTCTGCGTCCGCGACCGGGATGGGGTCGGCCCATACCGGCGATACTCCGGCGCCGTCCAGGACATCGCGCCCCTGTGCCGTGAACCACGACCGGTGCCGGGGTTCGCACACGATGTGTGCAGGCGTGCGATTGCGGAGTTGGGAGAAGAACCGGAGCACTGTTGGCACGGCGAGCTCAAGTCCCGGCGGCAGCTGGACGAGGATGCATCCGAGACGGTCGCCGAGACCGTCCGCTTCGTCGAGGAAGGTACCCAAGGCCCTTTCACATCCCTCAAGCCCGTGGGTGTGGGTAATCAACCTTGGCATTTTGATGCTGAAGCGGAACGATTCGGGCACGCTTTGTGCCCATCTGACATAGGTTTTCCGAAGGTGCTGACGATAGAACGACGAGTTGATTTCCACGCAGGAAAAGACTTGCGCGTAGCGTTCGAGGTGGCTCCCTTCCACCGGAAAGAGGTGAGCTGCCCGGCGCGGCAGGGACCACCCGGCGCACCCCACCCGTGGTTTGGTTTCTTGCACCGGCCATCCAACCTGTGCGGGTAAAGACCCGCGATGGGAATTGTAGGCGCCTTCGACCCGGAACACCTCCGAAAAAGTCGCGCCGCGAGAGCCGACCATGGGCGGGGCCGCCGTCCAGCAGGAGGTGGCCATCACGGCCATACAGCCGTTTGCCACCCGTCGCGCGGCAGCGGCTGCCCGGCACCGTTGGCGCCCCTTGGCGGAGGCGTCTGGTGGATTCGCTGCTCCCCTGCTCCGCACTGGTCGGATAGTCCGTTGGACGGTACGATCGGCCTGTCAGCCGCCAGGGAATGACAGTCATGAAGTCACGAATACGCGCTGCCGAATACTTTGTCGTGGTCCGGGATGACGACCAGACCATCGTTGCTTCCACGATGACGCTTGCCGGTGCGATGGCCGTCCGCGACAAGACGGTGCGTGAGTCAGGTGACGGGCACAGTTGCCTTCCCGCAAGTCAGGAACTCGCCGAGGAATTCACCAGTTGGCGATGGCGCACGGAGATTGTCGAGCGGGACGGCATTCCCACGCCCGTCGCTGTGGTGGCCCGGTAGCATGGGCCGAGGCGACGCATTGCAGCGACGACGCTGCACCAGCCGCGCATCAGAAGTCTGAGCCGTGCGCCGAGAACCGGTCGACTCGTCAGTGCTCGCCTCCGTCGGCTACGACCCGGATTGCCACATCCTTGAAATCGAGTTCCGATCGGGTTCGGTCTACGCTTACGACGATGTCACGCCGGGGCTGCATTTACGGCTGATGACGGCGCCCTCAATCGGCAGCTTCTTCGACGCCGAGATTCGGGACATCAAACCGTTCCGGCGCGTCCGCTAGACGGCACCACCCAAGGACACTGCGCAACCCAGGGACACAGGCGGGTGGAGGTGATGCCCCGGAGGCAGCCGTCCATCGACCCGGTGTTCCTGCGCAGCTGCGCGATTCACGCGAGACACCCGACCCAGCCAAACGAGGGAGCTTGTCGACTTTTGACAATGGACATTGACCCAACGGCGGAGGCGGTCTTCCCAGGGACGCGACAGCTCCGCTCCATGCAGGCAATGGCCGGCAGGAAAGCGTCCCCGACGCGCTTTGTGCGTTGTCGAGCAACCCGAAGCCCCATGCATGCCAGAGGTTGAGGCCTTGGGCTCAGCCGGACCGGCGATTGCAGCTTGTCCAAGCGAGTTCTCATCGGACCCTGCCGCTCGACGGACGCTCACGGTATTCGCCCGGCTGGAGAGCCATGTGTCGCACAAAGGCGCGGCGCAGGGCCTGCTCATCACCGAAGCCAGTCAGTGCGGCAATACGCTTTACCGGCTCCGTTGTCTCGTCCAGCATCGTCGGGCCGCATCGACCCGGAGTCCTTCCACTGCTTTGGCCGGAGTCCGGCCCATGCGTTTTTGATAGACCCGCGCAAAAGTTCGCGGCGCCATGAAGGCGCGTGCCGCGAGTTGTTCCACACGCAGGTCTTCTGTCAGGTTCGCCGCCATCCAGGCATGCAGATCGTTGAAAGTGTCGCCGCCGGTGGCCTGGGCTGCGAGCGGGGTGCTGAACTGCGACTGGCCACCCGATCGCTTGAGGAACACCACGAGTTGCCGCGCAACGTCGATCGCCACGCGGTGCCCATGGTCTTCCTCGATAAGGGCAAGGGTAAGGTCGATGCCCGCCGTGACACCGGCCGAAGTCCAGACGTTGCCATCCTTGACGAAGATGCTGTCGGCGTCGACGCGGAGCGCCGGATACGAGCTTGCCAGACGGCTGGCCCATTGCCAGTGTGTGGCGGCGCGACGGCCGTCGAGTTGCCCGGCCGCCGCGAGAAGAAACGCACCCGTGCACACCGAGCAGACCCGGCGGCATCGCGATGCATTCGCGGCGACCCACGCTGCGACAGCGTCGGAGACCTGGTACGTTTCGTCCCGGCAGCCACCGGGGGCGATGAGGGTGTCAATGTCGCGCCCCTCGAGCGATGCGAGCCCCTCGGTCATGACCTGGAGGCCTGCGCTCGTCGTCACCAGACCGCCAGATTCGGAGGCCACGACAAGCTGATAGCGTGGCGCCTGCCCGACATCCAGCCGATTGACCGTATGCAGGGCCTGCATGGGGCCGGTCAGGTCAAGCACATTCATCTCCTCGTGGGCCAGGAGGACGATGCAGCGGGGCGGAGAGGTGGACGGCACAGGCTGCCTGCTTGGTCAGGGTCGGGCGGGTTGAGGATATTCGAAGACCAGTGCAACGCCCCTGGCTGTTGCCCGGCCGTACCGCTGCATGATGCCATCCAAAGCGGTATCGAGCGCGGAGGCGGGCTTTTCGTCCGGGGCCACCACAGGAGCGGCGACCTGCTTCGCAGGGGTGGTGCCAGAAAGCAACGCGAGCCCGTGGCTCGTCGTCACGGAGGCCGCGCCGCCTGTGTCGACGAAGACCTGGCTCCGGCCGGTGGAGGCGTAGGCATCGATGGTCAGCGCGAGGCTCACCTCATCGGCGCCTGGCTTGGCGAGTACGCGGA
Source organism: Bacillus sp. NP157 (assembly GCA_018889975.1). Taxonomy (NCBI): domain Bacteria; kingdom Bacillati; phylum Bacillota; class Bacilli; order Caryophanales; family Bacillaceae; genus Bacillus; species Bacillus sp. NP157. Next base: position 1,902,636 of record CP076546.1, read on the forward strand.
TCGTCTCGGGGCGGTGCCACCACCGGTTGCCATATGCGACCGTCGCAAGCGGCCACGCGGTGCTCAAGCGTCGCGGCTTGAATGCCTGGGTATCATGATGGGGCGACCAGTCATTGACGCCGAGTGAATGCGCGACGCGCCCGGCTTCGGCGCGACCGTGAAACGCCTCAATGAGCGCGATGGATGCCGGGACGGCCGCGCTGACGCCGGTCGTGGAAATCCAGGGGCCATCTGCCATGAACCGGCGATTGCGCGTCCAGTGAATCGCGGGGTAGGTCCTGTTGCGTTCGTCCTCGGTAGACCAGTGCGCGGTCGCGGACCGCCCGTCAAACAGGCCGGTTTGCGCAACAATCAGGCCGCCGTTGCAGATGCTGACGAGGGTGGCGCCCTTGCCTGCTTGCTCCCTGAGCCACGCCATGAGCGCTGCTCCCGACGCCTGCGCTGGCACGACAACAACATCAGCACCTTCGGGAAATGCGCCGTCGAACGCCTTGACCGTCGCTTGCAGGCGCAGACCCGGTCCCGGGGCACCCATGTCGGTGAAGGTGGACACCTCGGCGTCGTCCATGGCGATAGCCCGGACATCGAGACCGGGGTCACGCGAGAGAATCCCGAAGGGCACAAGCAAATCGCTCAGTTCCACACCTGGGTTGTTGGCGACAACCGCGATAAGGGGCCGCTGATGGCCGGGGCGTGCTTGCAATGGCGGGATGCCTGGAGCGCTGTATCCCGAAGGAGACTGCGGCCGCGGAGCCCCGGCGCTGCACGCGGTGAGGGTGAGCCAGACGAGGCCGGAAAGCCGGGGCCAGGAGCGGTCGAACCAGGAGCGTTGCATGTCATGCACACCGTGGGAGGGCAGCCGATTCTCCCGTCCGGACCTCTTGGGCGGCCATGCCTTTGTACATTCAAATCCTGCCAGGTCATGACGATCCCGGAACGCGCCAGACAAGACACCCGACGACCGCCGTCCGTGGCAGCGGGGGTTGTCTGGAAGACCGCGTTTGCGCTGGAGCCTTCGTGCGGACGGTTGCCATAGCCATCCGACCTGACGTCGTGTGACAGGGATGCAGCCGCGCTCCTCCATGCCTGACGGCCTTGGCGGCACCGACTGACCCTCCCCGGGGCACGTGGGTTGGCAGCGGTGAAACGGTCGACTACCCTAAACAGGCCATGCGTGAGCATCGCAGGCCATCCCGCCTCCTCGGCTTGGCCCCCTACTGGTCATGGATGACTCCGGCCCGCGGCGTCTGACATCGTCGCGGGCCGGTTTTCCGGCGGCTGTCGCGGACCGCAATGTCTCCCGTCACACCATGTGATTTGCCGGAAATGACCCTATCCGCCACGGGCATGCCGTGATGGGATGGGGGAAATCAGGACAAAGCCATGCGCCAGCGATACCTATTGCCTCCTGCCGATCTCATGACACTTCGTCAGCTCGATGACACCTCGTTTCTTGCCACCCGATCACTCGATCGCGGGTGCTGCCTGCATCTGTACGCACTGGCCCTGGTGTCTGAGGATCCGGATGGATGGTGGCGCATCACGGCGCTGGGACGACATGCGCTTCAGTACGCCGCCGATGATGGAGCGACCCCAGCCAAGGATGCCTTCGCGCCGTAGGCCAACCGGGCCCGACACCGCTTTGGTTTCAGAGAGCGCAGGGATTGAGATGCGCCGACATGTGCTGCGTCGCGACCTTCAACAGTCAGTGAGATGGCGCAACCGCTTTAATTGTCCAGTGCACAGCTCGGGATTCGATCCAGCCATCCACTGGGCCGCTGCATCGCCCACTCGATTTCTCTCGCTTGCCTGTCGTTGATGAGCCCGTTGGCGAGCAGGCCGACCAATTGGCTACCCGAAACGATGCCAAGGATGCGACCGAGCGTCGCCCACGCCACAATACCATCGTGGCCCAACTCGGCCATGAGGTACCGCAAGTTCGCCCTTCTCAGCGGCTGCAAGTCTGGTTCGGAATCAAACGTCACGGGTGGAGGCCCTGGTCTGCCGGTGACACCTCACGCTACGTCAGCGACAGGTGCCGTGCAACTGTCGTGCGGCTGACGCAAAAGGGCCCGCGTCGCATTTTCCAGCGATGAGACGACGGACAAATGAGGACGGAACAGCTACATCCCGCCGTTGCGGCCGGCCTCACATCCCAACGTCTTGTGGACTGTGCGACCCGGATGCGACGCGGCGGACTCGGCGTCGGTGGATTCCAAGCGAAAACCGTCCAGCACCGCTGTCGGCAAGAGGGAACAGGGGTCCGTGGACCTTGGCCGCTCGTTGTCTGTGTGGGACCTCACTTCCCCCGTCGATATTCAGGCCACCCGGCAACCATCGTCGAGCGGCAACCATCCCACCGAAAGATGAGACCGGCAGGGGTGAGTTCCGAGTGCCGGTCGGAGACGCGGCATGTCGCGCGCCGCGTCAAATCGTCGGCACCTTCACACCTGCATGTCCGAGCGCGCCTAGACTGCACCTTGGGGCCACGTCACCGGGAGAGGACCCATGGGAACACAGCGTCTCTTAGACGATGTCGGCATCCTCCATCGCTGCATCGACTCGGGCGATCTTGAAGAAGCGCTGTACCGGGTCCAGCAAATTGAGCATACGGCCGATGCAATGGGCTGTGGCGAAGTCAGCTCTGCTGCCCGAAATGCCCTGCGATGTCTTTGCACCACCAAGGCAGGAACGGTCGGACGGCTGCATGCGGCACTGATTACCCTCGTTGCCGCCATCGAGCAGCTTTCGACGCCCATTGTCTGAACCGGCAGATGGAGGCCAATGCCTAGGCAGCCAAGGCCGGTTCCGTAGCCGCCGCCAGCGTATTCTTGCCCGAAGTGCGACTCGTTGGCGGTGCGCTTCACGCCCCGTCGCCCACCGCCGGCGCATGGTGTGGGCTTCACTCGTTGTCGAGGCGCCGATGCCCGCCGTCCCCGGACACACTTGCCCTGCCGTCGCCGTGTCAGCGCGGGAACTCCCTGCGCTTCGACGCAGCAACCTGTCGACCCTGCTGGGCGCGCTGGAACGCGAGGGCTGCCAGACATTGCGCGGACAAGCCGAGCGACTGGCTCTTCCGGCGGGCGCGCTCCGAAACTTGATCGGCGGTTTCCCGATGCCTGATGACGTGGCGAGGGAACTCGAATGGACGCTGCAACTCGATGCCGGTTGGCTGGACGTCTCACACGGAAAGTCGGTGCGCCTTGGAAGCACGGAGGAGTGAGAATGTGGACGTCCTTCGCGGCGGGTCGCCCGTGTCCTGCAAGCGTGTGCGACGCTTCATGACCGCTGGCCATCCGTTGCCAGGACAACTTAGTCAGCGAGGTTTTTGCCGTGCTCCGCTTCGGCGGCCCCCGACGAGGCGTCTCGGACAAAGCCAAGGAGCTCATTTGCCTCCTCTTCCGACAGGGCCTCGGCTTCGACAAGGAAGGCGACCTCCGCTCCGTCCGGGTCGACGCGTAGCAGGGTCTTCCCCGGCTCCCGCAAATTGCCATGGACCAATGCGCCCAGCCCGAGGTTACCGCGCTCGACTGTTCCTACGGTAAAACCACCACTTCTCTCAATCAGCGCCACACACAGTTCCGGGTGAAACCAAATCACTTTGCCGAGCATTTTTCGCCTCGCTACCGCGCTTGCCATTTCCTCAACCCATGAATACTAACGGCGGCAACCGGTCACACTTGAAGCTGGTGCGTGGCGGCGGTTCAGGAAATCCGCTGTTGGGTTCACGAGCTGGCGTTTTATCCACCATCCCGCGTCCAAAACCGGAATCGCGCTTGCGCCGGCGAGCCGAGCCGGAGGTCCGGCCGGCATCCCGGCATCCCTTCCGGACCGACCGCAACAGGCGCCTGTCCGGATTGCCGCGCGTCGCCTGTGGTCTCAAGCCCTGTCTGCTGCGGCCGATAATGGAAGACTGTCGACGAGGATGCGGGCATGGGGTGTTTACAGAAGATGGCGCTGGCGATCGGACTCATGTCGCTGGGTGCGTGCTCCCGCGAGCGCCCCCTCCATCTCGTCAGCCAGCCTCCTGCATCACCGGCCGACCTCAAAATCGAAGGCCAGACCGGCGTCATCTCCTGGTCCTGGGGCTCAGGAGAGGCGAAGCGTCAGGTCCGCACTGCCGACCAGGACCATCCTGGGCATCGAAGCGCGAATGCTGACGCGGTAATCCGCCTCGAGCTTGACGATGGGACCGCGGTCCGTTTCGTAGCGAGGCATGGGTTTTACATCTGCCAGACAGGCTGTGAGCAGCAACACATGCCGATCACCTGGGTCATTGCATCGAGCGACTGAGCTGCGGCGCATGCCGTGCCGAACAGCCCGCGGACCTGGGCCCGGCCGGCCTATGGTGTGACCGGCGCCACAGAACCGTCGTCCCCGAAGTCAGCAGTTGCCTGCCCAGAAGATGGCTGGCGTATGCTCGGGTCATGGCGCAACCCACGAATAATGGTCTGCTGCGGCTCAAATGCCTGACCGTCGATGCCGTCGCGGTCGGTCACTCAGTGCTGGAGGACGATCTGGACGAAGCCCGCTTTCGCGCCCACCTCGTTTCGGTCAACGCCGGCATGTGGGGCCTGGTCTCGGTGGCTGCCGCGGCCCACGATGTGCTCATGGCCCTTGGTGAGCCGGGCGAAGTGCCAAAGCCGGGATATGGGGTGGCCGTTCTCGCGCTGGCGAAAGCGCTCAGCCCCCGCTCTGTCTTGCGGTAATCGTCCAACCGCCGACGCCAGTTTTCGCGTCTGTGAATGGAGCAATTGCAAGCAGGTCGGCGTGATGCCTTTCACGGTCGGCCGCGTTGGCGGGGCGCGGTGTTCCGCTGAGCCGGTATTCTCTGTTGATATCCATCACGGACCGGCGGAGCAGGACACATGCCTCGGCGGCCTACTCGGCGATCGGTGGGACAACAATTCCCCTGCCCTGGAACGTCGGAGCGGCGTGTTTAATCGTGGGTCGGCGCTTTGAGCATCTCCTGGAAAGCATCCCTCCAGCTCGCGCCTGGCGCGGGGTCGAGGAATGCCACCTTCGGTTCGACGCGTCGAAGGTCTGCCGCAGCGTCCAGTGGCGGAACGTTAAAATTGTTGATTCGCACATCATTGCTGCCACTCCGCTCCATTTTCGTTTGCGGTCAGACATCGCGCTCCCGCTCGTCTTCGTCCATCCACCCCGCCCGCCGGTGCATGACCCATTCGACGTCCCGGGCGAACGCATCCGGGATGTCGTCTCCTTTGAGCATGCCGTCGAGATCCCTCGGGTCGACTTGCAGAACCTGCGCAGCTGCCCTCGTCGTGACCACGCCCTCCGCAAGCAATTCACCGAGTATTGCCCGGAGGTTTGCCCGCCGGTTGAGCTGCACCAGATCGGGTATCGCGCCGACGACACCCGGTTTGGCCTTCCCCGACTCGTGCCGTTTCACCAAGACCATCACCTCCTCACAAAGGCCGGGACAATGGTCGCACGCGCCATGCCGTTGCGGGTTGTCGGTGGTCGCACTTTGCTCCTTGCGCGCTTTGAATCCTACGCTTTCTTCGGGTACCCGCACGGGCGGCAAAACGCAGTTCGTCTTGACTCCGCCCTTTCCGCTCACGCGGTCGGGCATCGCGCATGGGAGCCATTTCGGCGGCGATCTGCCCAGACACTCTTGACCCCATGCGGACACGGTTGGGTTGAGCGCGCGCATCGAACTCTCACGCCAAAAATAAGGCAGATCTTCCGACCGGGACGGACCAGGCCTTCGCCCGCGCTTGACGCGCCCCTTGCTCAACTGCCGGTCGTTTTCCGAGGGCCGCCCATGCGCCACCTCGTTGTAATCCTTGGTGACCAGCTCAATCCTGACTCTCACGCTCTCGATGATTTCGACCCATCGACGGACATGGTCTGGATGGCCGAGCGACGGGGCGAGTCCAAGCATGTCTGGTCGTCCAAGCAACGCAGCGTGCTGTTTTTGGCAGGAATGCGCCATTTCGCGGCCTCCCTACCACCGACCCATCCGCTTCGCTACACGAGGCTGACCGACGAGGGGCCCGATGACCTCGCGGCCCTTCTCGGATTGGAATTGGCGCTGAGCCGCCCAAAGCGGGTTATCATCGTCCGACCCGGGGATCATCGCCTCCGGGAAGCGTTCAAGGCCGTCGCGCTCTGCCACGGTGTCGAATACGTCGAGCGTCCCGATCGCCACTTCCTGTGTGCGGTCGAAGACTTTCGGGCGTGGGCGCGAGGCAAGTCGTACCTGCGCCTGGAATCGTTCTACCGGTGGATGCGCCAACGCCATTACGTGCTGATGGATGGCCGTACACCCGTCGGCGGGCGGTGGAACTTCGACAGTGAAAACCGGCGGTCCTTCGGCCGGGAGGGTCCGGGGTGGGTCCCGGCGGCCAGGTCGTTCCCGCCTGACGCCGTGACCCGAAGCGTCATGTGCGATGTCAATAACGCCCTGGCTGACCACCCGGGTGACCTTGCCCGATTCAATCGGCCAGTGACGCGCGCCGATGCTCTGGTCGCGTTGGCGGACTTCCTGGACCATCGGCTTGCGGGTTTTGGTCGCTGGCAAGATGCGATGTGGACGGGAGAGCCTCTGCTTTACCACGCGCACCTGTCGTCCAGCCTGAACCTTCGGCTCATTTCGCCGAGAGAAGTCATCCTCGCGGTGCTTGCCCGGTACAAGGGCGGCGAGGTGGCGCTGTCGTCGGCCGAAGGCTTCATCCGCCAGATTCTGGGGTGGCGCGAGTACGTGCGAGGCGTGTACTGGCTGGACCCGGAACGGCTGCTTCGGTCCAATGCACTCGGCGCGCATGAGCCATTGCCCGCCTTTTACTGGACGGGCGAAACGGAGATGGCATGCATGAGGGAGGTCATCGGGCAGACGCTGCGCACGGGTTATGCGCACCACATCCAGCGGCTGATGGTCACTGGCAACTTTGCGCTGCTCCTCGGCGTGTCCCCATACGAGGTGCACGAGTGGTATCTGGCGGTCTATGCTGACGCTGTGGAATGGGTCGAGGCCCCCAACACCATGGCGATGAGCCAGTTCTCGGATGGTGGGCGAATGGTATCGAAACCCTACGCGGCTTCAGGGCGGTACATCGAGCGGATGAGCGATTATTGCCGCGGGTGTCGTCTCGACCCCGGGGATGCGACGGGCGAGCGCGCGTGCCCGTTTACCACTTTGTACTGGGACTTTCTGGACCGGCATCGCGGCCGTTTCCAGAACCACCCCCGCGCCGCCATGCAATGGCGATCGCTCGAGCGTTTGCCCGAGGGGCGGCTGGAAATGATTCGGAAACGGGCCCGTCTCATCAAATCGCAAATGGCGGCCCGCTCCAGTTCCTGATTGGCGGGCGCCGACGGTAAGGGACAAATCGACACCTGGCACTCCCGGAGCCAAGCCCTGACCGTGCGCCAGTTGGCCATCACCTGTAGTCGTCGGGATTCGCGTCAATCTCCGCCTGCACAGCTCTTGCCTCAATGCCTACCTTCGACACAGCGCGGCGCACCGCCGACACGGGGGCGCCAAGAACCAGACCCCAGAGTTCGAGACCCGGGCAGTCGCCGATGCCGATGTCCCGGGATGGCCCTCTTTCCCATCAATCCCGGCGTTCATGTGCCCGCCTCCTTCCCCGTTTTGACGCTGAATCTGGCGCGGATACTGTATGGACCAAGTCAGCCCGGTGTCTGTGCCGCATCGACTACCACCGGCGCAGGAGACGGGGTCACGTAGACCCGTTGAGATGCCCGCAAGTTCCCAATTACAAGGGAAGCTGCAACCAGTGGCCGCTCCAACCAGGGTGGCATAGCGGTGCACGACACACCCGGGCGCCCGCATCAGGCGTCGCGACCAGCTGTTGGACGGGTGCAACGCGGAGGGCCGTGCGTGAGCCGGCGAGTCGCTGTGGCGCCTGGTTGCCCCGGCATGAAGCCACATTTTTGCCGGCCGATTGCTCCAATGCCAGCGCAACCGCCTTGCGCCTCCCTGCAATGCTGGCGCGAAGGCGATTGACCGTCCCACTCATCGTCATCCGCTCCGCGCTCAAGGAGGCAGGACGGACCGGTAGGTCCCGCTCAGGACAGTCTCCGTACGCGCAGCATCTTCAAGCGCCTGGGCGCGCGCATCGTCTTCAGACGAAAACGCCCGCGTCCCCCCCGACACCAGAGACAAGCTGCGCTCCGGCACGCCGACCCTGACGGCGGTGTCGCGTTCCCGATAAAGCGCCCACGCTCCTATCCACAGTCCTCCCGCGCCCACAGAGGTACTGCATGCGACGAGCGCCCAGTGCGAACCGAGCTGCAGGGGCTCTTGCATACCATGATCGTCCGAGATGCCTTGTCCGGCGTGATGTTGCGTGCAATTGCGGTTCGCCGCAAGACGTCCATACCAGCTGACCTGGTACGGTGAGCGGCCGTCCGGCGAGCCGACGCGCATCGGGTTATCTTACCGCCGGGCTGGCTGGCGCTGCCCGGCGGACCGGAAGCAAGGTCAGGCTGTCGTCGGACGGCCCGCCCCGGGGAACAGCAAGCAGACCTCGATGCCTTTCGCGACGGTCGACCCAAGCTCCACCGCTCTTCCGGCCTGACGCATGAGCCCTGTTGCCTGCGCCATCCCGACACGGCTGCTTCTTCCTTCGGCCTTGGTCTTTGAAAAAGCTCGAACAGCCTTGCCTGGGCCTCTTCGGCCATTCCCGTCTCGTGGTCGCACACCTCAACGACGATGGAGTCCGCGCAGCAACGGCCGCTGTACCCTGGGCTGGCAAGACGCGCCCCGGGAGAGCCAATGCAAACAGACCTCGGCAAGCATCCTGGGCACGCGTGCGAACGTTCATCATGCCCCTTTGGATGTAATGCCCGTCGGCCGACATGGGCATTTTGTGGGACCAACACCACCTGTCAGCCTTCATCAGAGGACGGGCGAACGAGGTTGGCCTGTTGCTCTGCCCGTGCGGTCGAAGGCGCGCCCGCAATGGTGTGCGGGCGCCTCCGGCCACGTCCTTCCATCGACGCCCCAGCAATCCGGCCCCGGCGTCACATCAAAGCAAGGCGACGCCCGCTTCGTCGATGCCGATACCGCAACGGCCAAGTTCGGGCTGGGCAGCGCGGTCCGGGAAAGGTCGAACAATCCCCGATAGCAGGCCGCTTCGTAGGTCCGGTGCTCCACCGACGGGTGGCAGACCTTCACATGGCATTTAGGCCATCGTCACTATTGTGTCCTGGATGTCTATGCGCGCGACGCAAGTACGCTCATTTGCCACTTCCAACGCCTGCAGGCACCCTATGCTCACTGGTTGTCGTGTCCTCGTCGTTGAGGACGACCCCGAAACCGCCATCCTGTGGACCTTCGTGCTCGAGAACATGCGCGCGACGGTCATCGGGCCGTTTGCCACCGCGGACACGGCGCTCACAGCGCTGGCAGGCGACGCCCCGGATCTCGCCCTGCTTGACGTGCCCCAGAACAGCGCAGACGCCTACCCCGTCGGGCACGCCCTTGTGCGACATGGAATCCCCTTTGTCCTTGTCTCCGACGGAAACCCCGACAATATCCCGGATGCCCTCCGTCGAGCGCCGTTTCTGGCAAAACCGGCGAGTGTGCGCCAGCTCATTGAGGCACTCGAATCCCTGAGCCCCACGCGGAACAATCCGCGCCAGAGCTGACCGACAACGCCGCGGGAATACCATCTTTCTTGTGCGCTGTCTGACTGTGCGCGGGCCTCGCCGTCTCCCGCCCAACCTAGGCGACGGGCTGGCGACACTTTGGCGGCGCTTTCGCAGCGGGACGGACGGCCTCAGACCGCTCTGGACATCATCAGTTCTCCCGCTGCTCGCTCGACCGCGGCAAGTACATCGGGAAGGGGCGCGTCGGCGTCGATTTCCACGACTTTAGCGAGGCCAAAGGCCAAACCGGGAAGAATCGCAATCTTTCTGGCGAGCGCTTCGCGACGGTGGTCAGGTTTTCGTGCCACGGCAACATCGAGACTGACATGCAGTCGCACGACGAGGTCGGGTGTGTGACGCACCATTCGCTGGAATGCCGCGTGCTCGAATCGGGCGAGCTGAGTGACGACCCATGACCCTTGAGCATCGAACGGAAATCCCGGTCCGTCGAACGCGTTGGGAGTGCCAATCTGCGGGAAGCGGTCAGTCACGATGGCCGTGCCACGGCGCCGCATCGACAGCATGCGGCGAAATCGGCGTAGGCGACGGAGCGAAAACGCCGTGATTATCAACGCTGGCACAAGCGTCGGCTGCCGGTGCGCCTTGATCCGCCCTTTGACCCCATCGGACTTCTTGCGCAAGAAGCGTCCCACCAATCCGCCAATGACCGGAGCCCCTGCAAGCGCGCGCCCCATATTCCCCGCCTGCTTGCCAAGATGCACTTGCTCTGCGGGGCCAAACTGGCCGAGCCAGCGGACGAGGTGCTTGGCCACGGTGGACTTTCCGGCCCCATCGGCGCCGACGAGCGCGATGAGAAGTGGAGCGCTTGGGTATCCGTAAGCCGCGTTGCTTTTCATCGCATTTTGCCCTGGCGTGGATGACCTTTCATTCGATGGGCAGTCGCGCAAACCTGCCTCGACCGCCCCCTGCGGACCATGATGGACGTTGGGAGCACGCAGGCGGTCGTGCCAATTGCGTACCACCGGCGGAGACTGCGCTGGCAAGCAGCAGCGCAATCACGCCACCGAAGCGGCGTCCTTCGCCCCCCGGCCCGGTAACTGGTCCTGCCGGATACGTTCCATGTCCTCAAACGCCTCCACGGCGGACTGCCCTGCCTCAAGCGCGCTCGCAAGTGCTTCGCTGTAGACGGCGAACCGACGGGTGAGAACCCGCCTGTGGAGAAGCCCACCGTCGTGCCCGGAAATCGAGTATGAGGCGGAATAACCACGCCCGGGAACCAGCTGAACGTCGACATCAACGGAGTACGGGGAAGAGTGCACGCGCGGGCCTTGGACGGCAAACGGAAATCATGAACAGCGCCGCGTGATCCCGAAGTGGAAAGATGCGAACCGGACCTTTCCGGTCGGCTGTCGCCTTGCGACCCGCCACTGCTGCCCGACGCCAGTGTGCGGTCATGCGTCCGGGACGACGATGGCCGCCACCATCAGGCCGAGGCTCCCCATGGCAACGAGCGTGTCCCGGGCGTTCGGGGACGGGTAGGTGCCGTCCCGAAAGCCCTGGACGGTCTTTCGCAGCGGCTGGAACAGCGGCGGCCTAGGTACGAAGGCCTCAAGCCAGGCGCTGAGGAGGAACGCTCCCATGGCCAATGCATGGCGACGGCCAGGTTCAAGCATCATGATTCCGACACCCCAGGCGGCCAAGGCGCTGGCCCAAATCCTTTTCTTCCACGTCACCCGCACGGCGCGCTCCAAAAGTTCTGGTCACCTGGCGAATGCCATTCTTCACAATGGTGTGGGCCTTCTTGACGCACCTGCCCCGCCAGACGGGCATAGTCGGCCAACCTTACCGCACCCACATGCCATGCTCGTCTTCGACATCCCGCTCAGCCCGCCAAGCGAGACCTGGCATGTGTCCCATCCGGACGGCCAGTGCCACACATTTTCCGCACGCCACGCAGCCGTCTGCTTTGCCGCGAAGCTCGCGGCGCGACTCGACCATGTCAACGGAGGAGCGTATCTGAGCATCGAAGGGGCCGACGGGAAGTGGCGGCTGTTTACGCCCGAGCTCAAAGCACCCGTTTGACCGGCGCGCCCAGGTCTGCCAGCGCGGCACCGGCCAGGAACAACACCCGTGACCAGGCAAGTTGCTGGGTCCGGTGGACACCATCGTCCTCGCCAGCGGCAACGACCCTTCCCCTTTGGTCAAACACCTCGAATCGTCCGTGGTATCCGCCAGTCGGGAGAACGGTGATGGCATATGCGCAGCTGTAGGGCCTTGTCATCGTACGATTGTACAGCAGTGGAGCGACTCTAGCCCGTCGGCCACCGCTTTGGGATGGTCACGGTGCGTTGCCCAGCCTCTTACAGATCCGTCAGCGGGGTCTTCGGCCTGCCCGCATAGGCCTTCCCAGACGTGGCTGGGGCGGAGCGCTCCGCGAGCGGTTTCCCGCAATCGTGTCCAGCAGTGCGCGCGGTCCTTACGGAAAGGCGCCCCGTACAATCGACGGGTTTGACCTCATGCGTTGGCCCAGGTCGGCATCCCGGCTGGGATGCCGCCTCCATTGTCCGTCCTCATCATCCTCGAGCCGTTTGACGCACGACAGGTTCAATTCGACGCATATGAAGAACCACAGCCCGACGCGACCAGGGCGGATCGGGTAGAGGCATGGATGATGGCCTCCCCAGCGTGGATCCCGGCAAGCGCTGAGTATCATAAGGGTGATGTCTGGGGGCATAGCCTGGCGGCCTTGCTTTTGATGTGTCCAGACCATGGGCCATCCCCGTCATTGTCCGGAATGGGGCGGCCGAGCCGCTCCACGCCAGATTGCTGCAAGACAGGGTCGCGTTGCCATCACGTTCCGGGCGCTACGGTTTTTCCCGGACGCTGAGGACATGACATGACCAGCAAGCGAGACACACCCGACGGCCCCATCGGCGACCCTACCGCCCCGCACAATGTGCCGCCGTCCCCGGACGCGCCGGAGCAACGCCCCTCGCGTCATCGTCCGGGCGAAGACCGCCCGGGGGGACGCACCGGATCCGACCAGCCAGGCCCGGGACCTCTGCCAGAGCGGAAGTGACCGCAGCCAGTCACTCCTGCAGTAGCTCGTCGGCACCCGGCGGATGTCTCCGGTCGCGACATCAAGGGCACCCAGGAAAAGTGCCCGGGGAAAGGCCGAACGGTCACTGTCCTGCCGAAAGCCGCTGTTCCACCGACGGTCGTCTTTGACAACCCCGATTGCCCGGAGCCGGAGACGAGGACGATTACGGCTGGGCAAGAATGGACAGCCGCGCCTTCCCGCCTCAAGTCCGCTACGGCGGTGCCGCTAAGGTCTTCAGGAGGAATGTCCATGCCACCTGTCGTCTATGTGCACGGTTTCATCGGGCACCTGCGATTTCCCGAGCTCCGGGAGGGCATCGCCGGCCCTGTCCTTGCGCCTGATCTCATCGGCTATGGGGCGTCGACGGAGCACCGTTCCCCGGCGTTGACTGTCTCTCGGCAGGCAAGTCACCTCCAAGGAACACTCTCGCGAGACATTGGCGACCAGCCGGTCGTCCTCGTCGGACACTCCGGCGGCGCGGCCATATGTGTTCGCCTTGCCCACACGCACCCTGAGCGGGTCGCGGCCATCATCAGCGCAGAAGGGAATCTCTCGCCCGCTGACGCCTCACTGTCTTCCCGCATTGCGCCGATGACACCCGAGCAAGTGGCGTTGTGGCTCGAAAATGCCCGGGCACATCCTGAGGCGTTTTTTGCAAGCGACCGGGTCGTTCCAACGCGACACCAGATGGACCGGATGCGCGAATGGCTATTGCACCAGCCGGCGTCCGTCATTCATGCGATGGCCCGGGCGGTACTCGTCGAAACCGTCCACCCGGCCTACGAGCGCATCGTGCGCGACGTGATGACAAACATCCCAACCTATCTCATCCGGGGCGCTAATTCGCCACGCGGACTTGGCACGTCGCGTCAAATTGAAACGTTGAGCCGGGGCGTCTTTGACATCGAGGGCGCCGGTCACATGATGGTCCTCGAAGAACCCTCACGGTTTGCAGCGTGTGTGGCAGGGATTTGCAACAGGCTTCCGACCATCAACCACCTGATGGACCCGTAGCGTCCGCATCCCTCCGTGCCGCCGCTGCTTCGAAAGCCATCGAACCATCGTCGCCGGCCGACATCGCGGCGCTTGTGTGTCCACGTCAGGAGGACCATCTGACGAGCATCAACGCTCCCGCCAAGAGCCAAGACGGCGTACCGTTTGAGTGTCGAGCTGATTTCCTTAAACCCGTTGAGTATCAACGGCGCTATCGTCAGGGGAGCAGTCCCGCTGCAGGAGACTTCGGCCGGCGTCGGCCTGGGCGGCATTGGCCCCGATCGGATGCAGGTTCGGGTTGCGGTGATGCCAACTTCGTCTGCCCGGGTGACCGTGTCCATGAGGTCGACGAGGAAATCGCCCGGCTTGACGACGGCGCCTTCAAGGTTTGGCTTGAGTGAGCAGCGGAAAGGTCAGGGCTGACCCAAGCCCGGCATGTCAGACCTTCCGTCAAGTGGCAAGACATTGCCCTCCAATCAAACACACAACACGCACCCTGTCCCGTCCGGCTAAAGGCGCGCGACCTTGCCGCTGGCGCGACCCGGCGGGAGCGAACGCTCGAGGACGGCGCGGTCGAGTTCTTCGACGGTTTTTGGAGCGGGAACGGGATGACATGGAACCTCCAATCGATGAAATGTGCTTGGACCATGCCATCGGTTGGTCCGGCAAAAAGTTGAACCAACTTTTGTAAGGACCGAAGGTTGCCCTTGATCGACGCGGCGTGTTGGCACAACACATAAGACGCGCACCTTGCTCTGATCAACCTGCCGCAAAGATTTCGAAGGTCGTCCCGTGTCGCCCTATGCGCTGCCCTATTCCAGGCTAGACTGAAGGCTCTGCTACGATCGCCCAAGGAAGACCGGTGCGTAGCCAACCGCGCAGAAAGTCCATGCCGTGATGCGCGCGGTCCGAGCCCACAACTGAGCCGAACGCATGGCGAAGCAGGTGATGCGGGAGATACATGGTTGGAGTTGACCAACCGGATTGACCAAGCGCTTTCTATCGGGGCACGTGTAAGTGACTGATGAATCGGAGAGATATTTGGCTTGGCGGAGGGAGTGGGATCCGCCTGATGCACTCTCCGCCAACGCCTACGGGCATTTCGGGGTGTACCGGGATGTGTCCCGCGATCCTATCTTTTGGGTTATATCTGTCAAGCCAGCAAAATCATTTCACCCAGCCCCCTTGACGTTCTCGCCATCCAGGGTAGGGTCAAACCAGACGCGGCATGTAAGGCCACGCTTCCAGCCCCCGTGGCAGAGCATGGTGACGTTGACGGCCATCCTTCCGGACAACGTCTGTCGCGTCGAACAAGCCGCCCTTCGGGGCGGCTTTTTTGTGCGGCGGAGCCCAACCGCCAGCCCACGCTATCCGCCGCTGTTCGTGTCTTGTTTGTTACGGTTCGCCTCGATGGCATCGAGAACCTCGGCGTTGCGCTCGGCCCATTCATAAAACTGCAGGAGCGGCTCCGCAAACCGCAGACCCAGCCCGGTAAGCGAGTATTCGACCACGGGCGGAACAACCTGGTGCACGTTGCGGACAATCACTCCATCGCGTTCGAGCTCCCTGAGTGTCTGGGTAAGCATCTTCTTGGACACGCCAGGCATTGCACGCTGGAGCTGCCCGGTACGCATCGGACCGAAGGACAACACGTAGATGGCCATCGACGTCCATTTCGGCCCGAGGAGCGCGTGGATGCGACGCGGCGGACAGTCTTCAGAGACGACGAGAGGCTGAGGCGGATGCCTGACCGAGGAAGGGGTTGTGGTCACCAAAATGTGCCTACTCCACAAAAAAGTGCCTACTGGTGCACTGGAATCCGCGGTTCACATAATGGGCAGTGCCCCCGAGGGGGTCAACCATAATCGTGAGTACCCTGATGACGACCATGCGCGCGCTCCTGTTGAACAGTTACGAAGACGGCACACTCACCGATACACAGATTACCCGCCCCGTTCCCGGTGTCGGCGAGGTGCTCGTCCGAGTGGTCGCCAGCGGTGTCAATCCCGTCGACCTGAGCATCCGGAAAGGTACTGCGCCCTACGCCATGCCGGAACTGCCGGCGGTGCTCGGATGTGACATGGCTGGCGTCGTCGCGGACGTTGGCGAGGGTGTGTCCGCATTCAAGGTCGGTGACGAAGTGTACGGCATGACCGGCGGGGTGCGCGGGCTGCAAGGTTCCTTAGCCGAGTATCAGGTCGTTGACGCCGATTTTCTGGCCATCAAGCCCTCAAAACTGAGCATGCGGCAAGCTGCCGCAATCCCGCTGGTATTTCTGACGGCCTGGGAAGGACTGGTGGATGCAGCCGCCGTGCAGCCTGGTCAGACTGTGCTGGTTCAAGGCGGAGCTGGCGGCGTTGGGCATATGGCCGTCCAGATAGCCCGCGCCAGGGGCGCAAGGGTGTTCGCAACAGCCTCCGAAGGCAAGCGCGACCTGGTCGAGACGCTCGGCGCCACCTTCATCAACTACAACACCGAGAAGGTGGCCGACTTCGTCGCCAGGCATACGGGCGGCGTGGGCTTTGACGTTGTCTACGACACCGTCGGCGGCAGCGTCCTCGATCAGTCGATGCTCGCCATAAAGCCCCATGGTCATATCGTGAGCTGCTGCGCATTCGGGCAGTACACGCTCGCGCCCGGATCGTTCCGATGCATGACCCTCTCTGGTGTCTTTGTGATCTTGCCCATGCTGAGCGGAAAGCAACGCTCGCATCAGGGCGCCATTCTTGCAGAGGCCACGCGCATGGTCGACGCGGACGCGTTGATGCCAATCCTGGATCCGCGCACATTCGACCTGTCCCAAGCCATGGCTGCGCACGCCGTCCAAGCATCCGGAAAGCTGGTTGGCAAGCTGGTCATCGACGTTCGATAACAGACGATGTCCGGCCGCCGGAAGGCATGCATCCGGTGATGCGGCTTCCGCGGCGGGCCGCGAGCAGCGGGCAAACGCACGATCCTGTCTCGGTCGTGCAAGCGGGCTCGTCGGCTCTCGCATTGGCGAAGGCTCCGGCGACGCGGACGTCCGGGATGCCATTTCAGGCGGCCGGCCGACGATCGGTCTTCCTGCGGTTCCACCAAAAGCCTGCCACGAGTGCGAGCAGAACCAGTGCTTGCGAAAGCAGGGTTTCGGCGGTCGGGAACACGCCAAGGATCACGATGCGGGGGCCGGATACGGGCAGGATACCGATGACGCCAGCCTCCTGGAGCGCCGAAACGCCCTTGCCAGCCAGGACCAGCGTAAGCAGCGCCATGAGCCACGAGCTGTAACGGAAGAAGCTTCCGATGGGCAGGGCTCGGCTGTACCGGAGCATCAGCCACGCGACAACAGCCAGAACGCCGGAAGCGCTGGCTGCGCCACCGAGCATTGCACCGCCATGTCCCTGCGTCCAAAGTGCGGTGTAAAAGAGGATGGTTTCGAACACCTCGCGATAGACAACCACGAACGCAAGCGTGAAGAGAAACCAGGCGGAACGCCCGGAGAGTGCCTGTGACATCTTTTCGCGGATATAGCGTTGCCATTGTCCTGCCTGCGCTTTTCCGTGCATCCAGATGCCGACCGACAGCAAGACAAGTGACGCGAACAGCGAACCATATCCCTCGGTCAGCTCCCGGCTTGCGCCGCTGATACCGATGACCCAAGTCGCCACGGCCCACGTCGCGACGCCGGCAACGAGCGCGCAGCCCCAGCCGGCATGCACGTAAGGCAGCACCCTGGCATGACCGGCCTTGCGCAGGAATGCGATCATGGCCACGACGATGAGGAGAGCCTCGAGTCCCTCGCGGAGCAGGATGGTCGCGGCGCCAAGGAACGTCGACAACCCGGATGACTCCTCTGACGCCAGGGCCGTCTCCGACTCGTCGAGCAACGCGTCGAGGGCTCTGGCGCGCTCCGCGACGCGTTCGACCGGCTCCCTGCGCTGGATGGAGCCGCGGAACTCACCCATCCCTCGCTCAACGCGCTCGAGCAAGCGCGGACTCCGTGCGCCCAATGTCGGCTCGACGGGCTCGAAGCCGTCGAGATAGGCAGACAGGGCAAGGTGCGCACTTCCTTCAAAATCCCCCGCCCGGTATGCCGTGACACTGTCCACCAGGCGCTTCCGCGACAATGCCAGAGCCGTGTCACCCGACGCCGTCCGCGTCAAAACCTCGGGATGCCGGCGAAGATAGGCGAGTACCGCGTCCGCCTGTTCGCGTCCCAGCTTTGCTTCGAGCGTTGCAGGCGTCACGGCGGTCAATGCCCTGAGGTCGGGGACCTCAGACGCCAATGACGGCTTACCCGTCCACAACACCTTCCCACTCGCGGCGGTGGCATCATTGAACGCAAAGTGGCCGACATAAAACGCCAACGCCCAGCGGTCGTCGTCGGGCAGCGAGGCGAAGCTCGGCATCGGCGTGCCTTCAACACCCCGGGTGATGATCTGGTGCAGCGAAAAGAGACTTCGTTGACGGGCCCTGATGATGTCGGTGAACGCGATGGGGGGCGTCGACAGCGACGCGGCCGCCACGCCATGCCCGTCGCCCGAAGGGCCATGACACACGGCGCAGGTCTGCCCGTAAAGGGCCTTTCCCCGTTCGAAACTGGGCGCGGCATTCGGTGCCAGCGCAATCGGGTAGCTCACCAAAAGGGAGTCGGCCAGAGCCCGCGCCTTGATGGTGACGACCGCGCTATCGGCTTTCGTCGCGACCGCGCGCTGGAGGTCGACTGCGGCGCTCGACAACGCGGGCTTCGCCGCACCTGGAGGGAGCTTTGCAATTCGTTCCGCGACCGTTGCGGCGAACTCGCGCTGCTCAGCGTATTCACTCTGGCTGATGACCTGCCCGTGACCAACCGCGCCGCGGTAGTCGACGGCAATGTAATCGAGAAGCCGCCACGCCGTCTCCGCATCCTTGTTTGATTCCGTCATTGCCGCTCCCGGGCCGGCGAGCACGGGCGTTGCGAGGACCATGAGTGCGACAAGGGACCATGTCAGACCAGACCGACGCGCCATAACTGCGACTCATTTGCATCAAAATCGCAGTATAGCGTCGACGTTTCCGTCCGGCTGAGCTCACGGACAAAATGTCGCGCACCCGGGCGAGCTTGACGCCCCATGCCTCCCGAAACAAAGGCCTTGTCCTGAATCGAGGTATTTGCGACCGCTCTTTCAGGAAAAACGGCGTTACCTTGCAAGCACTACGCGAACTTGAGAGGTGCGCCGTGAACGCAGAGGACATGCAGCGCTTGGTCAACGTCGAAGAACTCAAGAAATTGAAGGCCGCATATTGTCGTCTGATCGATTGCAAACAGTGGGACGAACTCACGCTCCTATTCACCCCAAACGCCCGATTCGAGGGATTCAAGATTGTTGAGGACCCCACGTCTGCATCCGACTTTGTTGATCAACTGTCTGCTCGTCTGTCGGGCAGTCTGACCGTGCATCACTGCCACACGCCCGAGATTGTCATTCGCCCAGACGGAACCGCCAAGGGCATCTGGGCCATGACGCATTGGGTCGAGTTCACGAAGCCGACTGATCTTTTTCAGCACCCCGAGGCGACCGGATTTCGCGGCTACGGATTTTACGAAGAGCAGTACCAACGCCTGGACGGGACCTGGCGCATCTCGTTGATGCGGCTTGCTAGGACTCGGGTCGACCCACTCGTTGAAGTGCGTCGTGCGTCCGGTTTCGATCCGTTTTCCTTGGCCGGCACATTTGCCCGTCCTGATGTTCGTTGGTTGGCGGATTGACGTATTCCCCCTGGCGCTGCCTATGCCTGCGCAAAGCCAGACCTTGGTATGCGCACGTCTCACTGCCCCTCAGGAAAGGCGACAGACAGACGCACTCCTTGCGGGGGTAACCGCGTAGACGAGCTTCCCCGGGACGACCGATTGATCGTCAAACGCCCTGAGTGAACGACCCAGTGTGCGTAACAAACGCGGTTGATGACCAAATCGCAGCAAGACGGTGTCAGGCCAGCACAGCTGATCGGTGGAAGTACGCTCGCTTAGCTGCGTACTTGCCCGACCTAGGCACTACATCGATAAGGGAGGGCCTAACGCGACGGACCGAGCACCTCAGTACAATGGCGATTATCTCGCCTGTCCCCGGAGCGAGAGGTCAACCCCAGCCCTCCCGTGGCCCGGTTCCCTACCTTCCGATGGCGACGTCCATCCACCACCGAGTGCCCTGAAAAGGTCAACCTGGGCATCGGCTACGCTCCCGGCAGAGGTGGCCAGGTCCGACTGTGCATCGGCGAACGTCCGCTCAGCATCGAGCAATGAGAGACTGTCCACCTGCCCCTCCCGCTGGCGGGCCCGCACGATGTTGACGGCACGCTCGGCCGCGTCACGCGCGGTAGTCAAAGCCGTCCGGCGTTCGAGCGCTCGGGAGTAACTTGACAGCGCGGTCTCGGTCTCGCCGAGCGCCTGAAGGACTGTGCCGTCGAAGCTGGCGAGAGCCTCACGCGTGCCGGCATTTGCTCGGTCGATTTGCGCGCGGACATGCTCCTGGTTGGGAAACGACCATGACAACATGGGTCCGAGCATCCAGCGCAGTGGACCCTGCCCAAAATAATCGCCAAAGCCGTATGCCGTCGAACCGACTGAAGCCCCGATGGACACTTTGGGATAGAGCTCTGCCGTGGCCACGCCGATTCGTGCGGTCGCGGCAGCCAGACGCCGTTCGGCGGCACGAACGTCAGGGCGGCGCTTGAGAAGTGCGAGCCCGTCGCCCGTCGGGATGGGCTCAGCGATGGTTGGCGCTTTCACCCTCGCCCCTGCCTCAGCTGGCAGCTCGGTTGGCGCACGGCCCGTCAGGACCGCGAGCCGGAAGAGCGCCGCCTGGCGTTCTGCGGCAATCGTCGGAATATCCGCGCTGCGCTGGTCCCTCAATGAAGCGATTCGCACCACATCAAGCGCTCCCGTCAGGCCGGCTTCCCGGCGCGCGCGCGTGACACCGAGGGTGCGATCGAGCAGAGCAACGATATGCTCCGCCACGCCGAGGCGCTCGGCAGCACTCGCAGCATCGACATAAGCCCTCGTTGTATCGGCCACAACCGTCACCCGCACCGCATCCAAATCAGCCTCCGCCGCGCCGTAGTCCCCCTTTGCCGCCTCCACGTCACGGCGTACCCTGCCAAAAAGGTCGACCTCATAAGCAACGCTAAGCCCGGCGTCCACGTACGTGTTGTCGCGCGGATAGCCGGGCATCGCCTGCACTGCAGACAGTCGCTGGCGGTTCGTGCTTACGCCAAGGTCGGTGGTCGGGAGACGGGCACCCTGCGCTTCGCGGAGACCGGCGCGCGCCCGGTCAAGCCGCGCGATCGCCACGCGAATGTCCGTGTTGGCGAGAAGCGCATCCTCGATCAGCCTGTCGAGCACGGGATCGTCATACATCATCCACCAACGGTCATTGGTCGGCACATTTCCAGTCGTTGCCCCGGCAGCCACGGTAGAAAAAGGCCGGCCAGCCGCCGCGGGAAGGGGTGGCGCCTTGTAATCCGGGCCGCTCGCACAAGCAGCGAGTGCGAGGGTGAGCAGTGACACAGTGAGCGTGCAAATCCGCATGGGTCTCAATCCGAAGTCAAAAGCGTGGACGATGATGTCCGGGCGACGCGGCGGCGTTCGAGGCGCAGGTCGAGAGCACGGCACACGACGTAGAACGTGGGCGTATACAGAAGACCGAAGCCGGTCACGCCCGCCATGCCGAAGAAAACCGCGGTACCGAGAGCTTGGCGGAGCTCGGCGCCCGCTCCGGTTGCGACCAACAACGGGACGGCGCCCAGGATGAACGCAAAGCTTGTCATCAGAATCGGGCGCAGGCGCATCTGGGCCGCGCGGGCCGCCGCCGCCGCAGGGCTGAGGCCGTCCTGTTGCTCTGCCTGGCGGGCGAACTCGATGACAAGGATGGCGTTCTTTGCAGCGAGGGCAATGAGCACGACGAGACCAATCTGGGTCAGGACGTTGTTATCCATGCCGCGGAGGTTGACGCCGATCATCGCCGCGAAGAGACACATCGGTACGATGAGGATGATGGACAACGGAAGCGTCAGGCTTTCGTACTGGGCAGCAAGAACGAGAAACACGAAGACGACGGCCAGCAGGAAGACGAGGCCTGCGGTGTTACCAGCCATCTTTTGCTGATACGCGATGCCCGTCCATTCAAAGCCGTACCCCGTTCCAAGGTTTTCTGCCGCGAGCTTTTCCATTGTGGCCATTGAATATCCACTTGAGTAGCCTGGTGCCGTATCACCATCAACCTCGACTGCGGGGAAGAGGTTGTAGCGGACGACACGAAACGGGCCCGTCTCGTCCTTGAGGGTGGCCACCGCACCAATTGGAACCATGGCGCCACCGTCTGATCGCGTCTTGAGATTTGCGATATCGTCGCGGGAGCTCCGATATGCTTGGTCAGCCTGAGCCGTGACGTGGAATGTGCGACCCAGGAGATTGAAGTCATTGACGTACGCGGAGCCGAGGTACACCTGAAGTGTCTCGAAGATGCGTCCGGGGGGAACGCCAAGCATGTCTGCCTTTCGACGATCGATGTCAGCAAAGACACGCGGAGTCATCGTATTGAAGAAGGTAAAAACCTGAGCCAACCCTGTCGTCGCATTGGCCTTCCCGATAAGCGCGTCAGCCTTTTTTCCGAGTGCGCGGTAGTCGCCCCCCGCCCTGTCCTGCACCATCATGCGGTACCCGCCCGCCGATCCGATACCGTCAATGAGTGGCGGCGGAATCACCAGCACGCGCGCGTCTGTTATGCCAGCTGTCTTTTGACGCGCCTCGGCAAGAATGTCGCTTGCATGGCGGGAGCGTTCGGCAAACGGCTTGAGCGGAATGAATGCTGTTGCCGAATTTGGTGCATTGGTATTGGAGGCGGCGTCCCATCCCGGAAGCATGATGGTGCCACGGACACCCTCGATGCCAAGAATGCGCTTTGAAACTTCCTGAACGACCGCATCGGTTCGCGCCAGCGAAGCGCCGGGTGGGAGCTGGATGATTGTAATGAGGTAACTCTGGTCCTGCGCTGGAATGAAGCCCGATGGCGTGATGTAAAACAGACCTACGGTAGCGACGATGAGCGCGATATATGAACACATCATCGCTTTCGGCCGCGCGACGAGGCGCGTTGTCATCCTTCCATAGCCCGCCGCAAAAGCGTCGAAGCGGAGATTGAATGCGTCGCCGGCACTGTGAAGTCTGGCGATGACCGGATTGCTCGTCGCCTTTGGACCGTGTGGCCGGAGCAGAAAGGCCGCAAGAGCCGGCGACAGGGTCAGCGACAGGACGAGCGAGATGACGGTCGCCCCAGAGATGGTAAGGGCGAACTGACGGTAGAACGCGCCAGAAAGGCCTTCGAGGAAGAACGTTGGAACGAAGACCGCGCAGAGGACAAGCACGATGGCCACAAGTGCGGCCGAGACCTCATCCATCGACTTGCGCGCTGCGTCAGCTGGCGAGAAGCCAAGGGCGAGATTTCTCTCGACGTTCTCGACTACGACGATCGCGTCGTCGACCACAATCCCGATCGCCAGAACCAAGCCGAAAAGTGACAGGCTGTTGAGGCTGTATCCGCTGACCGCCAGCAGGACGAACGTACCGACCAGGGAAACAGGAATCGCAACAATGGGAATGACTGCCGCGCGCCAGTTCTGCAGAAAGACGAAGATAACGAGCACGACGAGGGCGGCAGCCTCGAACAAGGTATGCATGACCGCATCAGTCGACTGCTCGATGAACTTGGTCGAGTTCCACATGATCCTGTATTCGAGGCCGTGCGGGAACGTCTTCAGCGCATCGTTCATCTCGCGCTCGACCGCCTGGCCGGTTTCAAGCGCATTGGAACCTGGGCGCTGGAAAATGCCAATCATCACGGACGGTTTTCCCGACAGATAGGCGTTGGTGCTGTAATCAGATGCCCCAAGCTCCACCCTGGCCACATCGCGAACTCGGACCTGGCGTCCGTCCGCATCTGTGCGGATGACAATGTCCGCAAACTGATCCGGCTCCTTGAGGCGACCAAGCGTGCGCACACTCAGCTGAAACGCGTTGCTCCCCGACATCGGTGGCTCGCCAACTGCACCGGACGCGACCTGCACGTTCTGTGCCCGAAGCGCTGCAACGATTTCGCCCGCCGTAAGATTGAGGGACGCAGCGCGGCCGGGGTCTATCCAGATCCGCATGGCGAATTCGCGACTGCCAAAAATGATGGCGTCGCCGACGCCCGCGATACGGCTCAAGCGGTCGCGTACCTGTGTGAGCGCGTAGTTCGAGATGTAGCTCTGGTCGAACGTGCCATCGGGTGAGACGAGATTCACCGCCATCAGGGCGCTCGGCGCTGTCTTGCGGGTCGTCACCCCGAGCCGTTGGACTTCCTCGGGGAGGCGGGGTGTGGCGGTCGCAACCCGATTTTGGACAAGCATCTGGGCGGCATCCAGGTTCGTACCGACCTTGAACGTGACTGTGATGGCAACCTTGCCGTCACCAGTCGATTGGCTGGCCATGTAGAGCATGTTGTCCACACCGTTGATTTCCTGCTCGATGGGAGCAGCAACGGTCTCTGCGACCGTCTCAGCGGTCGCTCCGGGAAACTGGGCCGAAACGACGACCTGCGGCGGAATGATGTCCGGATATTGCGAAACGGGAAGCCGGAAATATGAGATTGCGCCAACGATAGTAATGACGACGGCAAGCACGCCTGCAAAAATTGGGCGTGTGATGAAAAAGCGCGAGAGGCGCATGGAGAGGATCCTCGAAGACGGGGGCGCCGGTGGGCTGTCAGGGGACGGAATTCGCCACGCCGCTGGCGAGCGACGCTGATGCCTGGCTTGTCGATACGACAGGAACAATAGGGACAGACTTGCCCACGACTTTGGAGCCGGGTATCGCGTACTGCACACCGCTAACCACCACTTGCTCTTCGCCAGACAGGCCTGATTCGACCACCCGCAGGCCATCGACGACGGGGCCAAGGCGCACACGCTGCGCCTTGACCGTACCGTCGCTGGCGACGACCAGGACAAGCTTGTCGGCCTGGTCGGTCTGAACGGCTGTGTCAGGGATCATCAGCGAGGACGTCGCGCCGCGGTCAGCGAGGCGCATATTCCCGAACATTCCAGGCGTCAGAAAAAACTTTGGATTGGCGACGACAGCACGCATGCGCACTGTCCCAGCGCGCGGGTCAAGTCCGTTGTCGGTAAAGTCAACCTGCCCATGCCAATGGAAGTCCGTCTCATCCTGCAAGCGGATGTCAGCCACCCCGCTTTCCTTGCCAGCATCCTCGGCACGTTTGGCCTTGAGATACATGGACTCTGAAGCATCAAACACAAAATAGATGGGATCGAGCGCGTTGACGGTGGTCAGGAGCGTCCCGTTCCGGCCATCCCCTGTCGCCACGAGGTTACCGGGGTCGACACGCCGGTCCGAGACGCGGCCATCAATTGGAGATCGCACACTGGCAAATTCGAGATCGAGTGAACGGGACTGGACGCGTGCGGCAGCACTCGCCACGGCGGCCGTCGCCGCGCCGAGGTGCGAACGCAGACGGTCGATCTCGCCTTGCGACAGCGCGTCATCACCGACCAGATGCTCAGCGCGGAGAATGTCCGCCTTTGACAGTGCCAGGTCACTCTGCGCTGATGCGAGACCGCCCTTGGCTTCAGCCAGGGCCGCCTCGAACGGTCGCTTGTCGAGCGTGAAGAGCAGATCGCCTTTTTTCACCAACGCGCCATCGACAAAGTTCACTTGCGAAATCTGACCGGAGACGCGTGGCCGAATCTCTACCGAGCGGCTTGGCTCGAAGCGACCGACGTAGTCGTCCCATTGCGTGACCTCGCGGCGAAGCGGCTTTGCCACCGACACGGTTTGCAGTTGCGGAGCAGTTGCGGCCGATGTCGTTGTCGTTGGAAGTACGGCGACACCAATGGCGACGAAGACGCCCAGGGACAGCAGCGAAGCGATGGGCCGCCACCGTGGGTTTCGCGATACGTTGCGGAAGATGGATCCGGCGCTCATGCGGTCACGCTCCGCGAAGCAGGCGAGGTCATGCGGCTCATGGGAAGGTGTTCTCGTCAGGTAAGGGGCAAAAATGCGGATCGGTCCCAGGCAGGGTTCCGCCCGCAAAGGACGCGGGTGCCAAAATCGAACCCGTGGCAGGAATGACTCGTCAGATGAACGAACCGGAGCGCGCGGTTTCAATACGCCAACTTCAGCGCGACGTTGCGACCCATTGGGCAATTTTGGTCAACCATCCTGAATGACGAAAGGACGAACTTCCCTCATTTTCGCCCACGGCAGCTGGCGAAACCGCTGCCGCTGGCGACATCGCTTAACGAAACGCTTGTGCGCGGCAACTTGCCGCGCCGTTCGAGGGATGCGACAACGGCATGATTGACATTGGCATCCAGACACCAGGGAAGATGAAGCGCCCATTCCGGAGAACTCACCGCTGGTTCAAGTGGCCCGCGTTCCTTGCGATGGCGCTGGCTACGCTCGTCCCTGTCGTGATGCGCAGCGTCCCGTCTCAGCTGGGCGTCGGTCTCCCCTGGTGTGGAAGCCATGCAAGCGTCGCCGATCATGACCGCACTGGTGCTCCGGAAGGCAGCGGTCATGCGCACGACGTCTGTGGGTATTGCAGTCTCCTGTCACACGCACCGCTCGCTCCTGGCATGAGCCATGGGGTCGATACGTGGGAGCGACAGCACCGCCCCAACCCCGTATCGGGGCAGACGACCTATGCCCATTCCGTTCCACGCGATGAATCCAGGAGTCCACGGGGCCCGCCCGGGCCCGGTTGAACAGCGCTGGCTGCCGAGCTGCGCCCCGTCCTCCCACTTCAGGAACAGAACATGGCTTTCATATCCCCCCCGGCAATGGTCGGGACGGCGGGGCTGCGGGCGTGCGCGAAGAGCGCCCTTGCTTGTCCGATATTCGCCCTCTCACTGACCACTGCACTTTTGCCCGTCCCCGCCGTCGGCCAGGACGCGCCCATTGTCCACGTCACCCTTGCCCCGATCTCGGTGACCGAATCGCGGTTGCCGGAGGCGACGGTATCGAGCGCTACAAAAGCGGCGGGCTCATTCGTTGATTCCCCCCAGTCGGTGTCGGTCATCGACGGCGCGTTTATCCGCGCTTTGAATGTGCGCACCCTAGCCGAGGCACTTAACTACACACCGGGGGTACGGAGCCAGACCTTCGGGAGCGACACGCGAATCGATTACTACCAGATTCGCGGGTTTCTGACGGACAGCCTCTTCAAGGACGGCCTCAGGCTCCTCAACAGCGGCTTCTCCCAGTGGACCACGCCCGCCGATGGCATCGAACGAATCGAGGTCCTCCGTGGACCGGCTTCCGTTCTCTATGGAGGAAGTGGGCCCGGTGGGTTGGTGAACATCACGACCAAACAACCAGACGGGCGCATGGTGCAATCCGTAGGCATTGGCTACGACCAGTTCCATTCCCGCTATACCCGTGCTGACTTTGGACGGCGGCTCGACGAGCACTGGGCGTTTCGGGTGGTCGGGTCGGTGCGAAAAGGCCAGACCCAGAACACGGCGAGAGACAATCGCGCTTACGCCGCGCTTTCCGTTGGGTGGACCCCGACCAGCGATGTCTCCGTGGTTGGACGCGTCTCCCACCAACGTGATCGTGCCGAGCGCCCCACCGGCTTTCTGCCTTATGCCGGCACCGTTACCCCGTTGGGCTATGGACGAATCCCTGCCACACTTTTCGTCAGTGACCACACAGTTGACGCTTACAACCGGACCCAGCGCGAGGCGGGCTACGAGCTGACGTGGCATCTGGACGGCAACCTGGAATTTCGCCAAAACGCGCGATACGCAGACATGGACCTGTATTATGCGGGCCTCTACGGCCTTTTTTCCGGGAACCCGCTGCCGTCAAACCCGCGAATGCTTGCCAGGGGTGATGCCTCTCTCGCGAGCCACCAGCAAAACGTCACCGTCGACAATCAGCTGCGCACGTTGTTCGAGGGGCAGTCTCTGACGCATCAGGTCACCATTGGAGCAGACTTCAGCCGAAATGCGCTGAGAAGCGCCAACCGATCGGGAAGCGCGCCGCCGCTCGATGTCCTTGCCCCTGACAACCACCAGGACATCCCGCCACTGGGCAAACCTGTAGCCTCCGGCCAGACGCTCGAAGCGTTCGGTGTTTATGCGCAAGATGAAGTCCGCTTTGGGCATGGACTGATTGCGAGTCTAGCCACGCGTCGGGACTGGTTCGAAAACCGGACGGCCACGAGCGGCACGCGTACAAATGCCAGGGTTGCCAAGAGCACCAATCGCATCGGTCTGGTCCACGTCAACGACATTGGTCTTTCACCATACGTTAGCTACAGCACGTCGTTTACGCCGGTCGTAGGCACGGCGCAGGCCACGGGCGAGCCGTTCAGGCCGGAGACCGGCAACCAGACCGAGGCCGGCGTGAGGTATGCGCCGACGACGCACCCCTTTCTGGCAACCGCGGCCGTGTTCACCCTCACGCGTGACGGCATCCTGATCGCAAGTCCCGTGCAAGGATTCCCGCAGAACCAGACTCAGGGTGGGCGTGTGCGCTCACGTGGCTACGAACTTGAGCTCAAGGGCCGGGTCACCAGCGATCTTACCCTCACCGGCGCATTCACCCGCTTCCGCATCCGCACGCTCAGTGGCATCCCCGTTAGCGTCGGACATCAGCCAACAGCTACCCCGGAGAAGTTCGGGTCGCTGTTTGCCGACTACGCCGTCCCGCACGGGCCGTTTCACGGCCTCAGCTTCGGAGCGGGTCTGCGGTACACCGGCTCGAGCTTTGCCGACGCCGCCAACGCCCTACCCGTACCGTCGGCGACCGTTTGGGACACCGCCCTTCGCTACCGATGGGGCCCATGGCAAACCGCCATAAACGTCAGCAACGTGTTCAACAAACAGTACGTCGCCGCCTGTGCCGCCGCCGGCATCTGTTACTACGCCAACGTCAGACGCGCGACTTTCAGTGTCGACTACCGTTTCATGTAACCACGGAGCCCTTCCATGACCCGAAGCTACGCACCCTATCCGCACGCTGACCAAGACACTGACGATGGCCGCCGCAGGGCTCTCGTCGCCCTCGGCGCAGCCGGCCTTGGCTTGTTTGTCAGCCCCCCGCTCCTTGCGCAGGGGCGCGTACCCGCCGCACCGGGATACGATCACCCCATGCCGCCGCTCCCGGATGACGGACCGCGACCGCGCGTGGTGATGCTGGTCTACCCGAAGATGATCATGCTCGACCTCGCCGCCCCGATGACCATGCTCCAGGTCGCCGGATTCGACATCGACATCGTTGGAAAAAGCCTCACGCCGATGCCTACCGATATCGGTCTCCCTGTCACACCTGCGTTCGCCTTCGCGGACTACAAGGGCCAGCCTGACGTATTGTTTGTGCCTGGCGGCCTCATGGGCACGCTTGCCGCCATGGACGATGAGGAGACAATCGCGTTTCTGGTCAGTCAGGGCAGGCAGGTAAAGTGGGTCACAAGCGTCTGTACGGGCGGCCTTCTGCTAGGCGCCGCCGGACTGCTTCGGGGCTATCGGGCGACGGCACACTGGGGTGTGCGCGATCTTCTGCCCCGCCTTGGGGCAATCGCCACCAACGAGCGGGTGGTCGTTGACCGCAACCGGATTACTGGCGGTGGCGCGACCGCCGGGCTCGACTTCGCCCTCGTCCTCGCAGAAAAACTAAAAGGGCGCAAGGTCGCCGAGCGTGCGGAGCTCATCCTCGAGTACGCTCCTGCACCGCCCTTCAATGTGGGGAACCCTGACCTTGCGGGACCGGCCCGAATGAAAGAGGCACGCGCACGACGTGTGTACATGGATGCGATGGCAGCCAAATCGGTCGACGCTGCCCGCAAACGTCTGGCCATCTAGCGCAGCTTATCGGGGGCCTCGTCCACAGAGGCCCCAACCTGGGCGGAGGTGTTCAGAAAGGTTTGACTACAACGAGCAGCAAGATAACCAGCGTTGTCACGCCCAACGAAATGAGGACACCCCGCTGCCTGGGGAGCAGCAGGGTGGAGTCCCGCACCAGGCGACGCAACTTCCCCGAGAGCATGCCGTGTAGCGCGGACAATCCGACAACGAGCACGATTTTGACCACTATCCAGTGCTGGGCGAACCACCCTCCCTTGACTGCCATGAACAAGCCAAGGGCCCAGGCAAGAAGCATGGCGGGTGAGGTCACGTGCCTGTCCCACCACGCAATCTGCGACAAAGCCGAAGAAAAGCTCGTGTGGGACCGCTCGGTCTTTGCCAGAGCGGCGAACGTGACACTGACCAGGACCATTCCGGAAAGCCAGAGCAAGACGGCGAAGATGTGCAGGGCCTTGCAATAGAGATAATACATATCAGGCGCTATTCCGAATCAGAAGTTCAAGTGCCCGCTGGCGCCGTGCCAGCAGACGATCGTTGACGAAAGCACCGAACGGAACAATCGCCGCGATGACCATGCGCAGAACATCTGACCTTGGCCACCCGCCTGCGGAAACAGTACGAATCAGGGTCCACAGGTAAAGCACAAAGCAGAGACCGTGGATGGGGCCCATCACACGCACCGCAATGGCCAACCCTGCGATATGCTTCAACGGCACGGCGATGCAGAGCAGCGCAAGAAGCGTGCATCCCTCCAGGATTGATGCAACGCGCATCAGACGAATCTGGACAATATCTTCGTGGTACTGCACAGGTTTCACGGGCTGCTCCTAGACGTGCTGACCGCCGTTGACGTGAATCTCCGCGCCGTTGACGTAACTGGCGTCCCCGGAGCAGAGAAACAGGACAACTTGCGCCACCTCCGCTGGATCGCCCAGGCGATGCATCGGAATCTGCTGGCTCACGATATGTTCCGTGCCGGCAGAAAGGATTGAGGTGTCTATTTCACCAGGAGCGATGGCGTTGACGCGAATGCCGAATCGCCCGAAGTCGAACGCCTGTTCCCGGGTCAGAGCCGCCAGCGCAGCTTTCGAACAGGCATATGCCGTACCCGCGAACGGATGGACGCGCGAGCCTGCGATGGACGTTACATTGACGACGGCGCCTCGCGTGGCTTTGAGCTCGGGGAGGAACAACCGCGAAAGTGCCGCTGCAGCAAACAGGTTGACGTTGAAGACAGTGAGCCAATCCTCGAACACCGTGTCGGCCACTCCCATTCGCTGCCCGCCAGCGAGCTTGGGCGAAATCGCCGCGTTGTTGACAATCGCCGACAGGCCCGAGCCGCCCAACCTTTCGCGCACATTATCGGCGAGGGTCTGGTGAGACGCGGGGTCGGACAGGTCGGCCTGCACATGGCTTTCGCGCCCACCAGGCCACGGGCAGTCATCCGTAAACGGCGCGCGAGAGACCGTGAGTACCCGCCAGCCATGCTGGTAGAAAAGTTTGACGGTGGCGTGGCCAATGCCCCGGCTTGCGCCCGTGAGCAGCATGGTCCGCTGGAAGCCATTGGAATCGTGTGGCATCAGGTTCGTCCTGGGTGAGGGCGCGAGTCGACGGTGCCGCCGACACGATGTTTTCGTCCTGGTGGGGAACCGCGGGTGCCCTCAGCTTCGGGGCTGGCCGTCAATTCGGCTGGCGTCCGTCGCTTGCCCGGTGGGATGGCGTCCGTCGACGGACATTGCTGCGTAAAGGGCCGTTACGATGACGACGGACGAGAAGAACATTGCCCGCGCCCAGGCCACATCACTCCGAGCGCGAAAACCGCGCAGGGCGAGTGAAAGCCAGAATGTGCCGGCAGAAAGAACGGTCACTTCGTAGACCGCACCAGCATAGCCAAAGTAACCAAGAGAGGCGGCAGACAGGACGAACGCACCGACACTGATGACCATTTGGCGCTTGGTGGCTCGCATACCTTTGACAAGCGGAAGCACGGGAATGCCGGCGGAGCGGTAGTCTGCCTCACGACGGATGGCAATGGCATAGGCGTGGGGAAGCTGCCACAGTGCAAACGTGATGAAGAGGACCGCTGCCCCCGCATCGAACACGCCGGTCGATGCACAGTAGCCGACCACCGGAGGCATGGCGCCCGCCACGCTCCCAGCGATAGTTCCATGCACCGATTTGCGCTTGAGGTAGAGGCTGTAGGGCCCGACGTAGACAACGAACCCGACGAGCAAGAGCACGGCCGGCAACGGGCTCTGCGTCGCAACGCAAACCGCTCCAAACCCGGCAAGGGCGGATATACTGGCAAACGACAGCGCAGCTGATGCGGAAATCGTTCCTTACACCGTCGGTCGATCGCGGGTACGCACCATCAAGGCGTCGATGTCCCGGTCAACGACGTTGTTGACGGCACACGCCGACGCAATGACAAAGCACACGCCAATGGCGACAAGTGCTCCTTTCATCCACTCAACATTCGTCCACGAGCCCAGCAGGAATCCGCCGGTCACAGCAATGAGATTACCGAGCACGATGCCGGGCTTGGTGAGTTCGATATACGCCCTGATCATGGCCAAACTATCTGCTTTCCAGGATATGCCGCCGGACGGCAGGCACATGCCGGGATATTGCGTTGCTGGCAGGCCGGCGTAAACGACGTAATTGCCTCGTTTCGGGTCGCGCAGACAGCTTCCTCAAAGACGAACCCGATTCAGACGCGCACGTCGTCGATTGCCCCCTTGGCAACGCGCCGCATCGCTTGCGGTGACATCCCATGAATTTTCACGAATGCGCGCCGCATCCGTTCTGGGTCGTGGAAGCCGACCGCCGCAGCAATGCGTTCGACCGGCTCCGCTCCTTCCCTCAGCCGAGAACGCGCCGCCTCAACCCGCAGCCGTTCGACCGCCCGGGCTGGCGTCTCGCCGGTTTCATGGCGGAAGGCGCGGCCAAATTGCCGCACACTCAAATTGGCAGCTTCGGCGAGCCGTTCGATGGGCAGAGGCTGGTTCAGATGTTCACGGGCGAAGGTAAGTGCACGGCGTATCCGATCGGACGCCGGCTCCATCTGCGACATCTCCGAGAACTGCGACTGCCCTCCGGAACGCCTGTGATAGACGACGAGATTCCGGGATATGAGCCGCGCAATCTCGGGACCGTGGTCCGCCTCGATTAGCGCTAAGGCGAGGTCGATTCCAGCTGTGACACCCGCCGATGTCCATACGTGTCCATCATTGACATAAATGGCATCGGGCTCCGCGCGGACGAGCGGATAACGTTGCTGGAACTGGGTCGCCAGGCCCCAATGCGTCGTCGCGCGCCTTCCGTCGAGCAAGCCAGTCTCGGCAAGAAGGAACGCACCGGTACATACGCTTGCGACCCGTGTGGCATTCGACGCGTGTGCGCGTGCCGCCTCGATGACCACCGTCTCGAACATCGGGGCCGTATCTCCGCCGATGAAAACCACGGTATCTGCGTCGAACGCATCATGAGCAACCGTGGCAAGGGCATGACCACCGCTGCTGACGATGTCCCCTCCCGTCGCTGAGGTCAGGCGCAGGTCGTAGAGGGGGCGCCCAGGGACAAGGCAAGCAGCTTCGAACGCGCCCATCGGGCCTGCTAGGTCGAGCATCCAGAAGCCGGGGCAAATGAAAAAGGCGATGCGAGTCATGTGTCCCTTTATAAGGGATCACGGTCCTTTACGCCACCCCGCCTGCACGGCACGCTGTCTGCCAAGCCCCTGAGAAGCACCCGACAATGTCGGTCCACAGCTTTCCCTCTCCCCAACAAGGCCCTGCACGGCATGTCTCCCCGAGTCGCCCCGCCCTCCCCGGCTGCCGGTTGGCCGCCCGAACCAAGCGCGACCGGCACCGGGCCCCTCCCGGCGCCACGTGGAACCAATATTGACGCCATGCCGGCCGTTCTCTTTCGCCTTGCATCCGCCATCGAGCGCGACAGTTCACGGGTCGAATCCTGGTACACCGACGATCCGATTGATGCGCTGGGGTGCAGAACGGCACAGGCGGTCGTTGCGGGCGGGCAGCTCGTGCTTGTTCTCGACTTTCTCAAAGCGGTGCAGCAACGCGACGGCCTTTAGGGCCGGGTTGGCCTGTCGGCTGGATCATCGTCCGTGCGTTCCGCATAGGCCGCGCGACGGCACATGACCGTCGCACGGCGTCCGCTCATCGGTTGGGCGCTGGGAGGGCCTCGGGTGTATACGGGGCGTAGTCCACGTACCCCTCGGCCCCGCCCCCGTAGAACGTGTCGCGATGGGGCGTGGCCAGAGGCCAACCGTTTCGCATTCGCTCGACGAGATCCGGATTGCTGACGAAGTTCGCACCGAACGCAGCGAGGTCAACGTCGCCGCCGTCGATGAGCTCCTCTGCGGACGTTTTGGTCAGGCCGCCCGCAACAATGACCGCCGTATCCGTCAGCGATGGCCGCATCACGGACACGAGCTCGAAGAACGATTTCCCCGTGTCAGCGGTTCCACTGTCGAAGCCTTCAACCTTGAACTGCGACTGGTCGATGAGGTGAACGTAGGCCAGGCCGCGAGCGCCAATCTCTTTGGCGAGGGCGGAATACGTCTCGTCGATCGCGGGATAAAGCGGCATGTCCTGGAAAACGCTGTAGGGCGAAAGCCGGATCCCGACGCGGTGGCGCCCCACCGCACCGACGACAGCGTCAATGACTGCCAACGTGAACCTGAGGCGATCGTCTATGTTACCAGCCCCGAAGCGGTCGTCGCGGTCGTTGACCAACGGATTGAGGAACTGCTCAATCAGATAGCCGTTTGCCCCATGGATCTCGACCCCGTCAAAGCCAGCTTCCATTGCATTGCGTGCGGCCTGCGCGAAGTCACGGACGGCGTTATCGACATCGGCCTCGGTCATGCGCCGCGGAGCCGGCGTCCCGACCAGCGCGGGCTCGCCTTGTTCGTTGAACCCATAAGCCATCCCGCCCCGGGCCCGACGCGTCGATGAGCTCAACGGCTGCGTTCCCTCACCCTGGATGGACGGGTGTGAAATGCGGCCGACATGCCAAATTTGCGCAAACATCCTGCCTCCCACTGCATGAACGGAATCGGTAACCAACTTCCACCCGGCAATCTGCGCTGCTGTGTAGATACCTGGATTGAAGATGTATCCCTGTCCCTCAAGCGAAATGGGCGTGCCTTCACTGATGATGAGTCCCGCGGTCGCCCGCTGCGCGTAATAGAGCGCGACGTTGACGTTGGGAACATCTCCCGGCGCGCGGGCACGGGTCATGGGCGCCATCACGACGCGGTTTCGGAGCACCATGTCTCCAAGGCGAAATTCTTTGAATAGGTTTGACATCAATTCCGTACCAGGGGTGGGGATTAGCACGTTTTCTGCGGGGCGAACACGCTGCCATCAAAACAACCATACGGCGGCTGCAACGCGCCGATCGAAAGAGCGTACACAGCCGCCACTGCGCGGCGTGGGACGTAGTTCCCTCATAACGCGCCAGCCAAGAATGTGAAACCGCGCGCATGCGGCTTTGATGCGGAAAAGGAGGCTGCGACAGCGTGTCGCACGGCCGAAATGAAGGGAAACGCGACGTTTGTAGGCGCGAGAACGGGGATTAGATTAGCGCGCCGACCCAGCGCCCTCGCTGCGGTGCCCCTCCCCACCACCATGGCCGAGACATGCCCAAGCGCCATTCGAACCCTGTGCCCAGGTTGAACCATGACTAGCCCTGAGACGATACCCACCACAACCGTGAAACCGGATGTCCAGTTCTGGATGACGGAAGAACATCACGCAGAAAGTCCGACGCTGTTGGGTTTCTGGATTTACCTGATGAGCGACTGCCTCATCTTCGCCGTCCTCTTCGCGTGCTACTGCGTTCTCGGGCGCGGTTTCGCCGGCGGCCCGTCGGGCGCGGACCTCTTCGAACTGCCGCTGGTTGCCACCAACACCGCGATGCTGCTGCTGTCCTCGATAACATACGGCTTTGGCTTGTTGCACATGCAACAAGAGCGCAAGGCAAAAATGATGCTATGGCTCGCGATCACGGCGTTGTTTGGCATTGCCTTCGTTGCCCTCGAATGCCATGAATTCATCCAGCTCGTCGCCGAAGACGCAACGCCCCAGCGCAGTGCGTTCCTGTCATCGTTTTTCACACTGGTCGGAACCCACGGCCTTCACGTGTGCTTCGGCCTGTTGTGGCTCGTCATCCTCCTTGCCCAGGTCGCCAAGCATGGTCTGACCGCGGCGAACAAGCGTCGCATCATGTGCCTGTCGATGTTCTGGCACTTCCTCGACGTCATCTGGATCGGGGTCTTCTCCGTCGTATATCTCATGGGAGTCCTTCCTTGAACCATCCCCAAAACCCTCACCACGTTCACGACGAATCAGACGGAGCGGGCCCGCATGTCACGCTCGGCGGCTACCTCAAGGGCTTCGTACTGGCGGTGATCCTGACCGCCATACCGTTCTGGCTTGTGATGGCCAAGGTAATTCCCGATTCCCGGGTGCTGACCCTGGTCATCACCGCCTTCGCCGCCACGCAGATCGTCGTGCACATGAAGTACTTCCTTCATATGGACATGAAATCAGAAGGCGGCTGGAACATGCTCGCGCTTATTTTCACCCTCGTCCTGGTCATGATCACACTGGCCGGGTCAATCTGGGTGATGTACCACCTCAACACGAACATGATGCCCGGGATGATGCACGAAATGACCCCCGCGGAGGCCAGGAGTCTTCCGTGAGGTCGGCTTGAGGGCGACACACCTGGCGCGAACCGAGGGAACTGCGTCGTTCCCCGTTCCGGTGACGACAACTAGATTGATCGCAAGGCGTGGCGGGAGCCGTCGACGGCAGGACCGCAACGCGTGAACATCCCAACCATGGAGAATGCTATGTCCGAGAATGTGCAGGAACGCCGTACCTTTCTGAGCCAGGCCGCAGGAATCACCGCCGTCGCCGCCGCCGCGGGGCTGTCTGGCATTGCGACTGTGGAAGCAGCGGGGGTCGACAAGGTGCCCACGACGCGCAGAGCACCGGTACAAGCCGGCCACGCCAGCAAGAGCATTGTCGAAATCCCGGCTGGCAATCCGGTGTACGGCAAGAGCGTCAGCGGATTTGACGAATGGGCCTACGCCGCCGCGGTTCGCGCCAATGGATTTTTGTTCATCGCGGGTGCCGTAGGCTTCCGTGCTGATGGCACCATTCCTGAGTCGGTCGGTGAACAGTGCGAGCTTGCTTTCAAGCGCCTCGAGGAGATTCTCCGTCTGGAGGGACTGACGATGGCCGATCTCGTCGAAGTCGTCAGCTATCACGTCGAGCTCAAGGCAAATCTCGACGCCTTCATGCCCGTAAAGGCGCGCCATTTCGTCCGGCCCTTCCCCGCCTGGACGCTGATCGGCGTTGAGGCACTCGGTCTGCCCGAACTCAAAGTCGAGATTCGCGCAACAGCTGCCTACCCGGCCCCTGCCGGCTGACCCAACAAGAAATGGGTGCCCCGCCAGGGGTTCCCATTTCCTGGCTCTGGTGCAGCAAACACATGGGTCGTCGCCAGGTCAGACCGCTGAACGCAAAGGCGTCCCCGCATTGAGCGCCATCCTTCTGATGCTCTGCGGGGGATGCCCGGTGACACGGATGAAGGCGCGGCGCATGCGCTCGGGATCGACGAATCCAACGCCCGCCGCGATGCGTTCGATTGGTTCGTGCCCGGCTTCCACGAGCGGGGTTGCCGCTTCCACCCGCAGCCGCTCGACCGCCTTGGCAGGGGTGTTGCCTGTCTCGGCAAGGAAGGCGCGGCCAAACTGGCGCGCACTCAGCCCTGCGATCTTTGCAAGGCGCTCCGTCGACAGATCCTCGGAGAGGTGAGTGCCAACGTAGGCCATCACGTCACGCATCCGGACGGTCGCCGGCTCGATCTCGGCGCATGAGGAAAACTGCGACTGCCCGCCGGGACGGTGATTCCAGAAGACAAGTTGGCATGCCGTTTCGCGGGCAACCTCAGGACCGAGATCGTGGCCGATCAACGCCAGCGAAAGGTCGATGCCGGCGGAAACGCCTGCAGACGTCCAGATGCCGCGGTCGTTGACGTACATCTCATCGCTCCTGACGCGAAGCGAAGGAAAGCGCCGCTGGAGAAGCAATGCATAGCGCCAGTGCGTCGTCGCAATATGGCCGTCAAGCAGACCTGACTCGGCAAGGATGAACGCGCCAGTGCATACGCTCGCGATTCGCGTCATGCCATGAGCCGCAAGGCGTCTCAGATGCCCAGCAAGCGCGGGATGGGCACATGGCTCGTTCGCTACATCACCACCGGTGACTATGACGGTGTCGAAGGTCCTGATGTCAAACGCGGAGGTCAGCACGACAAGCCCGGAACTACTCCTGACCGGACCCCCACTCTCCGAAACAACGTGGCAACAATATCGCTCGCCGTCCGACAGGTTGCTCGCGTTCTCAAACGCTGACAGCGGACCGCCCAGGTCCTGGATCTGGAATCCCGGGAACACAACGAAGGCAACATGGTGCATGTCAGCCCCTGGCCTGGTTTGGATCAACGGGACCTCTGACCTGCCGCTCCGGCAAGTCGTTGCGTGGTCGTGACCAACAAAGGGATAAGGAAGTCATGGGACATATTGTCGCGTAGTCGCTTCCCGGGACGTCGGACGTATACCCCTCAAAGGGCGTCGCAGGGCCGTGTCTTCCCGCGGCATGTCCGGGGTCCGTTCCGCACACGTTTCACACAGGTCCCAAAGGCGAAACATGGCCGGATGCGAGGGTGAAACGTCGCTTTTGGGACGATCGTCTCCCGCATGCATCCCGTAGAGTCGTGTATCCCGTGCCCGATGGCCGACAGTCGCACCCGAAGGCGGCAGCGGCCAGGAGCCGGTTCATGCCTTGCCTCGGAGCACCCATGTCCACAGCTGTCATCGCCGGCTATGTCCGGACACCCTTCACCTTTGCCCGAAAAGGTGCGCTCGCGTCGGTCCGGCCGGACGATCTCGCAGCAACATCCATCCGCGGACTCATGCAACGCTCTGGCCTCGACCCTGCGCTCATTGAAGATGTCCTGTTTGGATGCGCGTATCCCGAAGGACCGCAGGGCGACAACATTGCACGCGTTGCCGCACTGCTTGCGGGAATGCCTGTCAGCGTCCCGGGGGTGACCATGAACCGTTTCTGCGGGTCGTCAATGTATGCTGTCCATTGTGCGGCCGGGCAGATCGCAATCGGCGCCGGCGAAGCGTTCATCGCCGGCGGCGTCGAGAGCATGTCGCTCGTCCCGCAAGGCGGACTCAACCCTTCTCCGAATCCGCTCTTTTCGGTCGCCGAGGGCGACCATCGCCCAATCCCTATCCGGGCGCACATCACCATGGGAGAGACTGCCGAGAACGTCGCGAAACGATACGGGATTTCACGACGAGAGCAGGAGCGGTTCGCGTTCGAATCGCAAGCGAAGGCCGCGATGGCGCGGGAAAGTCACCGTCTTGATGACGAATTGGTACCGGTTCGCTTGGAGGACGGGACATTCGTCATCCAGGATGGATGCTTGCGTCCCACCACATCGCTCGAGGGGCTCGCGTCCCTCAAGCCCGCATTTGGTGCCGACGGAACGGTAACCGCTGGGACAGCATCGCCACTGACGGACGGCGCCGCCGCACTTCTCGTGACCTCGGAGGCATTCGCCAACCGTCACGGGCTGACGGTCCTGGCACGCATCGTGGCAACGGCGGTGACGGGATGTGAACCCGAATACATGGGCATGGGCCCAGTGGATGCAACGCGCAAGGCTCTTGCCCGGGCGGGGCTGTTGATTCACCACATGGACGTCGTTGAGCTCAATGAGGCGTTCGGGTCCCAGGCGATTGCATGCATGCGCTTACTCGAGCTCGATCCCGGGCGTGTCAACCTCGACGGAGGGGCAATCGCGCTCGGTCATCCACTGGGGGCCACCGGCGCACGCATCACCGGCAAAGCGGCACAACTTCTGGCACGGGAAGGCGGCAACTACGCTCTGGCAACACAATGCGTGGGTGGTGGGCAAGGCATCGCAACGATTCTCGCCCGCTAGTGCCCGCCATCGGCGCTCCTGGCAACTTGCCAGCCCCACTCCGATCGCGAAAAAAGTGGACTGCAGACATGGCCGACTGCAGTCCACCCAACACCATGGCACCAGGGTCGAACCCGGAAAGAAGCGTATCGACCCGGGCCACATGGCCTCTTTGCGCGCGCATTCAGACTGCAGAGACTTGGGCGCACCTTGATACTGGCACGGGGGGGGCTTCCCGGATACCTGTCTGGCCTGGCGTTCGTACTGCGCCCCGCTTGTATAAACGTCAAACGTGGCCCTCACCCTACACCGGCCGATTGAACGCGGTGGTCTCAATGGACGCGCGTCCCCTGACGTGAGGTGGATTTGGTTGAATAGAGCGTGACCACACCTCCGGCCTCGCGCACCTCGCGTAGCCCCCAGCCAGTTACCAGCGCCCGGACAAGCGTCTCCTGATCGCCCGCGCGGAAGCTGCCGCTCACCTCGAGCTCGGCCAACGCCGAATCCCCCAGCTTCACCGAC
Organism: Bacillus sp. NP157; assembly: GCA_018889975.1. NCBI lineage: Bacteria > Bacillati > Bacillota > Bacilli > Caryophanales > Bacillaceae > Bacillus > Bacillus sp. NP157. The sequence continues at coordinate 1,942,768 of CP076546.1, forward strand.
ACGGGGGAGTAGCGATTCATTTTTGACAGGAGATCTGAGAGCCTCTTACGCCGGAACACCAGTTTCCCCCGTGTCCAGGCAGCCGCTTCGGTCAAATCGAAGGCGCGCGTGTCGCCCATCTGGCCGTCGCTCGAAACGTTGACCTGTTCACCGGGCCTGAGTGTCCGAGTTTCAGGTTGCGTCGGGCTCGTGATGCTTACCGAACCATCGAGCAGGCTCACCCGAACACCCGCATCGTCACGTTCGACCTGGAACGTTGTACCGATGTCATGGATGAGAGTTCCGGACGACCGCACCTCAAACGGGGCGGCTCCCTTGGCTACCGTCAATTCGATGCGACCTGATGCAAGGACCACTTCACGCTTTGTGCGACTGATACGCGCAGACGCCCTTGTCCCAGCGTCCATGAGCATTCCAGTGCCGTCTGCGAGGATCACGCGATGTATCGATGGCCCACCCGAGTACTGGCGGTCAAGGACATCTACTGCGTCGGAAAACCTCGACACGCTCATTGGCACGGCGAGCAGGAGCACAATCGCCGCGGCAGGCAGCGCACGAACGCTTTGCCTGCGGCGCCGTGCCGCCCTGGAGGTTCGCGTCCGGGCCCGGTGGCCGGCGGCCTGCAGAATCGCGCTTGCACCCAACGACCGAACGCCGAGGTGAAGGTCAAGCGCCGACCTGAACTCCCCAAAACGGTCTGTCCCTCCCGCACACCAGGCCGTGAAGGCGCGTCGGTCGCCGTCCGTCAACGAACCACGTCCGAGCAAGGCAACCCAGGCTTCCGCCGTGTCTGGATAGCGCGTGGGGCCGTTTCCCATCATGGCCGGAAGGAGAAGAAAGCGGAGCGGGTGTCGACGTAACGTCGCAGGAGGGCCAGGGCGCGGCTGATGTGCTTTTCGACCGCTTTCACAGAAATTCCGCAGTGTGCGGCGACCTCCGCGTAGCTCATGCCTTCGATGCGATTGAGGAGATAGACGTCGCGGCACCGTTCGGGCAGGCGCAACAGCGCTTTTTGAACATCCTCGAGCGCGCGCACCGTGTCAAGGAAGTGACCTTGCTCAGGGTCCGCTGACGCGAGGAAATCGGCAAAATCATCAACGCGTACGTGGTCATTGGCCCGATGCGAACGGGCGTGACGTGCCCTGTCGGTCACGGCGTTGCTGGCTATCCGGTACAAAAGGGCGCTCCATGTCTCAGGTGGCTCGCTCCGGTATTTCATGAGCCGCGTGAAGCTCTCCTGCGCAATGTCCTGGGTGTCTTCCTCCGGAACCAGCCGTTGCCGCAGGAATGCAACCAGATGGCCACGCCGCTCACGCGCGAATGCCTCGAAAGCACGGTCATCGCCGCAAGGCGAATCAATCTTCGTCGGTACAGTTCCGCTCACGGCAACCAGCCGCGGAGCGACGCCAGTCAAAACCGCGATCCTTGTTCCATGCCGTGCCCACCATTGTCGACGAATTACCCCGCCGTTGCGAAACGGTCCGGCCCTTCCCATGAAACGTGACACGGACCAAAAACCCTACCCTTCGATGGCACGGCCAGCTGGCTTGTCCGGGGAGCACAGGGTCTCCTCAACCGTCGTACTTGCACGGCGCACGAGTGACGTAGGTCGCCGTTGATCGGAAACATGACGCGGTGAGCGCTTCAGATCACCTGGGATGAAGCTCCCGGCCGGCTCCAGGCGAGCGTCAGGACAGCTGCGACGCCGAGGACGGGAATCATGGAAACGTTAAGCGTCGTCCAGCCCCAACGTTGCAAGACGGGTCCAGCCGCGAGCGTTGCCAGCGCCGTCGTCGCGTAACGGGCGAATTCAGCCGCGCCCTGCACCTTTGTCCGCTCTGCCGGGCGGTACGAAAGGGCGAGAAGCGCCGTCCCGCCGACGAACATGAAATTCCAGCCGACACCGAGACACAGCAGTGCCGCGTGAAAGGCGAAAAGGCTGTGGGAACCCGCTGCGATGGCCGGACACAACGCACTCATCGCGATGCCAGCGAACAGTACAATCGGCAAGCCGAACCGATCGATGAGGCGACCTGCGAACAATGACGGCCCATACATACCGACGAGGTGCCACTGGATCACGGACGCGCCATCGTCGACGGAATAGTGCGCACCCATGGTGGCGAGCGGAGCCGCGGTCATTATGAACATCATGACCACTCCACCGATGACATTGTTGGCGAGCGCCGCAAGCGAGATGGGCGTCAAAAGAATCCTGCCCAGCGGCAGTGTCCCGGCGTCTTCGCCGGTCTGCGCAGGGATACTCTCGGGCCGGTCGCGGTAGCTGGTGAGGAAAAGGACAGCGGAGACTGCACCAAGAATGGCTACTGCGAGGTACGAACCGGCAAAAGCAATCGAAAGCCAGTTCCTGCTCCACGCGGCCAGCAGCGGGCCGAGGACTGCGGCGATGACACCGCCGGCAAGCACTGTTGAGATGGCTCGTGCCTTCGCTCCCGTTGCGACTGAGTCAGCGGCGGCGAGCCGGTAGTACTGCGCGAAGGCCTGGAAGACGCCGACGGCCGCCGTACCGAGGCAAAAGGACCAGAAATCGGAATGGACAACCGACCACACGCTCAGGCACCCACCTCCAGTACAGACGGCCGCACCAATGACGAAGGCGCGTCTTCTCCCGACGCGACGAATCACGAGCGCAGCGAACCATGTGGCTATCGCGCCTGCAACGGTGATCATCGCAAAAGGCAGGGTTGCCAGTGCCTTGTACGGTGCAAGCTGGTATCCGGTGATCCCCGTCAGTGTCAGATCGATGGCCAATGCGGCCGTAAAAAGCGCCTGCCCCACTGCGAGGACGACAACGTCCCGCCTTGAGCCAGGGCAAATGGCGACCCACGCACCTGCCGGAGGGGACCGCGCGACCTCGTCTTTCCGTTTGTAAGCCATTCGTATCGCGACCTGACGACCGGAATTCGGTGGCCGAAATTGTCAGCGTGCGACTGCCGGGACTAAAGGACGTCCTTCCCTCGTTTCGCGCCGCGACCAGTCCTTTCATCAACGCGTCCCATGGATGCAGACCGCCTGCGCGCGGCACCGTGTCACGCGCGCGCTTTGGAAAACAAGGGCATCATGCTCCAGACCATTACCCGCACTGCAAAGGACCCATGCCGCTTCGCCGTCGGCCATCCCAACGCATCTTTACCGTGCTCGCGTTTTTGGCGATGGGGCTTTTGGTATGCGTGCCTGTCATCTCCCGCGCGGTCAGGACCAGTGCCAACGCAATGGGCGCGCCGTCCGCGGAGAATGTTGATGGCATCCCCGCGCTCAGCTTCTGGTGCCACGGCCAGGCCAACCACTCTCCTCAAGCGCGGGACACCGATGAAGTCGTGGCCCATCCGGGGGACCCTTGTGGCTATTGCAACTTCCTTGCGAACCACCCGGGACTTGCGAGCGTTCCGGCCGTCGTCATGCGACCGCCATCCGAACAACCCGTCCTGATTCCAACTCCCGTCCCTCACCGTTCCAATCGGCCCGCATGGCAGCTCGCCGTTGCCCCCCGCGGACCACCGCCAGCCTGAAGAACCGCTGCCTCGCCGCTTTGCGGCTTCCTTTTTCTGCCGAGGAACTCTGATGATTCCGCATTCCCGCGCGACCCGCGCGCGCGCGTCCATCCGCTCTTTTGCCGTGACGCGTTTCGTGCTCCTGATACTGCTCTGCGCATCAACCTGCCTGGTGTCGGCTTGCCAGAAAGAGCTCGCGCCGCAGTGGAAGATGGCCGATGTCTCGGGCCACCTGCCCGATCTCGCGTTTTCGCTGACCGATGACAATAGCAAGGCGGTGACGGCCGCCGATTACCAAGGACACATCACGCTCCTCTATTTCGGATATACCCACTGCCCCGACGTCTGTCCACTGACCTTGACGCATCTGCACGTGATTCTCGACCGGATGGGTGCTGCCGCAGATTCGATCCGCATCCTGTTCGTGTCGGTCGACCCCGCACGTGACACCCCGCAGGTCATGCACGAGTACGTGCACGCGTTCGACAAGCGTGCGGTCGGCCTGTCTGGCCCAGACAGCGAACTCGAGGCCCTCGTCAAACGCTACCGTGCGTCGTACACCCGCGACCCGCCCAAAGCGGATGGTAGCTACGAAGTCGACCACAGCCCGACGGTCTACGTGTTCGACGCGAAGGGCCGGGCCCGCCTCATCGCGACCCCGAAGTCGACCCCGGATGATGTCGTTCATGACCTGACCCTGATGACCACCCTGGAGAATGCCCGATGAAGCGACGCATGATTGCTCTCGCCTTGCTCTTGTTCACCCTCGTCGCCCATGGCGCCGAACCTGCCGTCCATGCGGAAAACGGGTGGCTGCGATTGCTGCCCGGTTCGCTTCCGGCAGGTGGGTACCTCACCCTGATCAATGCGACTCCGAAGGAGGTCAGCATCACGGGCGTCCGTAGCCCTGACTACAAGGAGGCGATGCTGCACCGTAGTTCGGAGAACAATGGAATGGCGCATATGGCAATGGTTGATTCCGTTCCCGTGCCTGCGCGAGGCAGTGTCGTGTTTTCCCCAGGCGGGTACCATGTGATGCTAAGCAAGCCTACGCGTTCGCTCAAAGTGGCTGACACGGTAGTGCTCGAACTCATGCTCTCGGACGGAGCGAGCCTTCGTGTCCCGCTTCGCGTCGTGCCTGCAAACGCCAGCGGCCCGAACGGCTGAAGTGGCTGGCCGGGAGCCTAAATCGGTGCTCCCGGCCCTCGCTCATTGGATCAACGGCACGCTGACCCCAATGGAGCTTTCGCGGTGGTGCATAGCCAACCGTAGTCGGTACTGTCATCGCGTCTTTCGGAATGGAGTCGTCGAGCCCCTCACCCGGTCCACCAGGTGTTCTTGGTTGAGCACATGCAACATGCGTTGAAAGGACGCGACCGCCAGCGGGCTCGATACCGTCGGCCCGCACAGGATGGCTTCTATGCTGGCGTCCATGTTGAACCCCTCATCGATGACGCCGCTCAAGGGTTCCAACCGAAGCTTGAGCTTGGGCTCAATGCCGAAGGCGCCGTGATGGTATCCGAACATGGCTTTGAGTCGTCCATCCGGGTCGTTCTCAGGCAAATACGCCAATCGCCATTCGTTTTCTTCCGCGAAGCCTCGATGCTTGGTAAATACCGAAAATGCCTTCAGCCGCCAAATGTAGTGATAAGCCGCCGTCGACAAGTCGGCCAAGCTGGTGGCATGCGCGGCGATGAGCGATGCCAGCTGTGTGACCTTGCCCCGCACCCATTGCTCGCGCTGTTCGTCGGTGATGTATTCCACCCGGCTAATTACCAGAGGAGAGCTGCCCGGCTCGACATCGGGAAATTGGGTCGTGTCGAAGATGAGCGCCGCACCGCTGCCTTCGGCCGAATAGGCGCGCCACATCGAAAGGCGTCCATCAGGCACCGTGTCATCGTGCAACGAAAAGCAGGCGATATAGGTATCCATCGCGTAGCTGTTGCTGAACTTCTCAAACAGTTCGGTGAACGCGCTGATGAGGAACAGATGATCTTCGGCAACTTTACAGGCCGCCTTCAACTCCGGGCTTTCGTAGAACAGCCGCGCGCCCAGGTTGAGGCCGGCGCGCATCTCTTGGTGGTCGTTCATGTAAAGCGGGTTGGACAGCCACAGTTGACGCCCCACCAGAATCGATTCCAGCGTTTGCAGGGTGGTGTAGTGAGCCAGTTTCGGCCGCATCGTGGGGTAATTGCTGGTCCGGTCAAAATCCTCCCACAACGCATCCATTGCAGTCTCGAAAGCGGTATTGTCTTCCATGGAATCACCCCGGTGTATGGATGGCGGCATCGTAGCAGCGAGTGCGGCTCGTGGCGCTTGGTCTCCCGGCGGATGCTCAGTCCAAGCAGGATCCTGGGACCCCAACCCTCAGGTCGACCGGTTCGTGGCCGTCTTGCTGGACCTCGCCGATCACCTGTCAGCGCTTACCGGGGCCGCCGGTGAAACCGTCGATGCAAAAGACATCAGCAACCTTTCCCGCGCACGGGTCCGGGCAGATGGCTGGGGGGATGACCGGATGCTCAGGCGCCTCGCCCGGGTGGCCCCCGTTGACCTGGATGAGCAGGCCTTTCTCGCTCGCTGCAAGGTCCTCCACGAGCGTGTGCAGGCCATCCCGAAAGGAGTCCTCAAACGCATCCTTCGCGCGATGGGTGTGCCGCCCGAGGCCATGAGGGACCTTGGCAGCCTGAAACTCCTCCAGGCGCTGACCAACGTCGTCAGGCAAAAGAACCGCGACCTCGAATCGGTTGCCGACGCCCTCCCCACCGAGGTCATCCCCGACGGGTGGAACGAACAAAACGACATGCTCGCTCCATTGTTCGTCCTCAATGACCTGAGGATCGCCGATGCGCACGTCACCCCCGGTGACGCCCTGGTCCATCTCCGGCGACTCGGTTTCGACCTTGCAGGCGTCAACGACGGCCATGGCGTGGCATTCGACCTCGTCCTCGACAAGACCGTGGAGTCGCTCGGTTCCATTGAAGGCGAACTCCGGCGCTTCACCCGGCGCTGAGGGTGCATTGCCCCCACCCGTCCCGGCCGCGGTGGAAGACCGCCTCCGCGCAGGACGGTCAATCGCCAGGAGGGTTCGCGTCAGGCCATTCGAGCGAGCTCTCTTCCCGAAGGAAACGCCATGCCCGGAACGGCGGGACGATCGGACCGCTCCGGACATGGTTCATCAAGTCATGGAACCACATGTGCGGTGCGCTGCCGCGGGTGAGTCCCGGCGGAAGGGCAAACGTGTAGTCCCCCTCAAAACGCGACTCCTTCCTGTATACCGTCCGGTACACAGGCTCGAGGTACCGATGGATGGCCCAACGGACGTTGTTGAGAAGCTCTGCTATCCACGTGGCGTAATAGATGAACAGGTTGCCTTCGAGGTGATCGCGAAGGTCACCCAGTGCAAAGGGCACCTTGTCAATGGCGACCTGGTGCCCTGCTGCCCCGAGGATGGCCTGGAGCTTGCCGGAGACCGCCGAGAGCCGGGAAGGATTGTGCTTGGCCTGGTTGCCCGAGATTTCCAGCAGCTGGTGACGCGTGACCGACAGGCGCGCATTGGTGCCGATGGAGGGAAGCCAGACGGTGGGCGTTATGGGGGCGTCCATCCAGGACTTCAGGGCAACGACGGCGGCAGCAAGCCCCTCCCCTCCGCACTGGTCGCCCAGGACGGGCTGGTCCGCGACCTGCTCGAGTACATCGAGACAGGAGGATTTGACACCGAGTAGTCCAGCGGACCCCTTTTCGCTGACAAAGTCGAGAAGGCGGATGAGGAAGAGGCTCCGATGGGCGCGGGCATGGAAGCGCACCTCCATCTCCCCGTCCCCGTTGATGGTCAGCTGCATGAGGTCGTGGTTGACGAGGTCATCGAGTGCAGCGGTACACACGCAGAGCCCGATTGCCTCACGCTCCGCAGGACCGATGGCGTTGCCCATGGATTGCTCCTGCATGGTTGAGTCCGTGCTGTGCATGGTACCGCGCGAACCGTCGCCCCGTGCCGCCACCGGGTGCCGCGTGCCGGTCCGTCACGCCCACGCCCCCGGAGGACGGCCGCGCCGGATTTTCCCGGCCTCAGTGCGACCAGACGCCGCGTTCGTGTATGACGCGCGTCGGGTCGTCCGGTGCAGCCGGTATTACTGCGTGGGCAAGCACCACGCCGCGCTCGACCTGAACCCAGCGGTGCGGACGTTTGGCCGCCCAGTAGACAAGCGCCTTCCAGAGCGGAAACGGTCGCTCGACCCAAGTGACCACATGCCAGTCCGGGAGACGCGCACGCAAAAAAGCGTCGACCCGGCGCACGCTGAGGGTGCCCGCACCGATTTCGGGCGACACGAGCTCGACCCTCTTCCAGCCCGCCTCCACGAGGGCCGTACCGTGTTCGACCAAAACGCCCAGGGCCACGCGCGCGCTCCGCAAGGGCTCAGGGTCCACCTGCCGGTAGGCCGACAGGCGTCCCCCTGCACGGCGCACGTGGAGGCCCGCAGTCGAGGCGTCAACACGCTCGAGCGCAATGACCCTCTTGCCGCGCAAAAGCTTTGGCATCAGGCACGTGTAAGCGATGAGGCAGGCCGGGCCGACAATGACGCATGCGGTCGCCGCGCACCACTGCGCAGGGGTCGCGTAGGCAAACCGCGGACGGGGATTGAGCAGGACGTCCGCCATCACCGACAGCACAAAGGGCGCGGGCACAAGAAGCGGATGAACACGTGCCCAGCGGGCTGCTGTGCGCACGCGCTTTTGAAATACCCGGTCGCGCATGACCTGCCTGCCGCCTTCGCGCAAGACAACACCAACCAGGAAGCACAGTAGGAGTAGTGGAATCGCTTCAAAAACCATCATGCGTCCATTGAACGGCATCATGCGGCTGCACCGCGGCGACCGAAGCGCAGCGCCGGGCGTGCCGTCCGGGCACCGACGAGCGGCTGTGCCTCGCCCACGCGCGATCGACCCGTGGTGCCACGCGTGGTCCAGCACCCCCGGCAACAGGCCCTGTTCCAACGGGAATGCTGCTGCGATTTGCTGCCCATGCACTGAATCCCGTCCATGTCAGGCGGTGACGCCCGCCGCCGTGACGAGTGCCATTCGCAGCCCCCCACCATCACCGTCACTGGGCACGGCCTCGTCACCATCGCCCTCGTCGGTGCGTCCGAGCTCGCGTTTGAGCGCGAATGCTGCCCGGAGCGACGCCCCGTAACGCCAAGCCGGCACACCGATGAGCAGGGCATAGAAGAATGCAAGGCCGCCGACGACGCGCTGTGCCCGGACAACGTCCCTGACGTGTTGTTCAAGCCGGCTGCTGCCGAGGATGTCGCATGCCACCGCCCGGTCATCGCCGAGATGGCCGAAATCGTCGGTGCCTGCGCAGCCGGCCTTGTCGAGTCCGGTCCAGCGCGCCTCGCCAAACACCCGCACGGTCGTGCCGTCGACCGACAGAAGCCGGCCGTTTGCGTTCACGGAAAAAACCGCATCGGTTGTCGATACCGCGACGAGGCCAAATCCGGTCAGCGTGGCCACGACAAGGAAGAGGGGGATGATGCGGGCGACGACACCGCCTTTGGACGGGAGTGGCCTGAGGCGCAACTTGCGACGGTCAAAGAACTCGCCGCAATCGCAGACGCTGCCGAGGTCGGTGCCTTGCGTGCGTGCCCACCGCTCCATGCGCCGGGCTTGGGCGAGCGTGTCGGCCCATCCGAAAAGAACCCTGAACTTCAAGAGTGCCCGGCGCTCGTCCATCGCCCCGGCGAGCCAGTCGACGTCGGCCGGCTCCTTGCGGTGGAACAAGGTCCAGAGGCGCAGCCAGAACGGATACATCGACTTGCCGCGCAGCATCACCCACAGCAGCGCCGCGGCCACTGCAAGCGGGGTGAGACAGGAGATCCAGGGTAGAAAGGTCTGAAGGGTGTTGATGTCCATGGGGAAGTCCGTACCGGCAGGCGTCAGAGGGTCTTGACCGTCGGCACGTAACCATCCGTGCGGTCGTGTTCGAAAAAGCAGGTGGGCGGCAGCGCGTTCCAGCGGTGACCGAGGGCAGTGGCCAGCACCGCGGGCCCGAGATAGAAGAGGTCGATTCCATCGGGCGCAAGGCGTGCGGTAGCGGCGCTGACTGCGTCCTTGATCGCACGTACACTCGACTGGACGTCTTCTGCCGAGATCACCGCACGCGGCAGGTGCAGATGCAAGACGGGCGCCGCCTGACCGAGGAAGCGTCGCACGTCCTCAACGGGGTCCCGGATGAGACCGATAACCACGGCAAGGCGCCCTCCCGTTCGTGCATCCGGCGCCGTTATCGTCCACTCGGCCACGTTACTCCCCGCCGGATGGGCGTCCGTCGACCAGACACCGCCGGGCGTCATGACGTCCAGGTCGAAGACGGTGGCCGGACGGAACGCGAGGCCAAGGCCGAAGGCAGCCGACAGGCGCATCGGTGCATCGACGGCCACGCGCCGATAACCCTGCCCGGTCGCCCAGCCCGCCGTGTTTACCAAAGCCTTCTGCAACCCGTCCGTATAGGGCACGGCGGGTGCACCGACCCTGTGTCCGCCATCCTCGGCGTCGAGCCCGAGATGCCCGGAAGGTGGCTGCGCCTGGCCACGCACGAACGCCAGACGCAGGGTTGTTGACGCGGCAAACCCGGGGTTTCCGTCACTGATGGCGTCCACCAGTGCCATGCGTCCGACCTTGCTGCCCCGCCTGTCGCGAAGCAGTGTGCACACGTTGGCGAACGCGCGGGCAACGGCGGAGGTCGGCCAGTCGAGGCCGAGCGATTCGTGGAGGTCGCGAGCGAACGCGGCGCGCGCAAACCCTTCGTCGTGAGGCACAAGCTCGATTGCAATGTCGCGAACGAGGTGGGGCCCGAGCCCTGTGCCGAACTCCCCAGACAGGTGCGCGACATAGGCCGTGTCACTGTCGGCCATGACCTCGGGATAGTGGTGGTAGAACGGACGCGCATTGGCCACGCGGAACCCGTCGCGAACGACCCATTTGAGCTCCGCTGGCAAGTCGGGCGTGATGAGGGCCTGCATGCGCACGGTGTCCGAATAGCCCTCGGCAAACGCCTTGAACCCGGCCAGCACGGACACGAGCTCGGCCCTCTTGAGCGTTGCCGACTTGGCCTGGAAGCGTTCGAGCCTGTGCAGGTTTGCCGATGGCGCATCCGGCTCGAAGAACGTGGCCTCGAAGTCCTCGAGCATCTCGAGGCCGATGGCCTCGAACGCAGGATTGGCGAGCCAGTGCGGCACCCTGGCGGCAGCGGCCCACTCCTGGTAGCCGAAGCCGGCATAGGCGATGACACCGCCCATGCCTTTGCGGTCCGTCAGCGTCTGAACGCGACTCTCAGGCATTGCACATCTCCAGTTGAACGTTGCCCATGGCACCCGTGCGATCAAACACACTGGCGCTGGCGGTGATTGTGTCTTGGTCGAGTCGGACGATGAGCAGGACGGAAAAACTGCCCCTGAACGACCCGTCGGTGACAAGCGCGCGCATGGTTTGCAGGTCCGTCCCGCTCGGCGTGACGGCGAACGACGGGTGGCTGTGCCATTCACCGATGTAGTTGTAGGTGCGGTATTGGCTACGGCGCTTGTAGAAGAAGCGGTCGGACATGCGCAGCGCCTCGGCGAGGTCCACGAGAAAGCGCGCAACGCTTCCGAGGCGGTTTTGCGTGGTGACATCCGTGACCGAGAACTTACCCGGTGCATGCATACGCCCGAAGAGCTGGCCGCCGGTCTCGCGAAGACCGCCACGGATGAGCGCGGACCGGAGCGACGAAATCGCGGAAGCGTCAAGCTGCAGCTGCATCATCGGGGTCCGCGAACAGGGAGAGGACAAAATTGGCCGTGACCGGGTCGGCAGCCGCCATGGCATCGATGTCGGGCGCTTCGGTCGCCGGGCCGACATCGAGGAGGACCGAAGAACCGAGGCCGGAAAAAACCCACCCCTGGCGAAATCCAACCAGCAACCAGGCAGGCTGCCCCCCACCCATGGCACCATCGAGGATGTCGAGCGCAACCCGCGCGCAGAGCCCCGCTGCAATCGTGACGGCAGCATCGTCGGCAACGACCGGCTCACCCTCCGCGTTGATGCCCTCATAGGCCCGGTGGCCGGGTGGCGGCGGGGGCGTCGCCTGTTGGCCACACCAGGCGTTGAACGACGCGCGGCCGTCGGCAAAGGTGGCGTCCTTTCCGGGTACGCTGCGTGCGACAAGGCAGCCGAGGCCACCTTCGAAGACCTGCACACTGACGAAGGGACGTCCAGCCGAGCTGGCGACGGCGCCGAGCAGCAACGAGGCACCCATGTCGCCCGTGGCATCGACCACGACATCCGCGCTTGCCACGAGGTCGATGGTCGCTGCGTGGTTTTTTGCGGACTGCTGCCAGTCGAGGTTGAGCACGCGACGGATGACCTTGACCGAGGGCGCGATGACACCAAGCCGGCGAGCGAGCGCATCGACCTTGCGGTAGCCGATGTCGCGCCAGTCGAGGGCGTGGCGCTCGATGTTGGGCGGCAGCATCACGTCGCCATCGACGAGGCCAACAATCCGCACCCCGGCACGGACCACAGATTCGGCCACCTTCGACCCGACCGACCCGGCGCCGACGATGACGACCGTTTTGCCGGTCACACCTGCTGCGCGGCCAGACCGCATGCCGGCATCATCGGACAGGACAACGGGACTGCATTCGAAGACCGTCTCCGAGGCAGCGAAGGCAAGATGGAACACCCGGACGCCACCGGGAATGCGCGCAACGGCAAAGAGCCCCAGTGCTTCGTCCGCGACGGCGGCGATGTCGACATGCGCGGCAAGATCCGCACGGGTGTCGACGCCCGCCGAAGGGTCGTCGAGGTCGAAGACCACAACCGGGATGCCATCGGCCACCCCTGGCGGGGGCTCGCGCCCGGCCAGCCTGTCCGCATCGTCGCAGAGATACAGGGGAACGCAGTTGTCCTGGTGGGCATAGCGGTAGCCCGTGAGCGCCACGGAGACACCCGCACCAATCCTTGCCAGACATCCCTGCCCGAGCAGCACCCGGAGGTTGCCGTTGGTGAAGGCCTGGACGGCCCCCTCGTGGTGACCATCGGGCACGTCCCCTTCCACGCCTGCAGCCTCGCCTTCAAGAAGACGGTGCGCGCTGCGGAGCATGTCGGCGCCCGTGGCCGCCGGGGACCAGTTGTCGGGACCCACCTCGAGGCAAAGCGATCCGCCACCGCCGAACTGATGACGACTCAGGCGCGTCTTGCCATCCCGCGGCTCGACCCAGCACGGCACCAGGGGATAGAGCTCGGGGTAGACGAGACGGACCTCCACGGCACGCCCGCCGGCGAAGATGGTGCCCTCTGCGGTGAGCCGCCCGTGTGCACCCGTCCAGCCGTCCGTGGCCCACCATCCCTCCCCCTCGATGCACGCGAGGGCCGCGCGCTCGTCAGCCACGCGCTTCAGGTTGCGGGTAAACCACGGCTTCATGCGAAGCCGCGCGGCGAGGTCGGCGTCGCATTGACGTCGGGAAACACGAACGCCGAGGCGGCGACCGGTGCCACGGCAACGGTGCTGCCCGCCGTCGCCTTCGCCGCGACGGCCGCCACGCCCTTCGGGAAGCGTTCGCCGAGAACGATACGCCAGAGCCGGGTCGCCTCCGCCTCGTCGGTCTCGTTCTGCGCCCTGCGGGCGAGCGCCGCGTGCGACTTGACGCGGGCCATGAACGCCTTCCAGTCGGTCATCGACACCTTCGAGAGGATGTCGTTGCCCCACAGACCCGGGTCGTTGATGAACGGCTTGATGTCCATCTCCGCTTGCGCGGCGTGGGCATCGCGGAGACCCTCGAGCATGCGTGCAAACGCTTCGCCATAGTGGGTCTCGTTGACCGGGGCGTACATCGACACGAGCACCTCGAGCACGAAGCCCTTGGGGCGCTTGCCGGTCTTGTTCTCCCGGCGCCACCACTTGAAGAGCTTGACCAGCGGCTTGAAGCGGCCGGAAAAGGCCTTGTTCCGGTCCGAGCTCCACGTGTTGTGGCCCGGCGGGTTGGTCGTCTTCCAGCGGCCGAGGTCGCGGTCGGGCAACTCAAAGACGCTGCCCGTGGGCACGACCGGGACGACGTCGATCTCGGAGTTGGCCGTCAGCACCCGGACCGAGCGCTTGTTGATGCGCTCGACATGGAACGTCTGGCGCAGGGCATCGGCGAGCTCATTGAGGACATCATCCGGCGCATCCGAGGTCGAAAACGAGGTCTCGATGATGATGTCGACGTCCGGACGATCGTGGCCGTCGGCCGTATGGCGGGGACGGATGGCGGTGTCACGTGAGTAGCTGCCGGCGAGGAAGTCCCCCTCCCAGCGGTCCTTGAACTGCGCATGCGAGCGAAGGTGGCTGCGGACCGCCGTATGGGCCGCCGAAGCGTGCCCCTTGGTGGTGGAGCTCGGCTCGATGTCGGCCAAAAGAGAAGTGAAACGGCTGTTCGGGAGCATGAAGCGATTCCTTGTGTCGGTTGGACACAGCCTGATCCCGTTCAGGCTTCCAGTCAAGTAACGTAACTCATTTTACTTTAGTGTTTTCAATTTAGTTATTTTAGTAGACTCTTCAGGCTAACCAGCCCGTCCGGAGTTGCCATGAACGACGATACCCCCTCGACCCGAAGCCGCTGGGGCCAGGATCGCCGCCTCGAATTCATCGAGTCGCGGCTGCAGTACGCCCGCCAGCTCAACCGGGCCGACCTGATGGACTTCTTCAACATCTCGGCTCCGAAGGCCTCAAAGGATCTTGCCGACTACGACGACCTCGCCCCGGGCAACATGGCCTATGACGCCCGCCTCAAGCGCTACCACCCGACGCCCGCGTTCCGGCCCCGCCTGATTGCCGGTACAGCCGAGGCGTACCTCAATGAGCTCTACGCCGTGCAGATGCACATCATCCCGGCCGATACCAGCTTCTTCGGAAAGCTTCCTCCAGCCGGTCTCGTCGACACCCCTGCCCGGCCGCTTGATGCGGAGGGGGTCGCCACCTTCGTCGACGCAATAAACCGGCGCCAGGCCCTGACCATCACGTACTACTCGATGCGTGCGCCCCAACCGACCACCCGCATCGTCTCTCCGCATGCGCTGGGCTTCGATGGCCTCAGATGGCACGTCCGCGCCTTTTGCCATCTGCGGCGGAGCTACCGCGATTTCGCCATCGGCCGGTCAAAGGACATCCAGCCTGCAGACGAGGCTTATGTTGACGCAGGCAACGACCGCCAATGGAACCTTCGGGTGCCCCTCGTCCTTGCCGCCAATCCGGGGCTAGCCGACTGGCAGCGACTCATCGTTGAGGAGGACTACAAGATTGACGACACGGGCACGCTCGAGCTCGATTGCCGCCGGGCCATGCTCTTTTACACGGTCCGCCATCTCAACCTCATGACCGACGACTGGAGGGAACATCCAGAGCGCCATCATGTGGTTTTGCTCAACAAGGACGCCGTCGAGAAGTGGATTGCCGAGGACGCACTGGCATGATGCCCGGACTGCAATCGTCACCCGACGGGTACGCTTACCTGCTCCAGGACCAGAGTGTGCGTGGTCCCCTCATCCTCGCTCTGAAGCGTGCCATCGCTGGAGCGTTCACCAAGTCGGATTGGGTCGAGTTCGGTTATTCCACGCAGACCAGTGACCTCATCTCCAGTCATCCCCGACTGCTTCGGAGCCTCGATTTCGGCGACGATGACTACGAAGCGTGCGTGTTCGGCATCCTCGAGTACGTCTTCGACCGCACGCCACAAGCACTCCCTGCGCTCCTGACCCACACGAAACTGAAGGCGGCCCTCGAGGCGACGCAACCCGACCTCCTCGAGCGCTTCGGCGTGGTCACCTCACGCATCAGTGCGCCGCCGGTTGACCAGCGTGCCAGCGAATCCGTCTGGCGCGCCTTGCGTGATGTCGACACCCTCCTGTCGACGGGAGGTCCCGTGCACGTGGTCGACCGCCTGCACACCGCCCTGCACGGCTATCTTCGACAGCTTTGCGCCGACCACCGCATTCCGTTGTCCCCGGACGCCTCACTCACGACGGCGTTCAAGGCGTATCGCCAGGCCCACGCAGGCAACCCGCCATCGCCCCACGCTGCGCCCGTGGCCGCCGTCTTGCAGTCGTTGGCATCGGCGGTTGACGCGGTCAACGCCATGCGAAACAGCGCGAGCATCGCTCATCCCAACGCACAGCTCCTCACACAGGCCGAAGCAGAGCTGGTCGTCAACACGGTCCGGACCCTGATGCACTACCTGAAGTCGACCGAACCGCCCCACTGACGAGGCGAGCGAAAGCACCCTGCCACCTCGAACGCATGGCCCACGTCTCCGCACAGGCACGGGCCGTGCGCTCGAGCCCGTGTTCCTCGTGCTCCCCGCCCGCCCCGTCGATCGCTGTGCCATGGCAGTCCCCGATGAGTATGCCTCGGTCGGACTGTGCCAAACCGTCGCAAGCCTGGTACCGGCGCCCCCTATCGTCGTCGACCACCTGCCCACACTCCCGCATCGGAACAAGGTGCCAAGCTCGAGTCGAACGAGCGCACGCGTGCAATCACCTTCTCGCTGTAGCACGGCTTGCTCAACTTCCAAGACCGATACACCGAAGCGGCGTCACTGATGCATCCTTCCCCCGGCGGCTTGGCACGCTTCATCGCTCGGCGTATCGTGACTGTCTTCACAGAGGGCGCGGCCTCGGGCCTTCGGGCTCATATATTCACCCGGCACGTGGCGGCATCCGTGGATAGCCGGCGCTCCCCGTTATCCCGGATACAATCAATGTCTGAAGAAAAGCCGCTGAATGAACGTTTTCTTGCCCTCCTCGCCAGCAAAGCACCAGACGGTCGACAGAAGGAACAGTGGGTACAGGACTTTCTCGAAGAGAACTCCGAGCTCCTCCCTACCACAACACTCCTCAACCATGGCCTTCAGTTCCAGGCTGTCGTTTCGAAGTATGCCCTTGCGAGCGAACATGTCTGCGATTATGCGTTCGTGACCAAGAGCTCCGACCGCTGGCGCGTCACCTTCGTCGAGCTCGAAAGCCCTGACAAAAAAATCTTCACCATGGACGAGCAAAACCCGCATTTCACGAAGGCCTTCAACGATGCAAAGGCGCAGGTCCAGCGTTGGCGAACGTTTGTCAAGAGGAACGAGGCCGAGGCCCTGCGGCACCTTGAACCGCTCTTCAAGCCTGACAACATGCGTCGCATGCCGTTCGAGTTTCGCTACCAGCTCATCATCGGCAGGTCGGACAACAAGAACCTTTCACCCGAGCGAATGGGTTTCATCGTGCAAGAGGAGGAGGACACGGGTATCCAGATTCTCAGTTACGACAGCCTCATCCGCTACTGGGAAAACGGGCCACGGAGAAAGAAAAATGTCCTTGCCGTCGCGGGGAACCGATTGAAGTTCAAACTGATTCATACGAGCCCGGGCCACATGTTTTCCTATGTTGGCCCTGACCAGCTCGCCCTCAGCGCTACCGATAAGACGTACTTTCGGAACCTCGGTTACGAGATTGACACTTGGACGACGGGCGAGCTTCTCACTGTCGGAATGGGGAAATACGGCGCTTCGACATCCTTTGAAGACGAAATGGAAAAACGCCGACTTCCGAAAGGCAATTGAGCAATGTCCCGTTGACCGTTCCCGACGAGCGGTCGGCAAGCCTGAATCCCACGACCCTTCAATGCTCCCCTTTCCGTTTGATGGGCGCAGGGACGTCAAAGAGCATGGCCGTTACCGTCATCAGGACGTCGCGATCCGCCGGATGGCGCATGCGATAGCGGAAAGCACCTTTGCGCGCCCATGCCTCTTTCGAGACGAAGGAGGGATGCGCCTGTATGGTTGCATCCATCTTCCCGAGTACCGAGGTGCTGTCTTTTCGCCGGTTGAACACGAGGAGGGCCGTCTTGGTGTCCCGCCATGAGACGTACCCCGACAACTGGTCAATGGCCTCGCTGAACTCTTTCTCCCCGCGCCAAATCTTGCATTCGGCAACGAAGATGTTGTCATCCCCCCTGCGGACGAGGATGTCCGTCTTTCCGTTCTGGTTGAACGCCTCGCCCAGTGCCTCACCCGCAAAGGTGCCGTTGAGCTGGACAAGGAAATGGTCGCGAATGACGTTCTCCCTCGCCTTGTGGAAGGTCGACGGGTTGCGTTCCATGACTCGCGACATCCTCGCGACGATCTTGAGGACGTCCTCATAGCTCTGGTCGGCAAGAACGGGGCCCGCGTGCCTCTTGGAGGTTTCCGCTCCAGGAATACCCGCCCGTGACACGATGGGTTTGGGGACCAGCGGCACGACGGGGGCGTCTGTGTGCCTCTTCAAGCGATAACCGACCGATTGGGCCCGGGCCTGGTTGCTTTGGTAAAGCTCAAGGCGCTCGTCTATGGCCGCCCGGAACTCCCGTTCGATGCGCGCCCTGAGCGGCAACGCCTCCCCGTCCAGGCGCTCTAGCACTCCCTCGATGGCGTCGAGTCGTTTATCGATTTCCACCCGAGCTGCGCGCCCTTCGTTGTCGTGACCCAAGGGGACGACAACGTTGATGAGCAGGACTGAGCGTGCCCTCGACACGCCCCCCTGGAGTGGACAAGAAAGCCCACCCTCGGGTGTTGCGTCGAAGTAGACCGCCGCCCCCTCGAAGGGCACCTCGAAATCGTAATGGTGTGCAGAAGACGTACGCCTGTCTCCCCGCGCGTCCTCCAAGATGAGAGGCACCGGTCTGTCCCTCATTTCATACGATACGGCGTCGCGGCGAAGGACGGGAATGTCGATGGCATAGCGACGCTTTGCGTCGGTCACACAGGCCTCGATGTCGGCAAGATGAGTGGGGACCTGCGCGTCAGCAAGGCCTTCGATCTGCCTGGTGAGATGAGCCAGGTGGATGCGGACCATGGCCTCGAGCGTCTGGCGGTCGAACAGATGTTGAAGCGGATTTTCGTTCTGCATCCGGATGTGTCTCATCAGTCGGGGAGCGGGAGTCTTCGCTGCACGCGGTGTACGGGGTCGGTGATGCCAATGGGGCGGGGTCGGATTGCCTGTCGGGCTTCAGGCGCTCCCGCCATCAGCTGCGCGTTCGAGTACCTCACGGTCCGGCTTGACCCCGATGTCCATGAGGTCCTCCAGGGCGGGGGCATGCGGGAAGCGGGCGATGCGCAGGCTGATTTCGCGGCACATGGCCATCTCGATGTCGCCGATGTGCCGGGCCATGTGCCGGAGGTTTCCGAGCACCTCATCGAGGCATGCTGAGAGGTCTGTGCGCGAGGCAGCCGCGGTGCGAATGTTCAACGCGGGTGTGCCGGCATGCGCCGCCTCGGTGTTGCGCTTGAGGTTGGCCAGAACGAGGTGGTCGATGAGACATGCATCGAGCACCCTGCACTGGTTGTAATGGCAAGCGAGCCCACCCAGGAACGAGTCGCTGTGCGGCGGCCGCCCCGCCTTCCGGCAATCGCGGCAGTCGGATTCGATGAGTTCGCCGAGGCTCGAGCGCTTCCAGAGCTTTTGTGGGATGCCTGTGCAATAGAGCATCTGCTTTATGACCGCCTCGCAAAACCGCGCGGAGGCGAGGACCAGTTCGCTCTGTAGCCGCACGCGTTGGGACTCCGCGTCGAAGGCGTCCATGTCGTCGGTCGACCCGGCAAAGTCGACCGCTGTGGAGATGGCCGAGGCAATGAGGCAGGCATGGGTGGACGCATCCACACTGTATGGGTTTGTCAGCGCGCCCGGCGTGCCCTGGTCGTCTGCGGGCACAAGCGCAATGACATGGCGTTCGCGCGCCAGCCACAGCGCCATCTCCGCTGCATGCGGAACGAGGTTGGGGCACACGGGCACGTCGCCGATGAACACCGCAGACTCCCGCCGCAAGCCCCACTCCGGATGGGCGGCGCCCTTCTGCCCCATGTGACCGGCACTCACCACTTGACGCGCCAGACGCCGCCACCCTCGCACTTGGCACAATGATGGAGTTGCTGCCAGTTCTCGATGCCTTCGAGTCGGGCGATGCCTTTTTTTGCCTTGTCGGCCTTGAACGCAGACTCCCACGTGTTGTGACCGCAATCCCCGATGGGCACCATGACATCGAAGCCCGGGGTGGCGTACTTCTTCTTGTAGAAGCGGATATCGCCTGAGGCTGGTGACGGGGTGTCTCCGGTGCTGACTTCACCGGCGTCCGCGTCTTCGGGCGCGGCATCGACCGGAGCCTCGTAACCGCCCTTCATCTGGGCGATGACCTGATGGAGCGCGCGAATCTCCTCACGGAGGGATTCGTTCTCGTTGAAGAACTCCTGGGCGAGAGCCAACTCGTCCGCAGCCTCCTGGCCTCGCGCCTCGAGCTCGCGCAGGCGGACGCGGGCGCGGTAGCTGCGGATTTCCCGAATCTCGAAGGGCGGCTCGACACCGAGTGCGGCCGCACTCATGACGGTCATGCGCAACTGGCTGCGCAGCCGCTCCATCCCCTCGCCGTTCCAATCCATACTGTCGAGCTGGTCGGGCGTCCAGACCCGTCCTGAAACGCGCCCGTCGCCCGTGCCCTTGAGCGCCGGCCAGTACAGGCGCACGGCGCCTCCGTAACAGGAGAACTTGCGACCGAGCTCCTCGGTCAACGTCCAACCGGCCTCCTCCGATACACGGACCACGGTGGCCAACGCCGACAGGTCGCGCGCGAGCAGCTTGGAGAGGCCCGCCCACTGCTCGTTGCCGTCAATGAGGGACACGGCGACGAGGGGAATGCTGCGGCGCTGGGAGATGATGCGTTCGGCCAGCGCGATGCCGTCGGCCTCCTCATCGACCTCGACGACGCCTGCCGGCCCGAGCTTTGTATCGCCAAGGCGCCAGTCGTCCCGGAGGTCGCGGATCTTGTGGATGATTTCCGGACAGCGCGGAACCACAAAGCCAGGCCGGATGATGCTGTCGACGTTGCGGGCCGCCAGGGTCAGGTAGACCACCACACGGAGTGCGGAACGCACCACACGCAGCGCGGTGCGAAAAACATGCCCGTCATGGGTCGGTTCCTCAAGCATGATTTCCCGCAGTTCCCCCTGTTCGTTGGCGAAGAACGACTGGCGCACCGTGCCCTCGCGCCCCTGGTTTTTCGAGACGAACATCGATTCCCCGGCCGTCAGGTCACCCACGCCCTTGCGCGTCAGCCACTCGTCAACAGCTTCGATGACGCGGCTGTGCAGTGCACGGGCTTCCAGGTCGGGCAAGTCGGGAATTTCGAGCAGGTAGGCGGATAGATGTTGCATGGGCGTGTCCTTGCGGTCGGGCTGGCCGTGTTGGCCGGTGGTGGATGGATGGTTTGAATACGAGCGATGGAGAGCCAGAGGAAATGGAGCGGATCTGGCCGGAAAGGTCTTTGCTGGCTTGCGCCAGAAGTCACGCGACATGCCTTGCCGGCCGTTTCCATCACGGCGCGCGGTCAGCCGTCCGGTTCAGGGTCGAGGACGGACAGGCGCTGCGACACATAGGCCAGAAGCGAGACAGCCCGGAGGGCATTGGCATGCGTTCCGTACCCGGTCGATTCGCCGTGCAGGACCTGATGGCGATTGAGGCCCGAAAATCCCTCCGCACGTTTTTTCTCGTTGAGGGAGACAGGGGATTCGAGCCCGAATGGCATCAGCAACACTTCCTCGAGCCGTGACAGGGCGTGATCCTTGAGCGCATTCGACAGGGCCTCCTTGGCCTTCTGGAGAAAAAAGGCAAAGGCCTTCCCGCGGTCATGGCACACGCCATCGACCTGGGCGAAAAGCACGGGGATGGCGAGCACGTCCTCGCCCCGGCGGTGCGCATTGAACGCGGGCTGGAGGAGATGGGCACGGTGCGGATGGCGCTCGCAGAGTTCGAGCTCGACGTCATCGAGGCGCCGTTCGAAATGGCCCACCATCATCGTCTCGGCCCGTGTAACGTCGCCCTTTCCGACGGCCTCGGCAAAGCGGGTTGGAAGCGCGGCCGGCATGTTCGCATCGAGGTACCACCCCTCCTCCGCCATCACCGGCAACGCGACCTCCATCCGGTCGGGATAGCGACCCAGCCACTCGCCCAAGGGGCCGAGCAGACCAAGGCCACCGAGCAAGGGGGTCCGCCGGAGAATGTCGAGCGCCGGGAGCGCCGGCCGGGTGCCCCGGGGGATACGCAGCGATGCCATCGTGGCGCCCGTTGCGTTGAAGGTCGCTCCGTGTGCGCGAGCGCTTTCCCAGATGCGATTTCCGTCCAGGGCCCTGCCCAGACGGACCGCAGGATGGTGGCTCACTGCGGCCAGGAGCGGTGGCAGGCGTCCGCCCGGGCGGTTTGTCGGTCCGGACACTGCCTGCACAGGCGTGTCGGTCCCATCATCGTCTGTGGTCATGCTTCGGTTCCCCCTGTCATCGTTCTGCTGCTGGCGGCTTGTCTTTTCACCGCTGTTGTCCTTGCCCATGCCCTTCCCGCTCACGTCCGGCCCGTGGGCGAGTGGCGCCGGACCAACGCCTGCATGGCCTCTGGCAACTCGGCCCACTGCCAGGACTCCCATCCCGTTGTGTCGGACACCGGCGCGAGGAGTCGCACACACGACGCCCGCCGGTAGCGCGCGGCTCGCCAGAGCGGCTCGGCGTTGCGTGCATTGGGATTGCTCACCGGCAAAAGCAAGTGCACGCAATGTCGTTTCCCACGATGGGCGCCATGCATCAATGCGGTCGAGTGATGGGCGGCGGGGTCGACGTCCGGATGGTGGATGAGGGCCTCGACAGTGCAGGCATCCCCCATCCACGCCGCGTCACACAGCGCTCGTTGCAACACAAGATTCATGGGGCCTCCTTGCCCGTGGTCAGACTCCATCGATAGCACCGATTCGGACGGTGTCAAGGAGGCAATGATGATCCCGGCCATGGCTGGGTCCACTGACACGTTGGAGCCGAGCCTGGGAGCGAATCGCATCAGCGCTTGTCACGAGGAAAATGACGCGTTGGACGCAACGACCGTTGGTCCGCACGGACGCTGGGGCAGCCTGGAAACCGCCGCGGAGTCGGGCTGCATACGTGCATGTTGGCATCGTGTCCGAAGGGGGCGACTGACTCTGCGGTTCTACAGCACCTACCGTCCGGCGCCTGCCTTCCAACGGCTCGGTGATGACGCCACCGCCCTCGGACCCCGTGTCGACTTCCCTCCCGCGTCCTCAATCGCCCCCGACGCCACCGAGCCCTCCGCGACGCCAGCCGAGCCTCTCGCGGGCAAGGGCCGCTGGTGGGAGGCCGTGCGCCCGACGAATCCTGGCGTGATGGTCCCGATCGGCTACATGGCCCCCAAGAACTGGGCCACAGGAGTCGATGCCGGGACACGTGACGGGCAACGTCTGCTGTTTATGGTCGTCTTGTCCGGACTGGCGGCCATGCGGCCCCAAGGTCCTTCGGGCCCCCTTGGCATTGCCACAGGTGACAACCTTGCCCGGCCTTGCGGCCGACGCTACTCCCATCGCACCGCCGTGTGCTTTGGCTCCTCGCCGATGTGTCCATTGTCGCTTGGGACCTTGCCTGCCCCGCCTTGTCCGGTTTGCCGCTTCCTCCGTCGACAGACGTTGCTCTCTCTCCTCGGCCCGGTCGGCGCCACGATGTTGTTCATGCAACTCCTGGCGACCGTCCGCATGGACGCTACCACCGGCTGATTCGGGTGAGGCGCCATCGCCAATTGCCACAAGGCCCAGGAGACGAACCCCTTGCGTGTGTTCAGCTCGATAAACCGTACGCCGTGGCTGCTCGATCGCCTGAAGTATTATCGATGATGCCGGCAGTAGGCCCGGCATGCCGGGCCTACTGCCCACCAACGGTGTGCTTGGAAAGAACAGCTGACGGATGCGCCAAGCACGCTGGTCAGCGACAAAGCGGACCGGACGACCACGCTATTTACCAGGGAGGCTCGTGTGTACAGGGGATTCAGTCTGGGAGCTACGGATGTCACCTTCTTTTCCAGCTACGAGGACGCGGGCCGGGATTTCATGACCAACACCTGGCCCAAGGTCGATGGGGACCTCCGGACGCTCGTGGAGCGTGACGTCATCGACGGCGACGAGGTGATGAAAAACTGGTTCGCTGACATCGACGCGGATGTCTTTTTGTCCCATTCACATGCCGACGAAGCGATGGCCGTGGGTGTCGCCGGTTTTCTCCGCCAGACGTTCGGTCTGAGGCCATTTGTCGACTCCCTTGTCTGGAAGAACTCTGCTGAACTCCTCCGTCAATTTGACGACAAGCACTGCCGCAGTAATGCTGGCAACACGTATGACTACGATCGCCGGAACTATTCAACCAGCCATGTGCACATGATGCTTGCCGCATCCCTCACGGCGGCCATCGATAGCTGCGAGTGCATCATTTTCCTGAACACCCCCTCCTCCATCCAGGTCGCAGATGCCAGCAGTGCCGTCGACACCACGGCATCCCCATGGATTTACCATGAGCTCAACACTTCGCGGGTTATCCGGCAACGTCCCACCGGGCGGCTTGAAACGTTGAACCAGGCAATCGAATCGCGCGTCGTGGCGTCGGGCAGACCGTCCCTGCCCCGCGTCACTTACGGTGCACCACTCGCCCATCTTGCGCCACTCGGGCTCGCCGATCTCACCCGCTGGGGACGCGAATGGAGCACGGGCCATGCGCTGGACGCGTTGTATCGTCAGCACGCGGAGCCTTAAATGCTTGTGGGCGATGGTGGCGCCATAGCCTCCGTTGTCCATATGTCCTCCACTCAATCCCAAGGGATATGGCGTGACTTCAGCGACGGTGCTTTTTGCAAGGACATTTCCTGTTGTCCTCACGGACATCCTCGTGAGCACAGACGAACCAGCCCATCATCCGGCCCAGGGTCCAGTTGACGGAGAGCCTGCCAGGCCTGATGCAGGCCAGCTCCACCCCATGGGATTCGCACGGAAAATCTGGGGTCTGCGGGAGGGTCTCAGCATTGTCTACGCTGGCACGGTGCGGGATGCCACATGGTTGCGGGCGAAAATCGAAGAGCAAACGAAAGACACTCCGTATTCCAGGCGCCTCCACGAAGGCATCGAGACGTTGTGCAACGAGCAGCGCCTGGACGTCAGTTTCATTGTTCTCCAGGCGCTTCCCGACTCCGAAATCGCCCACTTCAGCTACGGGGACGTGGCTGAACATGAATCAGCCGTGTTCGGCCACGTCCTGACCATTGGCAGTGCCCAGCAGGCCGTCGTAGGCATACTCGACGCCCGGGGGGCCGCCATCGAGCGCGCAGGCATCCGGGACGGGGTCGACTACCTCGCGCAATCGGAGGATGTCGGACGTCACATGGAACTCGCCGTGCTCAGCAGCCTGTACGTCACAGGCGCCATGACCCTCGATTGCCTCAAGCCCGATTCAAAAATCCGCCACGCCGCAGCGGGCGGCCTTTTTGAAGTCACATGGCCCTTGAACCTCCTCCCTGCCTCCAGCCTCCCGCAGACCCTGACCGGTTACCTCAGGGGCGTCGGCCAGTTTTTCTTCGACTACAAGGACAATGCGCTCTGGCTGACGAAGGCTGTCATCAATTGGACTGCCGACGGCACATCCAAAGTCCTCTTTACGACAGACACGGGTCAATATCCGGCCGGTGGCGACATCTTCATACCCTTGTCGGACATCGGTTGCATCGAGGTTGCTGACGAACACACTGATACGCTTCTCAGAGGTCGACCAACCGTGGGCCTCGCGATACCGCTGTCGAGCCTCATCCTCTACATCGACCTTGGAGGTGTTCGCTATCACGACCCCGTGACGACAAACGGTGCAGCCCTGTTGACCGTGACCACCACCGTCGACGGCGTCGTCCTCCCCGGTGACCTCCACGCTGCGACCATCGACTCGATTGCACGAAGCACCATACGAGGGAGCGTGTGAGCCATACACGGTCACAGCCGGCGCAGGAGCCGGGGGTATGCCGCGGCAGGCAAGGATGCTTCGAGCACCTGCGCCTCTATTTTGTCGATGGCGTCACCCAGCGTGCGAGCAAAAATCCGGGAGCGCTGGAGGTCGAATCTGGCAAGGCGCGCCGCCTCTGCTTTCCACTCGTGTGCGAGAACGGCCGAGTCGGCGACAGCTTCGTCGTCAAGCGGGCCAACGGGTGCCACCGAATTCCACGGCCAGCCGCGCGTTTTCATGCTGCAACTGGGGCTCAATGAGCAAGCATCCGTCCACGGCCATCGGGCGCGGTCAGGTCCCAGCCGCAGAGCGGGCACCAACTGCCGATGTTCGCCCACGTGGTCGCTGACCCATTCGCGCATGGCGGCCCGCTGCGCCGCCGTCCAGTCGAGTGAGGACGCTGCAAGCATTTCAACGCACCGGCGGCTCCGGTGCAGCTCAGGCTGCGTGCGGTACCAGCAGCGCCAAAGATCGCGGAGCGTGGGGAAGACAAAGTGACCCGCCATCCGGAACCCACACCCGATGTCGTCCGTCAACCGCCACACGTGCACAGCGCCGCCCGCACAATCGCCCGGGCCCGGCTCCGCCTTGAGATGGCGGCCGAATGAAGCAAAGTAGGCGCGTGTCTCGTCGACGCCGGGATACCGGACGTCGCTACAGGTCGCGGCCAATCCGGTGGCACGGGCCGCTGTCCCCTCCGACGCGCGCGCGTCGTCGTCGAATCGCAGGGCTGCAGGGTTGAACAATCTCGTCGGGACCATGGCATTACCACAAGGGAGAACCCTCTGAGCCTGGCGTGCCGCGGGAGTGCGTCAATGCGGGTGCGACAGATTGCCCACGTGCGTGTCGAAGGTGCCAGGGCGGCCTGAACGACCGCCGGATGTCAGGGCGTGCTCCCCGGGGCGGGTGCGCTGGCGACCTGGACGGTTGCATTGCCGCCAAACATGGACTGTTCATTGAACAAATCACCGACCACACGGCGCGCGTTGGCCACTGCCCAGGTCCACTCCCCTTGCTTGGGCGGGGTGCCCTGCCACCACTCCGCGTAGTGGGTCGCGTTGCGCATGCGGTTAAGCTCGGCGACCAACAAAGGTGGGAGGTTCCTGTCGACGGCGACCTTGGCGATCATTTGTTCCAGGCCCGTGGAGGCGGAGGTTGACCCATCCGCACCGCCGAGCGCGAGCAGGCCCTTGCGGAGCAGCATCCGCGCAAGAACGACGGTCGCCCATTCGTTGCTCTTGATGGTGTCAAAGACGGCATCCAGGTCATTTGCCCCCATGAAACCCGTGCGGACCACCCTGGAAAATCCTTCGTTGGCCTTGTCGGCCGCAAAGGACGCTTTGAGGTCACCAAAGCCGACATCAGAGACCCGCCCCAGCAAGCCCTTGATTGCCGGATGGAGCAGCGAGATGATCGCAATTGCAGCGATCGGCCAGGAAAGGTCGTGGATGAGCTCATTCCATGAAAACGGCTTGTCATCCCCTTTCTTGTCGGCGACCTGTGGTGTCTGGGTGATGGTCACCCGTGCCGATGCAGCCGTCGCATCGACATCCATGCGCGCCCCACTGGCGCCGTCCAGGGCCGAGTGTGCGGCCGACGCGGGCGCCGTCGTTGCCGCGGCCGGCGGATGGACAACAACTGGGGAAGAAAGACCCAGCCACAGCATCACGCCCAATCCAATGTTCATGGTCATCCCTTATGGTGGTTGTCCTGCAGCACGTTCGGCGCTGGCGGCATCCGAAGACATGCGCCCCTGATATCGGCCACTTTCCCACGCCCTTTAGCCTCGGCACCAGGCTATGGCCGGGGCGTTTTTTGATCGCTACACTTCGCGCACCCACACAGGACACCGCCGCCTCCGCCAAGCGGCTCATCACCGACAGGGACGACACGATGTTCAACGGCTTCAGGCTCACCATGGGCAACAGTGATCCGTTTGCGCGGTGGGCGAAGCGCGGCCGGGATGTCCTCGAATCGACATGGCCAGCGCCACACCGGCGGCTCGACAAGTTCATCAGTACCGGCGTGCTTGACGGCGACGCCATCAGGGAAAAGTGGTTCGGCAAGACAGACGCTCACGTGTTCATCTCCCACTCGCACGACGATGAGGCAAAGGCCATCGGGCTTGCGGGATTTCTCCACCAGGAGCTGGGCTTGCTGCCGTTCGTCGACTCCCTCATCTGGGGTGACAGCCGCAAGCTCCTGCGCCGCATTGACGAGGAACATTGCCGGAACAAGGCAGGGACAGGGTTTGATTACCAGCAGCGCAACTATTCTACGAGCCATGTCCACATGATGCTGGCAACGTCCCTGACCGCTGCAATGGACAGCTGTGAGGCGCTCATGTTCATGGACACGCCGAAGTCCATCAGCATTGCCGATGCAAATTCGCCGGAGCTGGGCAAGGTGGCCACCGCCTCCCCGTGGATATATCACGAGCTGATGACCTCCACGATGCTTCGACGCAAACCAGACCCTCGTCGATTCCCTGAAACGGCTTCGGTGGAGATGCATACCGGTGTGGTTGAGGCACGTGATCCTTACATTGCGAACCGAGCCCCGGTCGCCCACCTCATCCCCCTAACAGCGAGCCTCCTTTTACACTGCCGACGAGCTCGGCACACCGGTTTTGACGCGCTCGACTGGCTGTACGCCCTGCCGGCACCCGAGCCTGTCGAAGGCCGGGAGACGTTTTCGGACTACCTCGGACGCCATGGAAGCAGGCTCGTCCGTTGAGTTGACGCTGGCGTGGTCAAGCGGGACGCTCCTTCGCGCGGCAAGATGCCCAGCCCGGGTGGCTTGACGATGGGTCCATTCGTGCCAGGTTGAAGGGGCATCCACTGTCCTGAGATCCCTTTCTTTCACCCACGCCGTCTGTGTCGTCTGCGGCATGATCACGATGCGCGACCCCGCCCCGCTGGCGACGTGTCGCATCGCATCGCATCGCGCCGAGCCTCTGGAAGGCGGGCGTGCGTGAACACACCTCAGCGGGTCAGCTCGAGCAGGTGGCCATCCATATGGCCCTCCCGCACGGCCCGCCGGACGACACTCAGCGCCTTTGCGCCGTAGGCAATGAGTGCCGACGGTGCACCGGCCGTGCCGACCTCCTCCCCCTCCCCATTGGCGAACTTCAACCGGCCGCGAAAGAAAAACACCGCACTGGTATTGGGATGCGAGAAGACGGTGTCGTGAAACGCCTTCGTGTCAGTGCGCGCAAAGATGAGCAACAAGCCATTGCCGTGGCTTGCGAGCTTTTCCATCCATTTGGCGCACTCGGCGCCATAGGGCGGATTGACCCAGTAGAAGTCGTCAGGGCTCCACGGACGGTTGAAGCCATCCTGCTGCTTGTTGAAATGCCTCCGCGCCGTCTTCCAGTACCGCACGGGCGGTGCGCAGGGGTCGACGTCGGCATTGGTTGGCAGGTCCAGGGCGTCGACGAGCCAGCGGGGCGTCAGCCACGTCTCCTCGCCCTCAGTCCGGTCATGTCGGAAACCGCGCCGGACGGGCGGCTTCTTACGGGTGGACGCTCCTGCCGGGGCGGTCGTGGGGGTGGTGGGCCTGGGAATACGGGTCATGGCGTTGCTCCTTTGCTTGGGAGCAACGGACATTTGAGGGGATCAGGCCCAACGCGAACGTGATCCCCGGTCTTCGCAGAGCGTCGGGTGGCAGGGACAGGCATCCGGCAGGGCAACCTGTCTCAGGGCGCTAGTTGCTGCCGCGAGCCGTTGTCGCCTCGGTGGAATAGAACGTCATTTCGAAGGCTTTCTCGCCTGTGTCTGTTCTGACGCAGGTGACGGTCTTGAGAGCCTCGACGGGGTGCTGATGCTCGAAGGCATGAAGGAATTCCTGGCCAACACCTTGCACCAAGGCCGCCGACAGCTTTGTTCCAGGACAGCTGAAGTTGAAGTGGGCTTCGTTGGTGAGCCCGGTGTCCGGGTCAATGAAAACGGCTTTGACGTTCAACACGATGATCGCTCCTGAATCCTTTGCAGTCTGGAAGTGTTGCCGATTGAAGTGTTCATCGAACAAGGGGCCAGCCGCGCGTTGACCCACCTTGCTTGCCAGCTCAATGGCTTTGAACGCGAGCAACCTGGCTTCGGCCTGCTGCTCGGGTTTCCACGTGTCTTTGCGTTTGATGTTGCCGTGAAAGTAAAAGCCGCGCTGGTCGACGAGATGGTCGATGACGTCACCGACGGACGGTCCAGCAGCAAGCAGCGTGGCCGTGGGCGAGGGTCCGGCATCGGGGTAAGGGATGGGCGTGGTGATGATCTCCTGGATGAGCCCCGTAAGCACATGGCTTTTCCGGAAGACGGCCTTCAGGGCTTCTCCCTTGAACTTGCCTTCCCCGAAAAGGAATTCGACAAGCAGGAACGAATAACGGAACGAATCGATAAACCGTTGCTTCGCCATTGCATCCCGGGCGGAGGTGAGGAGCGCGGCTTCAAAGACAGGCGCAGGCCCGGCCGCCGCCGCCATGACCGCCCTTGTGAGCATTGAGAAATTGAGGTGATGGACGGGCTCATGTAATCCCATCTTTATCGACTGCACCTGGATTTCCCCCGCTTCGTCGGGATGCTCCGGCTCGAACTCGGCCGTTATCTCACTGGTGGCAAGGCCGACACCGAAAAAGCACTGCAGAAATCCCATGGCCTGGTCAAGAAGAAAGCGCAGGTGCCCTACCTGGTGGTCACGGCCGTGGATCTCCAACATTGCCACGCCGTCACCCGCCGGACGAATGGCTGGTGCAAGGGTCATGGGCTGGTTGTTGAAGACCACTTCGAGATCCTGTGCCAACCCGTCTTTTTCAATGACGCGGCAGATGCCGCCCGCAACGGGAAACGGCCAGTGGTCGGGGATCCTCGTTTTTGTGGTGAAAGGAACGGTATATCGAATACGCATGGGTTCTCCGCATTTCCGATTGCAACGTCCGGTGGCACTCGACCGTTCGGGCCATCTTGCGTGAAGGGTACTCGGACTTTTGAGCCCAACCGACAGTCGACCGAACGTCGACGAGCCAACTGCGCGACGTTGTCGTCACAGCGGCGTCCGGAACGTCTCGCCAGAGGCCTCCGGAAGGTCCCTGAGGAGCACGCGGCGCAGCGTCAGCGCGTCACCCGCACGGACGGACTCGACCATGACCTCCAGTACGCTCTCGACGAGGTCCACCCATGGCTCGCGCGCACTGGTGTCCTCCCATGCCAAGGTCACTGCCTCGAACGCCGACATCACCCGCACGGCCATGCCCTGCCCTCGCATGGCCTCGACGAGCACCTCCGGGGGAAGACCGGGGACAAGCGGCGACCCGACGACGGCCTCAATCGTGCCGTCGGCGGCGAGGCGTACGACGAATTCGATGCCAAGCTCCAGCACCTTGGCCGGGTCGAGGGTCTCGTCGCCCTCAACAGGCGCAGCCACCGCCCCGACCTTCGCCACGGCGGGATGCTGACCCACGGCCGCAAAGTGCCGTGTCCCACCGAGAATCGCATTCAGATCGTTGCGCACCCACTGCCAGCGCACCTCGAACTCCACCGACTGCGGCAGCGGCACCCTCCCGACTGCCGGGGCATCCTTTCCTGTCGTCATCGGCGTTTGTGCTCCTTGCGGCGGGCATGCCCCTGGTCGATGAGCTGCGCACGCCAGTCCAATGGTGGCAGCACACCGCGCTTTTTTTCTTCCTCGGTGAGCTCGGGCTCAAAGTGCGCTTTGAGGGCACGCTCCAGGGAGAGTTTGCTCATCCCGTGGGCAAAGGCGGCGACTTCCACGCCAACCCAATCGGCGTCCTGCATCATCGACAGCGCCCGCCGGATGCCCCGATGGTTGAGGGCATCGACGGCGACTGCACGCTTGCTCCCCAACGCATGCGGATTGAGCGGGCCTCCCGCTTCCCTCTCGACGCGTGCCTTGCACTTTCGTGCAAAGCGGATGGCCACATCACGGGCCCGTTTTTGTTCTTTGTCGTCGTGCGGCACCTTGTCATCCCCTTTGCCCGCAGCGCGGTACAGGTCATAGAGGGCTTTCGGCACAGCGTCAATGACGGATTCCTTGGGCACAGCACCCTCCGTGTAAGCCTCGATCGGCCCGGGCATGATGCAGGGGATATGATGCCTGCTCAAGCGCTCCGGACAATGCGCCCTCAGCAGCCGTTCCGCGCCCTGCAAACGGACGTCCTGCGGAACGCTTGTGCGCAGGGCCACAAGTCAGAGACGGGGCACGGCATCCCGTGTGCGTCCCGCCGGCAGGGCCCGTTCGAGAACCATTGTTTCGATGACGCGGGCAATGCGAGGCCCCAGGTATTCGGTGACCGGGACGTCGTCCTCGTCGATGACGTCGAGGCGGACGCCGGCCTCAAGAAGAAAGCCGATGACCAGAGGATGGTGGGCGTATGCAATCAGCGTCCGACCGTGGGTGTCGACCTGATGGATGTCACCGAATTGGGCAAGCAACGGCAGCAACCGGAGCTCACGGTGTTCAGAATCGAGCAGTGTGGCGTACACCATCGCGGTGATGTCTTCAATCTGGGGAGGCTCCTCGCCAGTGGGATCGTATCCGTAGTTCATGGCTTCGAGATCCGTGCGGAGGCCTGTCTCAAGCACCGCACGCACAGTGGCCATCTCCCGCTCTTGCATGGCGCGTTCAAGCGTCTGATGCAGGGTTGGCATCAGGTCAATGTCAGTTGGCGCGAACGGCCCACCATTCGCCCATCGCGCCTCGTCGAGCCACTTGTATCCCAGGGCCTCGAGTTCCGCGGCGGTGAACCGTTCCCGCAATGTCTTCCGGCTCATCTGGACCAGGCCATAGGCCGCGTCGAAGCCAGGGGTGTCTGGCCCCAGCGTGGTCGGTGGAAGGCGGACAAGGTCGTTCACGGAAGTGTCCAGGTGAGGTACTCCTTCCACGTTAACGAGGAACTGGCGATCGTCAAGGGGTGCACCGGATTTTGACCACCAGACGCATGCAAAGGCGTGACATGTCGTTCCCATAAACGTTACGTGTGACGTTTGGTGGGGACTGCCGTGCCCGCGCCGACCGGATTGGACCTGCCCACACCGGCCTCAATGCAAGGTGGGGCTGCCACTGGTGCCTCCCTCCGTCCCGGCCACTGATGCCGAGGGCCCATCAATGACATCTCCAGCCCCGGGTTCGTCGCCCTCACCACCATCCTCATCGCACGCCGCGCCACTGCCGCTCACGAGTTCCTGCAAGGTCCCGTCCATGACTGCCCGGACGGCGGTGAAATAGGAGACCGCATAGCGCATGTCAAACCAGTGCAGCCTGACTGCATCGTCCGCCCAGCCCTCGCGCCGCTGGATCTCGAGCCCGTCAGCCGGGCTCTCGGGAATGGTCGACCACGGCCAACCGACTCCTTCAATGTGCCAAGCACGCCGCTGTCGGATGGCACACCAGGGCCAACGGGTCTCGTCGATGTCCACGATCTTCTTGCCATACCACTCGCGCGGCTCGCCATTTAGGTCGATCCAGCGGTCGACTTCCGCCCGCTCCTCTGGCGAGGCATTGACCAAATGCTCCCTGATGAGCTCAATACAACGAGCCTCCCGGGCAAAGCGCTGCTGGGTTGCAGCCCACGCGCGCCACAGACGGGCCAGGGTCGGGAACTCGGCGACTTCGTCGGTCGATTCGCCGGCTTGCAGCGAGCGGGGCCGCCAGTGCGCGGGCATCGGATAGGGTGTTTCATCGACGTCGGCCAGCCACCAGGCTTCCGGTTTACCGTTGGCTCCAACACGGTGCTCCAGGACAAAACCGGTCTGTTCGAAATAGCGGCGCATCTGGGGTGCCGATGGCGTGCCTCTTGAGGTCTTCATGGGGAACTCCTGTTGGTTGATGTCCATTGATCCTGGCAACAGTTCCGAACCTGTCAAGGGGTTCAAAAGCACTGCAAAAAAGCTGCTTTTCGACGCGAAAGAGAGCGAGTGAACAACGCGACTTTGAACGTCGCGTTACCAACTCGGGCGTTCTAGGCGAGGCATATTGCGCGACGAGAAAGCGAGCGCGGAGTGCCTGATAACTGAAGCGAATGCGCGACGAGAAACTGGCTCGCACTGAACGCGTCCTCCAAGGCACCGCCGCCGCAACACACACGGGTTGGAATGGGTACCTACTCCAACCCATGTGCCGATTCGGCAAGCACAGCGTCCGGTTGCGCGTCACCCTGACATGGCCAGCGGTTCATGGCATCGTGTTTGCGAGCCCCGCCTGACCGAGGATGAGGCTCTGCAAGCGCGCGCGTCGCGCACATTTCCACTGTCCAGGGGATTTTTGATGATGTACAACATCAAGCCGGGCCCGAAGCCCAAAAAGCCGGACGGCACGGACGACCGCCGCCGCCACGTCGACCCGCCCAACAAGGGCAAGCATCCGACGCTGCCCGTTCACAAGCCTCAAAAATAGACTGCCGGATTCGGATGGGACGGATCATCCGTTTGAACGCCGGACGGATTGCCGGGTGGCCCACTCCCCCCGGCAATCCCGAACCATCGGCAAGTCCAGCGTTGCCAAACTCCGCGTGCACCCGCTGGGGCGCTAGAGGCGCTTCCTGGACGCCGTCGCGGCTGCACTGGCACCCTGCAAGCGCGTCGCGAGCATGTGCGCGTTGACGATGGCTGCAACCTCCGGCGGCAGGACATCGCCGGGCAAGCGGCCCATGTCATCGGGACCGTTGCAGGGCGCACCGTGGCTGATGAGCCATTCGGCCACCGTTTTCTCGCGGGCCAAATGCATCAGCGTGCGCCCACCCGGCCCGTGGATGCCGGACAAATCCACGTGTCCGGGAAACCCCGGAAGATACAGGTCGCGGTTCTTGACCTTCCGGTGGACGCCATTGATTCGCCGCTCGTCCTCAATGAAGTCGCAGTCGGAGAGGACGGCGCGGGCCGTCGCACTGAATCCGTCGACAGACCGGAAGCCCTGCCCGAAGTCGACTTCATGACTGCACCGCGGCCGCTTGCCGTCGGCGCCCAACGCCAGCAGGGCACGGACGCGCGCGGGCTCGCATTCGCGGAGCGCAACATCGAGTTCAGCGTCGACGGCAAGCGCCGCGCGCAGCGTCGGTCGCCGGGCCTGCGGGTTGTGACCGGACCGCCCGCCGGCAATCTGGTCGAACCCGAGGTCCTCCATGCCGTCGAAGACATATCGCGGCAGGGTCGCTTTCCAGCGCTCCGGCGGGATGACGGGCGAATCAGGTGTCGCGTATCGTGCCGCCGTGTGGTGCCGGACACAGGCGAGGATGGCGGGTGAGCGTCCGCGGTGGTCCCTGACGCCAAGCCGGACGTTTCTGGCAAAGGTCCCCTGCCCTGCGGGCTTGTTGAACGCCTCGAGCAACACGTCCCGCGTACCGGGTGCGACGGGGACGCCCTGCTCGATGAGGTAGCGGGCCACGCGGCGGCTGCGGGCAAAATGCAGCAGGGTCCGCCCGTGTGAGTCGACTTGCCCGATGTCACCACCCAGGTGGAGGACAGCCGGCAGCATGAGCAGGCCGTCGTGGTCATCATCAACGAGGACGGCCAGCGATGTCGGGGTCAGGTCGCGGGCCATTGGCGCCTTGCGCGGTTTGTACACGATGCCTTCCATCGCAAGGTGGATGGGCGTTGTGACGGCATCACGAAGGGCGACGAGGTTCCGGCAGGTGATGTGGCCGTCGCAGTCGGGCACACACTTTTCGCGGGTGTAGGGAACGGTGGTGCGGGGCAAGGGGGCGGCTTTGGAGGCTGGCATGCGGTGCTCGGTTGGGGATTTCACCCACGCTACCTGGCACCCGCGTCCGGTCAAGGGGAATGACGGTGGGCAATCGGTCGCACCGGCAGGCATGGCAGGGACCGAGAGACCGTGCAGACACGAAACGCCTTCCCTGCACGAGGCGTGGCCTGACCCACCGGGATGACGGACGTTGTGGTCACGACCGGACGTCGAGTGCGCCACCAGCCGTCCGTCGCTGGGAATACCGGTCGATGAACGCAGCAAGGCGCTTCGCGTCAGAGACGCGTCCGGACTGGGGACGCGTCGTTGGTGCTTTGCGCGAGGCTTCCATCGAGGATGACTTGCTCGACATTGTCCAGAAGATGGAGGAGTGCCGGGAAGAACAGCGCTGGGATCTGGGTGTCGAACCGGGCCGTTTTCAAGGCCCGCTGTTGCCATGCGGGTTCGTCGAGATCAGCTTCGGTCACCGACGTCGGCGGGAGGGGCGGCGGCGGCGCGTCTTGCCAGTACACGCCGAGCAGACGGACGCGATGATTCATGCCGGTGCAGCGGAAGTAAGGCCGTGCCCACGGCTCACCGGGCCGAGGGTCCTCGTGTCCCAGGAAAAGAGGACGAACGGCCGATGCGCCGCTTATGACCCAGGCGCGCACGCCGTCGCGCTCATGGTCGTGCCAGTGCATGGACGCCTCGGCAAACGCCATGAATTGCCGGTAGCGATGCTCGAAGACCGGCTGCATGCAGTAAAAGGCAAGCATGAGGGCATCCAGGGAGGCAAAGTTGCCCTTCCCGTTGATGCGGTACACGCGCCGGCCCTTCTCCAGCCGCCAGACGTCGATACCGCGGCCGGCGCGACGGATGGAATGGGTGGTGAGTCTCAGGCCAAGTTTGCTGAAATACGCCATGGTGCGCGGTTGGTAAAAAATCATCGTCGTTCTCCTGTCATGCCCCACACTCGCAAATCCGTGGCTGGCGGCAACCGGGACGCGGCGAAGTGTCCACCGGCCCGATGGTTGCCCAGGTCTCCGTCGGTCACAGCCGGGGGATGCCCTTCTCCGACCCGTCGTGTGCGTCGGGGAGCGCGGCGTCGAGCACGAATGCGTCCAGCCTTGTGTGCCGGGCCTGCACGAGGGTTTGCCACGCATCGAAGAGTTCCGGGGCTTCACGCTGGAAAAGCTCGACCGCGGTTTGCCCGTAGATGTCCGGGACGTCCCCGGTGGCGCAGACTTCAACAAGCACGGTCATCATCGCGTCCATCGTGTCGTCCGGGGTCTCGTGGTCAGGGCGTCTTGCGTCGACCAGTGCGTGGAGGGCGGTCATGTTGTCTTCGTCCGTCGCGTCGGGGTCGAGGTCCAGCGGAGACTGCAGGAGTGACGCGAGGAGGTTTGGTGCCCGGTTTCGCACCACACGTGTGATGAGTTCACCGTCATCGATGTCGTCATCCCAGTCCATGCCTTCTGCAATGAGCGCATCGAGCAAGACGGCCTCGCGGTCGATGCACAAGAGACGACCGATGGTGTGCCCTGCCCACTCGCCGGTCCCGGGCCGCGACAGGTCCGCGCCATGTCGACTGAGCAGTTCGACAAAGGGTGTCGGGTCGGGAGGCAGGTCCGATTTTTGCCAGGCCTGGATGAAGGCGCCGAGCGGATGGTCATCGTTGCCATCGACGCCATGGACGTCGGCGCCGGATTCAAGCGCCTGGGCCATCGCGGCGTGGTCGAGTGCTGCACAGGCATGGAAGAGTGTTTCGGTTGCACCAAGGGGTGCTTGTTGTCGTCCTGACATGGTGGAGCTCCTTTTTTGGTTTGTTTCACCATCCTGGCGCGGGTCTGGGATCTGTCAAGGGGGGCTATCAGGCACGACAGCCCGCAGCGACCGGCAGGACATGGTGTGCGGATTCGGCAGGACTGCGGTACGACGCATTGCCAGGGCAGACAGCCCGTTGCGTCCGTGGCATCAATGCGAGGCGGTCGTGCCCGTCGAAAACCTTCCGTCTGGCGATGACCAAAACGAGCGACCTGGCCGCAAGGAGAACCTGCATGACGTACAACATCAAACCCGGCCCCAAACCGAAGACGCCTGATGGCACGGATGACCGCCGCCGCCATGTCGACCCGCCGAACAAGCCCAAACATCCCACACTGCCGGTCCACAAGCCGAAGAAGTAGAGCGGGTTTCCCGCAGCCGACCGCCATATGACGGCCGGCGGCCAGAACCGTGCCATGCGCCCCGCGTCGCTGCATGGCGCTGGCCGGTGCGGCCCATCCGGACTCCGGCCGGTGCAACCGGACGTGGGCACACAACCCCGCCTCTCAAC
This sequence comes from Bacillus sp. NP157, assembly GCA_018889975.1. Classification (NCBI taxonomy): domain Bacteria; kingdom Bacillati; phylum Bacillota; class Bacilli; order Caryophanales; family Bacillaceae; genus Bacillus; species Bacillus sp. NP157. The sequence goes on from CP076546.1 coordinate 1,980,180, forward strand.
CGGGCGGGAGACCGACCATATGGCGGACCGCAGCCTGCCCCAGTGCCTTGACGATTTCGAGCGTCGCGGTCGAGCCGACCTTCAGCGTTTTTTCCCTGACCGTCTTCCAGATCGTGTCATCCCGGAGCGTATCGATGAAATCATGCCCTTCCGGGCTGAGTCGGGTTGCAAGAACGAAGTCGGGCACCTGCGTGCTGTTGCCGAGATACGACGTCGGTTGCGGTCCTTCCGCGAGACCACCTTTCACAAGCAATGCGAGGTGATAGGCGACTTCCGCTTGCGAATGGCCAACAACGACGTGTGTTGCGTCGAGTGCCCCTGGTGCCGCCTCCAGATCGAGGAGGAGCCGGCGGATGAGATCCATGTCGCGCTTCATTCGGGGCACACTCCAATGTGTTCAATGACGTCCGGCCCAAGCTTGCCACAAGCCAACTGCGCCAGGCATCGTCATTGTGTAGGCATCGGCCTACAGACGGAGGAACGTTCCTGCCGGACAATGCGGGCCATTACGCCCAAACTCACGGCAATGACATGCTGGCACCCGGTATCTGGCTTTACGTCGAAGAACGTCCCGCTGCAAAGGTGGGGAACGTCGGCATTCTTGCCGTGAGCGAATGGATTGTGGCGCCGGGCCCCGGTGGCCAGTCAACGCGGACGCTTGTCGGCACACGATTCTGGCTGTATGACGGAAAGCAATCCGTTCGCGCAAAGCCGCTGTTTACCGTGGAGGACGCTGAGCTTGAGGCAAAGCGCATCGACGATGACGGTGGTGTGGGAAAACACAGTGCCCAGTTCAACAAATCGAAGTCAGACGCGTGGTCCCCGAGCATCGGTACCCTTCTCGTGAGTGACGACGAGATCGAATTCTGGGACTTGCCGGGCCCGAAGCGTGAGCGGATACCCGGAACAGACCACGGCGGGTAACCGTCTAGAGCCTTGACCTGCGAGAGAGCCCGGTTGTTGCCTCCGGGAGCATGTGCAGGCGCCGGTGGATTTCCCTGTCGATTTCGTCGACCAAGAATTGCCTCACGTTGCGCCACGGCCCCGTCCTGTCATGGTCGGCCCCCATCCCGCCTGCCTCGAAACCGATTATTTGCGCGACCGAGAGAATCGCCGCAGCCTGCCAGCCCTCGTCGCTGAGACGAATCCGGGCGCAGAGGATGCACCCTCTGGGGTCGTCGAAGATGGCAGGATGACACTGGCCAAGGAATTGCGGGACGGCAGGATGAGGCGTACCCCGGGCCCGGAGAAAGGCCCGGGTCTCGTCAATCGCCTGCAGGGGAAGTCCGGGCAGGGCTTGCCTCAATCGCAACCAGGTTTCAAACGTCCAGAGCCGGGCAGCGAACCGCGATTCAAAGTGGTCGCAAAGCGCTTCCATGTCCAAAAAATCGTCCGGCGAGCCTGGCCAGGACTCGCGGTGCACACGGATGCAGTGCCCACCGTCCACTGCTGCTCCATCGTCCCCGATAATCGTGACGACCATGTCGGCCATCCGGAAGAGCGCCCGTGCGCGCTCGAACGTAAGGGAGACCCGTCTGTGGTCCGGCTGCCACCATAGGGACTGTCCGTTTTTCCCCGGGACCTCCCAGTGTCGGGGGCCGGCACCGAGCAGGCGCATCATTCCGTCTGCGGTATGGACACACCGGAACGGGATTGGCGCCGTCCGGCAGAAGATGAACCTGCGGCGACCTTCGCCATCCATCCATGACGACAGGTTCCGGGCGCTCCACGGAAGCATGCCGAACAGGCTTTTGCCCCTCATCGCGTCTCTTCTTTCCATCATTCGATTCCTTTTTGCGCGTCGGACTCCTCGTACCCCAAAAGCAGCAGCACGCGTTCGACGTGATCCCGCTCCCACCCGGGGTTTGCCCAGCAGGTGCCGAGCGCCTTGCGCAGACCGGTGACAAGGCTTCTGGCCCCGGTGACATCGAGGAGGAGTCGGGTGTCATCGTCGAATGCACCGACCGGAAAGCCCCGCGCCCACATCGCGTGGAGGGCGTTGAGTGCGAAGCCGATGAGGTCGTTGCCAGGATTGGCCATGACGAGTTTGACGAGTACGCGCAAGCGGTCGCGCTCAACCCCCCGGGCAAGCGATGGGTCGATGTGGAAGAGCACCAGGACTGTCCGGGTGACGGACTGCATGTTGGCAAGCGCCATGACGACGTCGGGGTCGGTTGAATCGAAGGCGCTGGAATATGCTTTGGCTGCCATGTCACCGGCCTCCGTCGTGGGATGGAAGCGGACGGTCCGGAGGGCGTGTGAAGGCGGTCGCCGTCTTCACAAACTCCCGGAGCGGGACGCACGTGGCGTGAAAAACGGGCGTCGCCGGATGCACCGGAAACGACGACTTAGTGTTGGTCAGGAGGGGGTGGAAAGGGATCAGTTTCACAGGTTGGGTTCCGGTATTACTACGGACCCGAACCGGGACCAAGTCACTGATCGGACAGCCCCTTCACAGCGGGGGATCAATGTGGCTTGGACCCTGAAATACGCCCCCCTTTGACCTAATTTTTGTAGTGGCATTCAGGGCGGTACAGGATGCCGGGCGAGCCGAGCGATATCTCCGTCCCGCGTCCCGGACGGCTGTTACCGGCCACGCTGTCTTGCAATGCCCACTGCCGAACCGTCTTGGCACGATGGTGCGGTGTCCCGCCATGAGACGCTGGCGTGCTCCACTTTGTTGTGGGCGCGCGTTGCTCACAACAATCGTTCCTGCAGACGGCGCGGCGCCTGCACGTTGGCATAATGGCCGTCTGGCAAATCCACCCAGGACCACTTCCGGGAGCAATGTGCGTTGATGGCGAGCAAACAGAACATCTCGAGCGTGGTCCGGCGCTTCGTGGACATTCCGGCAACGTCCGTCCCGACACTCGATTCGACCTGGGAGTCGTCATCCGTGTACTTCGGTGCGACGTCCACATGGGCCGAGATCCTCGAGACCCCACGCGTGCTGCTCATCGCTGAGGCTGGCACGGGAAAGACTCACGAATGCAAGCGAATGCAGCAGCAATTGTGGGACGAGGGCCTGCCTTCGTTCTATGTGGAACTCTCGAGCCTCGCTGGATCCGAACTCGGCACGTCCCTCGGCGGTGCCCCAGCGGTCGAGAGATTCGAGGAATGGAAGCGCGATCCGACCAGTGTGGCGACGTTCTTCCTCGATTCGGTCGACGAGCTCAAACTCACCCATGCCTCGTTCCGCTCGGCCCTGGAAGCCGTGAGCAGGGGAATCGGGCCGCGGGCCGACCGCGTACGCCTCGTGGTCACCTCTCGTCCAACGGAATTCGACCACGACGAGCTTCTACGGCAGTTCCCGGTTCGCCCCCCAGCACCCACAGCGCCGTCCGTCGACGCAGAACATGAGTTCGTCCGGGTCGCAACCGGTGAGTGGCACCACCAGCCCGAATCACCCCCGGTGGAAATGGAGCCTGTCCGCCATGTCAAACTGACTCCGCTCTCCCCGGAAGACATCCGCGTTTTTGCGGCAGATCTTGGGGTGACGGACCCAGATGCGTTTGTCGCCGCGCTGCTGCAACGCGACGAGCTGGAATTTGCGGGCCGGCCGATGGATCTCATTGAGCTTCTGGCAACCTGGTCGCAGTTTGGTGAGTTGCGTTCCCACCGCGAACAGGTCGAAGCCAACATCACCGTGAGACTCAAGCCCCGCCCCGACCGGGAGCGTGACCTCTCGCATCAGGACGCCCTCGAAGGCGCACAGACCCTCGCACTGTCCGCGCTCCTGATGCGGAAACTTCTCATCCGCTATGGCGCCGGCACCGACGAAACCGATGCCGCCCATGTCATCGACCCGGTCGAGGTGCTGCCCACCTGGACCCAGACCGCACACCAGGCACTCCTCGAACGGGGCCTGTTCGGCCACGCAGGCTACGGGAGGGTCCGCTTCCACCATCGTTCCGTCATCGAGTATCTCGCTGCGGAAAAACTGCACGCCCTCCTTACTTCCGGCACCCCGGTCCGGGACGTGTTCGATCTCCTGTTTGTCGACACGACAGAAGGCCTGCGCGCCATCCGGCCCGCCATGCGGCCGACCGCAGCGTGGCTTGCGGCGAGGTCGATCCCGGTGTTCCGTGAGCTCCTCGCACGTCAGCCCGAGGCGTTGCTTCTCCACGGTGACCCGGCAAGCCTCAGTGTGAACGAGCGCCTGGCGGCATTTCGTGCCTACGCGGACAGGGCCGGAGCCCTGCATTGGGAGGGAACGTCGTTCCCGATGGAGCAGATCCGACGCTTTGCCTCCCTGGAAATGACCCACGAAGCCATCGAGCGACTGAAAGCCGGTGTGACAAATCCCGACCTGCGCCGGCTCTGCATCCGGACCATGGCCGCCCACCCGACCGCCGACGCGTGCCTCCTCGCCGACACCGTGCTACGCGCCGCCGCGAGCGATACGCTTGAACGGTGCTACGCCGCCGAGGTCCTGGTCGCAGCCTCGAGTTCCCTGGTCGCCAAACTTGCACACGACCTTGCGCACACTTCCGCCTGGACTGACGACGATGCCCTCGCGATTGCAGCCCGACTCGTTCCTGCACACATGTCGGTGCAACAGACGGTCGCCCTGCTTGCCCGGGTCAATCCGGAAGGGTCGGATGCGACGCACAATGTTTCATGGACATTGGTCAACCACTTCAGTTCAGGCTCGGCGTCCGATGAGGACATCGCCGAGTTCCAGAGCCTGTTGACCGACGTCGTCCTGGACGGCATGCGTTGGCACAAGGAATGGCCACACCTGCGGGCCACGCGAGGTGACCTCCTTGTCTTGCTCGGCGCGACGTGTTTCCAACGGTTCCAATCCGGTCATGGTGATGTCCGCGCCCTCGCTGCAGCGGTGATCATCCCCGCGGTTGCCGCTTCAGCGGACCGCCACGAGAGTCCCGTCAGCACGATTCGCAACATGGCAATGACTTGGCCGCCTTCGCTTCGCGCAGCGGCCTTTTTTGCCACCGATGCGCTGCATCAGGGATTCCATCCGGAAAGCGAACCCTTCCGCCGCCTGTGGGCGACACAGGACGGCCTTTTCGATTTTGACGACACACGCGACGCGCAATGGCTTTCTGACGCGGCCGGCAACCGCGGGCTCCCGACCGATTTGCGTGCCGTCGCACTGGAAGCGAGCGTGCGTGGTGTCAAACAACCGGACGTTACGATAAGCGCCCATTTCCGATATCTGGCACGCCTTGTTGCGGACGACCCCGCCCTGACGGCCCGGGTCGAATTTGCACGACAGGCAGCGAAGCCAAAAGCTGAGGATCGGAAATGGCTGCAGGCTGACCGGCTCCGGCGGGATGCGAGCGCACGCGAGAAGCAAAAGAACGAAAATGACTGGCGCCGCTTCCGGGAGCGGGTGAAGGCAGACCCTGCCAAGGCGTTCGATGCGGGCAACGCAAGGTCAACGACCCTGAATCTTTGGCGGGCGATGCGCCGGGCCAAGGGATCGGAACTGAATTCCAACTGGAACCGTACCTTCATTGAGACGACTTTCGACAAGGACGTCGCAGACCGCCTGCGAGGGGCCTTGATGCGCCACTGGAGGGAGGTCAGACCCTCCCTTCCCTCGGAGCGCCAGGAGGAAGAGAAGGGTATACGGTACGAGTCCTGGTTCATGGGATTGAGCGGCCTTGCCGCCGAAGCCGAGGATTCTTCGTGGGCGCGGCGCCTGACCACGGACGAGGCATTGCTCGCGGCCCGCTACGTGCTCGCTGAGTCGAACCGCTTTCCGGCATGGATTGATTGTTTCGCGAGAGTCCATCCCGAGGGTCTCCTGGCCGCCCTCTCCGCCGACGTCGACGAGGAGCTGGGGGCCATGCTCGCTGCCAACCCGCCCACTCTCCTCCTCCAGAATCTCCGTGACGCACCCGAGCAGACACGCACATTGTTCATGCCAAACATCGAGCGGTGGCTGGAAAGCAGTGCATCTGCCCTCGTGGGCAAGACGCCGGGCGGCGCACCCAACCACAGCATGCGGCTTGCTTGCGAACTAATCTGTGATTGGGGTTCCAGCCGAGCGCAGGTGGTTCTCGAGACTGTTGCTGAGCAGTCGCTTCGCAATGGATCCACCAAGGCATGGGCACTCCAGTGGCTCTCGACACTGTTCAGGCTCAACCGGGAAAAGGCCATCGACATGCTCGAACTCCGGCTGGGCGACGGCGGCGATGGCTCCGACACGGAGGCGCCATGGCTTCTCGCCGGGCTCTTCGGTGATCTGAGCATGCACGACGAGATTCCCCTGAACTCGCCCAATCTCGGGCCGGGTCCGCTCGCGCGCCTCACAAGGCTTGCCTTCCGGCACATACGCACAGAAGACGACGTTGTCAGGGGCGGTAGTTTCTCGCCTGATACGCGAGATGATGCGCAGCTCGCGCGCAGCCGACTCCTGGGTGCGCTCTTTGACACGGAGGGCCCTGGCTCGTGGGAGGCCAAACTGTCCATCGCCGCCGAGCCCGCGGTGGCCGCCTACAAGGACCGGGTGCTTGCGATTGCACGGGAAGGGGCCGCACGCCTGGCGGACGGTGTCGCACTCGACCCGACGCAAGTGCGGTCACTTCTGCAGAGCACCGCGGTCCCACCAAAGACCCGCGACCAGATGTTTGCCCTGATGCGCAACCGTCTGGATGACATCGAGGAGGGATTGCGGGACGAGGCGTCATCGCGTGAGGCCATGGCCGCGCTGCCCAACGAAAAGCTGATGCGTCGCCAAATTTCGGCGTTACTGAAGTCCGTCGCTCGCGGCGCGTACACCGTCGTGCAGGAATCGGTGACCGCCGAAGAAAAAGAGATGGACGTCCGACTTGTCTCCACGGCGTCAACGGAAGCCGGTGTCATCGAACTCAAGGTTGGTAACGAACGGGCTGGCCGGGACCTCCGTGACACGATCGAAAAGCAGCTCGTGACGCTCTACCTTGGTTCTCCGACCCAAAAGGCCGGCTGCCTGCTCGTCACCGTTTCCAACGACGCCAGCTGGCAGGATCCTGATTCTGGTGAACAACTCGACATTGACGGTCTCAGGCACATGCTTTCCCTCGAAGCAAAACGCGTCGAACACCTGCACGACGACCGGATACGCCTATCCGTGAAGGTGCTCGACTTGCGCCTTCCACCTGGTACGGAACCGCGCGCGCGGCGGAAATCCGCCAAGGGCAAGCCGCCCCGGGCAACACCGAAATGATTCGTCAACAGGGGCTGATACGGGATAACAGGACCTCACCGCCGCATGTTGCCCACGGAAGCGGTGGGGCGAACTGCTGGAGCCTCAGGGGCATGGACGGATCTGTGCAGCAGCAAACCGTCGGTCAGGCATTCGGCGTGCATGGCCTCTCCCCGGAATGCATGGCCCGCCTTGTCGCATGGCGCTCAGACTGCTGCCACCGTATCTTTCCAAGCGCTGTAGCCACGCAACGTTGAAAACCAGCCAGGAATCTCCCTAATGGAAAGCGCCCGCGCGATCGCCATCCTCCAGTCAAAGGTCGACGAGATTGACGGCCTGGTGCGGCTGCGCATGGGAGGTGCAGCGTTTATCAAATGGAAACGGGATACCGAAGTTGCACTCGAACGTATCTTCGGGACCGAAGGACGTCACCGAACCGACTTCGCCAACATCCGTTACAGCCTCGGCGTCGTTTTTTCGGGAATGCCGGACAGCGCGTACCATGAAGCCTACGTCGGCGGTCTTGAGACCGCACGGGCGGTGCTTTTGTCCATCATCGACGAGATACGGGAATTCGGTTCGGCAGCTTCCGACGAAACGGACGGCGATCTCCCAAGACCTGATCCATTCTCCCTCGTGGAACTCATCTGCCTGCGCTTCCACTACGTTGCCCGCCAGCTCCGTGTTCGCCACGCCGACCGCCCGACCTTGGAGGTCGACGATGAGTATGACGCGCAGGACCTCTTCCATGCGCTGCTCAAACTCCATTTCGACGACGTGCGCCCCGAGGAATGGACACCCAGCTATGCGGGAGGATCGTCGCGAGTGGACTTCTTGTTGAAGGAAGAGGGAATCATTGTTGAGCTCAAGAAGACGCGAAAGTCGATGAGCGAGCGAGACATCGGCGAACAGCTCATCACCGACGCCGCACGGTATCAGGCCCACCCCGATTGCCGGGCGCTCATCTGCTTTGTCTATGACCCCGAAGGAAGGGTCGGCAATCCGGTCGGGCTCGAACGCGACCTCGAGGCGCTTGCGTCGAACATCAAGATCAGGGTCATCATTGCGCCGAAAGGCAGCTGACGGCAATCCGGCCTGACCGACGGCCCCTGCGTCGTCCTCAATGGCCTTCGCGGCTATAGAGCCGGCGTGCCACACCGGTCAGAAGCGCATCCTCGCCGGTCTCCTGGGCGGTTTTCTCGTTTTCCCTCACCGTGACGAGCCACGCGTCCGTGACGCCGGACGACAAGACATGGCCCGCCTGGAGTGCCTTGCCCGACGCCCGGTAATCGTCCGCGCTGCCGCCCGCAATCCTGCCGTAGGTGTAGACAGCAATGACCGGCGCGGTCACGGAACGCTGGAGGTCTTCGGTGCTCGCCGGCGCACGCGACCCGGTGAGCCCGACACTCGTCTTGACGGTGACGCCATCGCGGAACTCCTCATACTTCGGAATATTGTCCCCCCCTTGTGCATCTCCGCCCCCGTCTCGATGACCTGGCCTGCGACGGGGAACTGTCCGCCGTTCTGTCCAATGATGTGCTTTGCAAGCCGTTCACCGCAGCCGGGGCTTCCTGCGAGCCCGACCGCTTCGCATGCATGACCCACGCGGTCGGCGAGGTTGTCGGCGGACGGATTGAGCAGGTAGATGACCGCGGGCAACCCCAGCCTCGAGTCGTCACAACGGAGCACACCGCGGTTCTCGTAGCCAGGGTTGGGCGGCTGCACCCCGACGCAGTTCCTGAACTGACCTTGCGCCGTGGGAAGGTGCTGGTGAAAGTATGCGGCGGCGGCCGCGCGCGCCGTCTGCGCCATTGATGTCTCCCCGGCGTCGGCCGGCGATGCCGGGGTTGTCATCATCAAGGCGCACGCAACCGACACGGTGGCGCGGACAAACGCGGGTGTGCCCTTCATGGTCGTCCCTCCAGATGCATGCACACCAGCATCGCGCCCGGAGAGAAGCAAAACCATCCAGCCAACCGGATAGGCCGGTCTGCCGGGACAAAAGCGGCAAGAAAGGACCTCCGGCCTTCCAGCGCGCATGAGGAACGGGCCCATTTTTTCCTGCCTCAACCTGCCTTGACAGAAACGCGATCCATGCCAGGTTGGAGGTCCCGGAACACGACCATGGACTGGACCTACCGCGAAGCGGAAACCGCCGACTACTTTGCCAACCTCGACCTGCAGCTCGAAGGCATCCTGACCCACACGGCGTCGGGTCCCACGGCCGCGTACCGGCTGACGTTCGACGGGCGCCCCTACGCCCTTCCCGGCGGCAAGACCTTTCCGACGATTGCCGCACTCGAAGAGGCCTACAGGGCGTTGCTGCCGACCTTCCGTCTCCATGCGGCCTGCTGCCATCGCCTCATGCTCGACTGCTTCGGCTCGGAAGGGTCCCGCGCCGCCGTCGAACAGTGGGTGGATGTCGAGGCGTTGCCCGCACGAAAACCCATTGGCGCGACCTTTCCCTGGACGAGTGCCGAGCAACGCATCCACAAAAACGGCGGCGGGCGGCTTTGCACGTTTGGCCATCCATGGACAGGCGTCAACGTCGATGACGCATTGCCGGAGTGGGCGCAGGACGACGAGGTCTGCGCGCGGTTCGACCCCGCGCGCCCCCGCATCTACCTCGATGCCCTGAGGCGTCTCCTGGAAAAAGGCGAAGCACTGTGGCTCGAGAACCGAATGGCGAGCGGATCAGTCCCTGCAGCCCGCCCGCGGCTGTAAGGGATCAAAAAAAGTTTGATCCCGCATCGAAGATCTCCAAAAACTGACCTAACCCGTTGATCGCATGGAGTCGTTTTTTTCACCGTGCGCCGCCTTCTGCATTCCAGCCCCGCGTTACTTTTTGTCGTCAAACGCCGGATGCGAAAACACCCCCTTGACGGCCGCCAAATCCCCGTTTTGATGAAAGGGTGACACCCCCCATGCCTGCCCCGCAGGTTCCCTTCCCAGTCGGAGATTCACCATGACCCAGCAACGCCGCGGCTCACCCCACGTTCGAGGTGGACAGCAAATCATCGGGGAGACGCCCCGCGCCACCCCCACCTCCCCGCTCCATCCCATCGCCCAACAGGCCCAAGACGACATCCTGCACAGCACGGACTCGAGTGCCGGCACGCCGCGCCGCGTCCCCATCGTCAAAGACGGCATCAAGCGTTTTGTCCGCACCTCACTCAGCAACGACGACATCCTCGCCATTGCCGCGTCGATTCCCAAGGCGCCTTCGGATGCACCGGACGCGCCCCACCCCCCTGGCGTTTCCCCTCCGGGCCATGCCGACCTTGGTGAAGACCCGTTTGAGACCCGGGTCAGGGAAGCCGTTGACGCATGCCTTGACCGGCTCGGCATCCGGATGTCCAGACAGGACGTCGTTTCGGCACCCCAGACCCTCCACGCGCTCCACGGTTATCCGGCGGCGCGGCGCACCAACCGGCACTTCAAGCTTGCCACCGACTTTGCGTGGGACGAGCCGTCCGACGGACACGCACTCCTGTCTTCGCGGACGGAGCGCTACTTGCAGTTCATCGAAGCCAAGGAGCTCACGTACGGATACGTCAAGGAGCACGAGGCGGCCTTCCGCGTGCTTCTTGAGGTCGTCGGCGACAAGCCGACGGGGAAGATTTCGGTCAACGACATGGACAACGTCCTTGACGCGATTGCCAGCATGCCCAAGAACTTTGCAACGAAGGCGGAATACCGGGACCTGAGCATTCCGGACATGGTCCGGAAGGCCGGGCAGCTCGGTGCCGAAGTCCGGCAGCTCAACAGCCAGCAGCGGCTGGTGACCGTGCTCCGCACGTTCTTCATCTGGCTCGAGTCAAGAAACGAGGTGCGACCGGGTTTGCTGCTCGGCGTCCAGCTGTTCCATCCGGGCAAGGACTTCGGTGGCCAGCGAGACTGGTTTGACCCTGCCGACATCGCGGTGATGTTCGACCCGAAGCGGGAAGCGAAGTTCGGCGCGCCGTGGCAGACGTGGGCGCTTCGCCTTGCGCTTTTTGCGGGCATGCGCCAGCTGGAAATCGCCCAGCTCCTGACCGACGACGTCCGGAAAATCGACGGCATCTGGTGCATCGACATCGCCCCGGACAAGAAAACCGGCAAACGGGTCAAGAACAAGGCCTCCCGGCGCAGGACGCCTGTCCACAATGCGCTCATCAAGGCGGGTTTCCTCGAGTATGTCGCCCAGGCCCGCAACGCCGGGGTTCTCCGGCTGTTTCCGGATCTCAAACCGAGCAAGGGCGGGGTCGGCCGGCGGCTGGCCTCGTGGTTTACGACCTACATCCGCAAGCACTGCGGGATTGCATCGAAGAAGAAAACCTTCCACAGTCTGCGACACACGTTCGCGACGCTGGCCGACCGGTCCGAGCTGCGCGACGAGCACATCATGGCGCTGCTCGGGCACGACTGGGGGAACTCCCTGCTGCGGAGGACCTACACGCAGGAACTCGACCTGCGGGAAAAGCATCAGCATCTGCACCGGATCCGGTTTCCGGATGTGAAAATGACGCCCCATGACCCGGCCCGGTACGAGCGGTATTTCCGGATCGCGTATGCCGAACAGACAAGGAAGGCAAGACTCGATGCGGTGTTCCCCACGACCAGAAAGCCGAAGAAAGCCGCATGAGCCCCGCCAACGTGACCGCACCCTCCGGGGTGCGGTTTTTTTTTGCAGGTCACCCAGGAATGTCCCGGAACCCCTCCGAATCCTCCGCGCAAACCGGGTCTTCCCCCTGCAACCCTGCGCACAGCGCTCGAAAGAATCTCGCCATGTGCGTCCCTTGCAAATACGAGTGCTTCACGCGCTCCCTTGCTTGACGGCCGAGCCGGTGTGCCACCTGGGGTGACCACAAGACTTCGGAGACGGCCCCAGCGATTGCGCCGGGTTGACACGCGTCGACCACCCGCCCGTTGACCCCGTCCTCGACCTGGTGGGCGAGGCCACCGACGTTGCGCACTACGACTGGCCGTGATTTCCACATCGCTTCGGTGATGGTCAGCCCAAACCCCTCGGCACTGCTGTTTTGGACCACCACGCGTGCGTTCGCCTGCAGGACATTGACCATGCGGGCGTTGGCCTCAGAATCTGCCATGGACAGGTCCATCGCGCGGATGCGCGTGCGGAACCGGTCCGGGAGCGCGTTGAGCGTTGCCTTTACCCGGTCGAGCACTCCGCGTCCTTCGATGTCATCCGCCACCGCGTCGGGCGACGGACCGGCGAGGACCAAGGTCAGGTCGTCACACCCGGCCGTCTGACAAAGTGCCAGGTACTCGTCGACGAGCTGCATTGGCTGCTTTGCCTCGTCCCAACGGCCCACCTGCAGGATGTAGGGCCTGCACGATGTGTTCCGGTGCGACGACCGGGTCAGTTCGCCGCGTGCGCTGCCCGGCGCAAGCCCGAGCGATCCGAGCAATTTTTGCGCGGTTTCCGCACCGAGTGGGCGGTTCTTCGGACTCCATGGATCAATGGAGGGTGCGACGGCTGACGCAGGGCAATGCAGGCCCCAGGCCCCGACATAGTCCCTGTGCAGGAAAATCGCGGCATCGAGTGCGCCCGTCCAGTGTTCCAAAAAAAACCGCGCCTCATTGGTAAATTCGTTGGTCGCAGCCGTTCCCAGGTGCATCCGCCAGACGACATGCACCCCCAGCCGGCGAAGCAGGGGCGCGAACCCGAGCGATTGGGGGTCGTGGAGTATCACGACATCCCCGCGGCGAACCCTTGCACCCAGCTCTGGCATTCCAGCAATCGCCGTTTCACCAAACAGCATGAGTTGCGCTTCACCGAGCGGCGAACCGTCCCCGGGCAAACCATAGGCTGCGTGGTAAAGACGTTTGACCACCCGGAAGAACGCGTCGGATCCGGCAAAGACGATCCAGCGCGCGTCCACGCCCAGTCCTCTGAGCAACGGGATGTTCGATCTGAGCAATTCAGCCACTCCACCTCCCGACTCGGTCGTATGGACGTTCCAAATCCGCGCTTCTCCAAACCGCGAACGGAAGGCGCCAAGCGCAGCGTGGAGGTCTGCGCAATCACCCGAAATACGCCTCAAGACGTCTGCACGCGACAGCGGGGCCAGGACGACTTCGCGAATCATTTTCTGTCTCACCGAATCAGTCGCCTGCCGTGGCTATGCGCGAATTGTTGCGGGCGAATCCTGCGCAGGCAAGACGTGGGCGTCGGAAAAATGATGCGACCAATGAGTGCATCTGTGACCGGCGACACGTATGAAACAAGGCTGCCACGCGTGGAGAATCCAGTAATCCATGCGTAACAGTCGGTAGGCATTTTCCTACGGTCGATGTAAGAAAAACCCTACAAGAAAACTTACGGTGTGCCGATAGCCTGCACGCGCCGTTGCCACCTCCATTTACAGGTCGCGCGGCAAAGCGGGCGCCGGCATCGCTGGTAAAGCGGTGACACAGGGGGCGACGCCAAATCTGCACAGTTCGCTTGCTGGGAGAAAAAGCGATGCGACGGATAAAGGCAGCTGAGGTTGCCGTTTTGGTGGGTACCCTCATGGTCGGCTCCGCCCATGCCGACGATGGATGTGAGATGACGGGGCAAATTTGCAACTACCCGTTGGAGACTGTGTTCGTGGAAGGGTTCTACAGCCCGACGTCCGTGTCGGGCGCGGTCCCGGAGTACTACATCCTTCCGAACGGGAACATGCTCTCGTCGATTGGATGGGACGGGGTCGTCCGGTACGCGACGACGCCACTGCCTTCCGTGGAAGTGCAGGCGCGCATCCAGTCTTGCGTCTCGCTTTACGGGAAGTACGGCGTCAATCCGGCCTACCCCATCACGTACAAGCAGTTCTATACCTGGATGCTACCAGGTTCGAACATCCACCTGAGTGGCCCCCAGACAACCGGACCGAACTCAGGTGACCACTGGGTGGGTGTCGCTGGTGTCACCCATGGCACTACCATTACGATTTACGAGCAAGGCTGGGGAACGTCCAATTACGGGACTTTCCAGGCCATCTTCGATACCGTCGCCCACGAAGAGAGCCACGCCTTCGGTGTTGCGGATGAAGGTCAGGCGGAGGCCGATGCGCAGGCCGCTTGGGCCGCGTTTGCCGCCGACAACGGTGCACGATGCGGAGGGCCGCTCTGAGATGTTTACCAACCCTTTTTTCACCCGTCGCCAGTTCCAGGCCGCCCTTCATCACACGGGACCTCGCACATGAGCGCCATGCAACGAAAATCGAAGGTATTGCTCGGGTCGCTGGGCGCCTGTGCCCTCGCCACCGCGGTGATTCTTGTCTATGCCGGGTCTGCCCCGATACAGGCAGAAGAATCCGGCCAGTCGGCGCCCGTGGCAGCGACGCCCTCCGCCGGCGTCAACCCGCTGAAGCCGACCCGTGGCGAGTCGCAGTCATCTGGTTCGTCGACACCCGCCGAGGCCAAGGCACAATTGCTGGCTCGCTTCCAATCGGACAAGCTGTGCGCCTCGACCCTGCGTGACGTGGCGCAGCAGCGTCAGCAGATTGAGGCGTGTGACAAGCTCGACGCATATCCTGAGGCACAGGCCAAATGCCGTGCCCGTGTCGAGAGCTTTCCTGCGCGCATCGCAGCTTCCCAGCAATCTCTAGGTAGCTGCGCCGGCATGACCCAGCAGGAAGCAGAGGCCGCGTTTTATGAGCAGACGGTTGCTGCAGCGCGGGCGGGCGACGTCGATGCGCAGCTGTGTTACGTGCAATCGAATTTCCATCTCGGCCGGCCTTTCAGCAAAGCCGAGGAGGTCGCCTACAGGGACGAGGCAGCAGCCTATGCGGATGCGGCTCTCAAGCGAGGTGACTGGCGAATCGTCGCTGTGCTGATGACGTCCCAGTCGGTGCTGGCCCACAGTGAGGGACTGCTTGCCACCCTGACCAATGCGGACCCCGTGCAAATCTACCGCATGAACCGCCTTGCCCGCCTCGGTGCGACCGGCGACTACGCAAAGGTGCTCGATGCGGTCGCCGTCGACCCACAACGCCCGCTTCCACTGAAGGTTGAAGCGGACGCAAATGCCTGGGCACAGTCGACGTTCAACGCCTACTTCCAGGACTCCCCGGTGATGTCCGAGCGCCCCCAACCCTGCAACTGACCTAACGGGTGCGCAGGCATCCTGCGCACCCCACTCCCCCTATGCAAGAGCACTTCGAAGCACTCGGCAAATTCGTCTACGCCATGATGCGCAATGACACGTATTGCCGGTATCCGGTGGCGAGCATCACGTTGTGGCTCGAGCCCGCCGCTTACCTTGGCCAGGTCCATTTCTTCACCGACCTCAACGGCCAGATGATTGGCTACATGACCTGGGCATGGCTGACAGCGGAGGCTGAGCAACGCCTGATTGAGGACCCAGAGGTCCTCCTGCACCTGAGCGAATGGAACGAAGGCGAGCGCCTTTGGGTCCTGGACTTCGTTGTGCTCAACGGTGATGTGGGCGCCTGCCTCAGGACTGCCAGGACGCTCTTCCCCCATGTTTCCAGTGCACGCTCCCTTCGCCGCGATGACGAGGGGCGCGTGAAGCGTGTTTCGACCTGGAAAGTGCGCTGACCATGAATGAACACCTTGTGTCGTTTGATGCCCATTTCGGTGAGCGCATCCCCGACATCAGCGTCGATGCTCCCCACCTGATGGTCCCCTTCAAAGCCAGACATCTCCCTCAAGCGCGGGTGGTCTGGACCAACCGGCGATGGCTCGCACAGCAAGGACTCAATCCTTGGGACGCGGCCGTGCTGGCCGCGTTCGAACGGTGGGTGCTCGACTCATTTGCGGTGGCCAGCGTCGTTGAAGGCGAGCAGCCCGAGGGCCGCGACGTACGATGGGTTGATGCAGACCGTTATGGGAGCTCGACCGGCATGAACCCCCACGGCGGCAGTGGGCGGGTCGCGACCATCGGGCGGTTCCAGGTCAAAGGCATCGGCATCACCCCCCTGACCAGCGCGGCGGCCCCTGACGACTACGCATCGGGTGCCATGCCGCTGGAAGAAGGCATTCGGGAGGCCCTCTACTCCGAAGTGGCGGCGCAGGAGTTTCCGGGCGGCGTCGTGCCAGTAGTTGCGGTCCTTGATACCGGGATGACCGCCCCGGACTTTGAGCGGCGCACGGGTCATGTACGCCGTGGCCTGCTCGTCCGGCCCGCAGTACACCGTGCCGCCCACGTCGAGCGCGCGCCGATGTTCACCCGCGCGATCGTCCCTGGTGCAGTCAACCATCCCGACGACGCCTTGCGCTGCCGGGAAATGGTGCGCGCGTGGCTCAAGCCACATGGAGGCGACGCAAACGCTGCCCTGATGGATCATCTCAGCCTGGTCGCACGTCAGCTTGCCTTCGCCCAGGTCAACCGTTTGAGTGTCGGTGGCTACTTCACGTCGAATGTCACCCTGGGAGGCCAGTGCCTGGACTTTGGCAACATGCACGCATTTGCCTCATGGAGCGAGTCACGCGTCCTTGTCAACATCCCGGGCCTCGGCCGCGAGCAGGTCATGGTCAAGCGTGCGCTCGGATCATTGGCCCACTTCCTTCACCGGCTGTCGGACACGCGAAGGCCCGTGGATCCGCACAAGCTGGCCTCAACGTTTGAGCAAATGCACGAAGAGGCGATCTCGGCCGAATTCCGGCGCATGGCGGGGGTCAATGTGCCGGGAATCAGCTCCCGTGCTGCAGAATTGGTCGAACAGGTCTTGCGACAGACATTCCGGCAACACCAGCGTTCGCGAGCCGTCTACAAGTTCGGACGGGTGGCACATCGCGCAGGACCTTTTCCCGGAGAATCCGGGGCCGGTTCCGAGCATGAGTCCCTCTGCCGGACCATCGAGTCCACATGGGCCAGCGAGGGCATCGAGGACAACGCATCGCTCGCGCATATCGAACGCGTCTTGCGTCAGCGACTGCGGCCACGGCGCGACATCGACCGGCGCGACCTGATGGACACCCTGCGCGAGCTGCTGGACGATGAAGGTGGTGAAATCAGTCGCTCCCGCGTCGAAACCGAAATGCAACGGCGAACCAGTTGTGCACGACGCGTCTGGCCGTCCCTGCCGCCTGCCCTTTCTGTCCTCAACCATGTATCACTGGAAGGCTCATCACTGCTTCGGTGTTCATCGGCGGACAGCCAAGTCGAGGTGCTCTGGGCCGAGGGCCCGATGGTCGGTGAGACCCCCTTCTTCTTCGGGTCGCCCTTGTCCGGGCTGCTCTCGGGTCGAATCGTGGTGTGCGGTCCGATGTGGCACATCGACACAGCCGTCGACGACCACAGTCTCGCGGCTGCACCGCTAAAGATCGCGGAAGGGATGATGCCTTGAGCATCCTGGGCGCCCGGCATCGCGTCGCCGTCGCATTGCCCATGCGGCCAACCACGAGCGGACATCAACGCGGCGCCAACCGCTTTTCCAGCGCTCTCCCGAATCGCCCCAGATTCGACCCGCAGGCATGCAGCCAGTTGCGGAGATGGAGCGTGTCGAGCCGGATTTTCCCTGCCTCGACCTGACTGACGTACGGTTGCGAGACGCCGGCGAGCCTTGCCAAAGCGGTCTGGGTCAGTTTCGCTATGGTGCGGGTTTCTTTGAGCAGGTCGAGGAATACTTCTTGGTCGGCTGCGTGGTGCGATTGCCCCTTGGGCATGACGAGTCCTGGATGAGCGCCGTGGCGCGGGGACCCATCCTCAGACGCACCGAGGTACGGTCAAGGTGACAGTTGGCCGCGCAAGACCGGTGACGGCGCCACGGACTGGAGGGCAATGTGTCGCACGACCGTCCTCCGGCCCTCACGCCCTACGGCCGGCGCGAGCCCTTGTCTTTCCGGACCAGCCGCGATGCCGGGGTGACCCGGCCCTTTCGTGCGGCTGCGTCGTACTCACCCACGAAATCGAGGAAGTCGACACCGTAGATGCGGCATAGGTCCCGCACAACGACGAGCTCAATCTTCCGCTCACCCACCTCAATTTTCGAGATCAGGGTCTGGGCGACACCGAGGCCAGCTGAGGCTTCCAGTTGGGTCAGCCCAGCGGCGAGCCGCGCGTCGAGCAGCATCCTTGCCAAGAGGACGTTCTCGGGACGATGGGGCGAACGCGGGCTGGACGGACGGTCTGGCATCCCGTCAGTGTTCAACCCAAAACGGTTTAGCCCATTTTCACTTTAGTACGCCGATTTGATCGTAGGATCACGGCCGACCGGGGCATGACGCCCCAAACAGGGGTCCACCTCATGAAAGCGCTGCTTCTCGCCCTCTTCCTCCTGCCCGCCATGGGTGTCGCCCAGGACGCCCCCACCCCGGCGAGCACCACCGCGAAGCCGTCGTTTTGGCAGAAGGTCGGGGGTGCGGTCAAAGACACCGGACACCGGATTGGCCAAGAGATCAGCAATCCCGGGTCGGGCCGTGGCGACGCGTTCCGCCCGCTGACGCCTGGCGCGTCGCAACTCGTCGGACTCTTCCCGCAAGCCCAGTCGGGAGAGGCCTCGATGGGGCACCTTGCGTGGCCCCGCGTTGCGATCACCTTTGAAGAGTACGGCGTGCACCAGGATTGCTGGACCGCACGCGCCCGGGTCTGGTCCGACGCGACCTCCCACCATGATGAGCGGTTCCAGATCTGTCGCTCGGCACCGGTGAAAGTGACGAACTCGCTGGGCGAGACGGGTTACGCAAACCCGAACTTTCAGGAGTCGCGCCTGGCCGAGGGCGCGCAGGCACTCCCGCCGGTCAAGACCACCGGTGCGATGCCGACTGAAGGGCCGAACCCGCCCACGATGCTCTTCATGCGCGATATCCCGACCGCGCTTGATGTCGCGCAAAAGGAAGTCGTCGTCCGCCTCATCATGATCACCGGGTTCCGCTACGGCATCAGCGGGGGCGGGATGGACTACCGGATGTGGATTGCCGGCTATGACACCGCGGGCAACAAAGGTTGAGCCCGATGCCCTGCCCGCTTTCCCGCGCTGACGTGCAGACTGCATTGCATGAGCGGCGTGTGCGGCGGGGGCGAATACGACCCTGATTCGGAGCTATCCATGTCGTCTTTCTCTTACATCATCCTTGCCGTTGGCATCGCTGCTGGCTTCATTGTCTTCCTCTACCTCGCACGCGCCATTTACCGCGCGTCGACGGTCCGGAAGGCGCGATATTCTGACGGGCGCAACCAGTTGTTCATTGACGAGGCCGCTGGCGAACTCGTCATCACCCAAGGTGACAGGACGGGTGTGCGCCGCATGCCGCTCGGCACGCTGACCTGGCGGGGCACGGGCACCGATGTGCGCATTGCGTCTTTCAAGCTGCCCTTGGCGTATGCCCGCACGGAGTTCAACGACTACGACCAAATCTCGGTCCGGGACAGCGTTGACGTCTGGGTTGGTGCGAACAATGCAGGCCCCCTTCTCCGCTGGCTGAACCACCGTACCAAGCACCTCGCGCCGGACATCGAAGGCCACTACCGTGCGCTCAATGCGCAAAAAAAGGCCATTGCCGCCGCCGCCCGGCGCCACTTGCCGGAGACGCCTGTGGTCGAATGCGACACGGGCCGCACCCTTGAGCAGTACGCGTACGTTGCGTTTTTGCCTTCGGGTTTCGTGTACGGCATGGACAGCAGTGAGGGCATTCCCCAGCCCGTCCTCCGCGTCTTTGCCGGCAATGTTCACCAAGGCAAGGGCCGTACCATCGATGTTGACTACCCCATGCCGAACCCGCCTGTGACCTTTTCGCTGTCAGCCAGCGAGATGTCGGCCATCCAGAAACTCCAGGAGAAGGGTGTGTTGCGGCTCGAACCCGCACGGCGGTCGACGTACTGACTCCGGCCTACGCCGCTTGGCTGATGGTTTCGTCACGCGCCACGGCCTAGCCTCACCCCATGGCCCACGTTGACGAAACCAGCATCCTCAAGCGAGCACACCTTGCGCTTGAAGCGTCAGCGATTGGCCAGGCGATGCTCGACAGCGACTATGAAGAGGCCCGGTTCCGCGCGCACGTTCTTTGCTCGGACGCAGCCGAGCTTGGTCTCGATGACGTTGCTCGCGCGGCGCTCGATGTCCTCGGTTTCCTGCCCGCGGACCACAGCTCTCCCAAACCCGGCGTCGGCCGGGCGATGCTCCGGCTCTGCCTTGCGGTCGAGTCTGACGGCTGACCAGCGGGATGGGCATGGAGCGCGATAGACCCGGTGCCCGGATAACCCTGCCCCTGCGCTTTGTCCGCATGCTGTGCGAAGCGGTCGCGCTTGGGCGAGCTGCTCTGGAGCATGATTTTGACGAAGCCCGTTTCAGGATTCACTGTATCCGCGTCCTCGCAGCAGATGCGTCGTGCCTTGGCGTCTGGCGGGCGGCGCGCGAGGTTTCCCGTTGCCTCGGTCCGTCGGGCGTCCTGCCTGCTGCCGGATACGCGCGGGCGTTCGCGATGCTGACGGCCCGCCTTAAATCAGGCCACCCGTAGCGTCCTACTCCCGGGCGATGTGCCACGCGCCAGCGGCGTCTTCCTGCAGCACCGTCACCTCATCACCCATTTCTTCCATGACGCGGGCCCGGTCGCAGGCGGCCTGCAGCGCGAGCAGACCATCCGTGAACGATTCACCGTCTTTTCCGTCGACCGAGACGTGCCACGTCCGCGTGCCGGCCGTGGTTGCGGGATACATGACGTAGATACGGACAGCAGACAAGACGCGGCTCCGGATGGTGGGCAAAAAAAGCCGCCATGGCCTCGCGGCGGATGGCGGCGGGCCCGGTGATCGGGGGGAGCGAATCGACCGGGTTGCCCGCAGTCTCTTCAAGGCCATGTGCGGCTGGCGTGAGGGCCCGTCACGGCACGTCATGCAATGGCGCTAGACTCCGAAGATGCCCGACCCTGCAGAGACCCCGCGCCCTGTCATCCTTGTTGTCGCGCTGCCCGAGCGGACCGGAGCCGCGCTCGACATGGTGTTGTCCGGCCTCGGGTTTGGCGTCCTCAACGCGCCAACGCCCAGGGTTGCCCGCCGGGTGCTTGCTGCCAGCGTCGCGGTCCGGATTCTCGTTTGCCGGTGCGGGGAGCTGGCGGACGAGGATGGATTGCCATTTGCAGCGTGGGTGGGCGCGCTGTACCCGACGATCGGCCTGCTTTGTCTTTGCGATCGCGCCGACCACGGGCACGACGGCCTGCCTGAGCGCTGCCGGGTTCTGTCATCTCCGTTTGACGCGATGGACGTTGCAAGAGCGGTCGCAGGCGCCAGGCTCGATGCATTCGCCAACGCCGGCGGTGCTTGAGCGCTACCTCGGTTTCGCCGCGCGCGACACCTTCACCGGCGGGCCGGTGTGTCCACCCTCGTCAGTCGCCTCCCCGCCCTCCGGTACCGCAGGCGTAGGCACGACGCTGGCCACGGCCGCCCGCATGCAGTCACGCTCGGGCCCGGAGCAGATGGCCACCATGTGCGTCAGCAGTCTCGGGTCGGCCCCATGCAATCCCCTGACGGCACCCTGGAGCTCGAGCCTTGCCGTCTTGAGCACGCCGGATGAAACGGCACAGTCCGCCTTCAAGCGCCGCTCCTGTGAGCGCAGGCGGCCAATGGCGGCTTTGAGTTCCTCGACGTGTTCGCGGGCGCGGCGGAGCTCGACGGCCTTCCGCTCCCGGGCGAGGGAGGCGAGCTCCATGCGGCCCCGAAGGAGCGTCATCAGGCTGCCCTTCCGTGCCTGCAGTTCCTCGAGCTCGCGTTTGGTTTGGGACCGGTAGTCGCGGGCACGATCGAGGTGGTGCATGTGGTCGAGCATGGCCGTTGTCGTCCGGGCCAGCTTGTCACGCAGACTCTTGTCGACCTTTTCATGACTGATGACATCACCGAGGATTTCTTCGACGGTCCGGGCGAAGCCCATGGCGATTTCAAAGTCACGCAAATCGGGAAGGGTCATGCCACGAGGGGCTTCCCGTCTGAGGCGCGCAAGCAAGGGATGCGTTTCGGGATTCTCGGTTGGCGCGGTCCTCGGAACCGAGAGGTCAATAAGGTCCGCAAACAGGTCGTGCCCGTCGGCTGCCAGTGACGCACTCCGCGCTGACCCGCGCGTGGCCGGCGGTTGTGTGGACCCGTTCGTGGGAAGGCCACGCCGGAGCCGGCCGACTTCCTCGGTGACGCGTTGCGTGAACATCTTTGCGAGATGCGGGTTGCCAACCATGGACAGGCGCGAGGCAAAGCCCGATGGCTCGCCGGAACGGTCCAGGATGGCATTGGACTGGTCGTTGAGTGCGAGCATGCGGGTGGGAAAGCACAAGCGCACCTGGTGGCCTGCGGAATCCCGCATCGGCCAGGGGGCATTGCCATCGATGAGGGCCAGGGTGACCGGGACGCCGAGGTCACGGGCGACGAAGCCGGCGAGACTCCGGGCGAAATCGTGAACCTCCACCTTGCTGAGGGCGTGTGGCACCGGCGTTCGCAGTTCGAACAGGATGGGTGCAGCACCGTGGCGCTCGGCCCACTCGAATTTGTTCCAGACCTGTTCCGCGTGGGACGCCCACGCCAGGGAACCCGGTGGCGCGACAGTGAGAGACGAGTCGGGCTGATAGCCGAGCGCATGGTCGTGGACGCGGCCCGTTCGCACTTCGAACAAGCAGATTTGCAGGCGGCGCGCGACGAGGGCCACAGCCGTGCCGTCATTGGGGCGGTTGTGCAGTTCAAGTTCAACGTCGTGTGTCATTGGTTGGCCCTCCATGGCCAGTGGTCTCAAAGTCGCTTTCCCTTGGAAAACGGTGCTTCGCTGCGGTTGAGCGACACCGTTTCCGCGTCGGTGACACCGAGCTTGTGCGCAGCGTCACTGATATCGGCGTTCTGCTCGGTGGTCAGGTGCAGGCGGAGTGCTTCGGCGACGGTCCGGAATTCCGGCTTGTAGCCGGACATCGTCTCGATGATGCGGGCTGCGACCCGGTTGTCGCTGGTGTGCTTCTTGCCTTTCTCGCCTGCGATGTCTGACATCTCCTCAATCAACGTGATGACGGCGCTGTGCATGCGCTCGACGTGTTTGGCCGCACGGTTCCTGGCGTCAACGAGGATGCGGTGCTCGTCTGTTGCCATCCTGTATCGGGCGCGGAGCGGATGGTTGACCAGCCATCGCTCGAGCGCCGCTTCGGCGCGCCGGAGCTCGCGGTCGACTGCGCCTTGACGGACTTTCGCGTCTTCAAGGGCGAGGCGCTTCCGGTGCATCTGCATCGCGAAGTCGCTCTGCTGCTGGCGGGCCCGCTCCATGGAGAGCAACAGGCTCTCAAGAAGGTCCGCGAGAAACATGCTGCGCTCCAGCGCCGCCTGCTCGGCATCATTGGTCGGGACGGGCCCGGCGTTTCGCATGAGTTCCGCAAGGCGCAAGTGCGAGTCGATGCGGAGCGTCCGTCCGCCGACCATGCGGGCATGGTTGAGCAACGGTGCCTTCCCGTGCACCGGCTGACCCGCCCGGCGTTTGGCACGGGCAAGCCGGTTCGTCGCTGACTTGACACCCTGCGCCGCCCGCCGATGCTGCAGACGGCTCAGCACGTCGTCGGCCGTGACCAAGGGCTGGGAAGCGTTGGCCATCGCCTCCCGGGTCGCGCGGGACGGCTTGTACCACTGGTTCTTCTCACCGAATTTCCGCGCTCGGGCAGGCTTGGGAACTTTGTCGAGGCCAAGACGTTTGTAGCTCTTTGACTCACAGGTTTCTGGCAGCCCGGCTTCAGCCAGATGCTTGTTCGCAAGCCTCGACCATTTCTCATTCATCGCGTCGACAATGGGAGACGACATGCGACTGTTCGCGAGCTCATTGAGCTTTCGACCGAACGCCCACGTCTCCCCCGCCCCGCCGTCTTCCCTCACAAGTTCCCGAGTCGGAAAAAGGAGATGCGCATGGAACCCGATTTTGTCCCCAGGCTTGGCTTTGCCATCGAGGTCGACGGTGTTGTCGCGGTGGACGGCGATGCAGACCGGAACATTGAAACGCTCCACAAGATACCCGGCCATCGAGCGGCTCATGGCAATCGCCGCTTTCTCGTCGAGCCCGAGGGGGATGGGAATCCGGTAGTCCCGACAAATCTGCGCATCGACCCGCCTTTCAGCCCGTTCGACGGCGTTCCACAGGGTTGCGGGGTCGAGCAGCCAGGGGGGCACGCCATGCGGACCAATCGTCTCGCCGAAGACAACCTGAGTGCCTGCGCGTTTGGAGTAGTCGTGCCAGGTGTCTGTCTGCTCGTCGAACAACCGGATGCCAAGCCGGTATGCAGCAGCGGCGACCGCAGAATGTTTGCGGTCACGGTTATGAGTATGGAGATGCGGGCGTGCGTGCTCTGCCATTGGAAACTTCCTTGTTGTTGTTGATGGCCGTCCTGGCCGGTTGGCAGTTGGGTGCGACACACACCCGCCCGCATCTCATATATGCATACTTCGAATATTGGTGGCGTCAAGGGGGTGCTGGAGAATTATTTTTCGGAACGGTCCTGGGTGTAACGCGACCAATCGCGGACGACCTCGAAACGAATGACGGCTGTTCGGCGAAAAGGAAAAAAGACCCCTCAACATGAGCTTTTTTTGATGTTTATCCCAGAATTGCAGATTGGCAACTGTTCAACGGCGTGTCGTTTCAGGTGCACTGGACCTCATGCACCGACCCGGCGGGCGCAGCCCGGCGCTTGCGTACGCAGTACGCTAAGACGTGCTCTGGATTTTTTGGGGGCCCGACCGACGGCCGTCCATCCCGGCCTGCCCCCAGTGTCAGCTTCCGGGACCCGTCGGAAACCGCTCTAGCGCAAGATTGCCCCGCAGCCAATAGCGTCGCCTGGCAACATCAATGACCTCGTCCGTCCCCAGACCCAGGCGATGGAGCATCTCCAGTGTCGCGAGCGTCTCAAGGTAATAGCCATGGCGAAGCAGCACCCAGTCCTTCGCCGCTTTCTCCCGCAGGTCGCCTGCGCCGTGCGCATGGTAGTGGCGGGTGTCCTTCATCTGTCGCAGCACGTCGTCCGGCGGTGCCTGACCCGTCAACGGCGCCCAGCGGCCTGCGGTCTCGGTGAGTCGGCCAAGGAAGTCCGGTCGCTTGCGGTCCCCGGTTCGCACCTTGTGGAGCTCCTCCACGGCGACCGCGTTCCACAGGAAATGCAGCTCGGCATCCTGCCCATCGCGGTCGAACGCCGCAAAGTACCGTGCGGGCACGTCGGGTGCTTCGTCAAACAAGGCCCCCCACGCCATCAGCAATAATGGAAGGTCTGCAGGAAGCTCAGGGTAGACGGGCAACTGGTCGTCGAAGGACGCCACCTTGCGGGCCGTGCCGCCAAAGCGCACGAAGACCCGCACATGGCGTTGCCCGGTGCCACCCCCATCCGGACGGATGGCAATGTGGGTGGGCGGCATGTGGTTGCGGGAGGCGAACTCGAAGAAGCGCTGGACGCGTCGCATCTGCTCCCACAGCACATCGAACGGCACGGCTGCATCCCCGGGCGCGGCAAGGAAAAATGACATGGGCCGGTCAATCACCAGCCGCTCCGACCCCCAGTTGCCCTCGGGTACGACGGCGTTGTAACGACGGGTGAGCGAAAAGCCGCCCTGGAGCCCATAGGTCCATTCGCGAACGTCGTCAAAGCGCACCACCGTAGACGCGTCCCCGCTCCATTCGACGACGAAGGTGTCCTCACGGAACCACTGGGCGCAGTACGGCAGGCGGAACGC
This sequence comes from Bacillus sp. NP157, assembly GCA_018889975.1. NCBI lineage: Bacteria > Bacillati > Bacillota > Bacilli > Caryophanales > Bacillaceae > Bacillus > Bacillus sp. NP157. The sequence goes on from CP076546.1 coordinate 2,005,946, forward strand.
CACGGCACGGGCAACGAGATCCACTGCGTGCAGGCCATATACGGCCATGGTCGATTCGATGACCGACGACGACGCGCCCTCAGCCGAGAGGCGGCTTGATGTCGTGAACGCGTTGTACAGAGTCAGGCGCTCTCCCGTCGGCGTACGGCCAAACACGACCGCGTCCTGGATTCCATACCGGCCCCCCAGACTGCCTTCGAGTTGTACGGTCGCCCCTCCTTCGTCGACGTGGATGTGGCCAGCAAGCGCACCGGCCGGGTCGTCGCCTGCCAGCCAGAAGCGTCCGAGTGTGTCGTCAGGGTATGGCGTCGGCTCGTGGCTCGGCTGGTTCACGGCATCAATCACTGCGGGTCGCCTGCATGCGACGGTCACAAAGGGCAACCGGGATGACGGCGCACTGCTTCAATCCCCCGAACCTGCACACGATGCCACGGCATGCAACGCCTGCAGGGCATCGGCCCGGGCCTGCGACATCCAGCGCACCAGCGGGGCATCATCGAGAAGACTGCTGCAGACACCCGCCAGGACAATACCCTCGAGGACAGAAAGGCCGTCCGCGCCCGTCTTGCCCATTCGCGTCGAGCGGGCGCACCAGCGTGACGTGATGCCAAGGCGGGCCAGTTGCCGCCTGCCCTCGGGGTCATCAAGAAGAAGGCACACGGCGCGGTCAAAGGCCGCGAAGCGTGCCTCGGCCGCGCGGGCCGCCGCCAGGAGCCCTGTGGCTTCCGCACGCCGGCGCCAGACCCGTTCGCTCCGGCTTACCCACATCGCATCGATTCCAGGCGAGACAGTCGTGCGAGGTCACCGAGGACGGCAAGCGAAGGGAAAGTGCACCCGTCGATGAGAGGCCCGTTCCGCGCAAAAAAGGCTCGGGGCCAGACGGGAAAAAGGACACGGGGCAACACGAGGTAATCGTGCGGCGCAGGGTCTTCGAACCGCGTCCGGGCAAAGGCGACGATGTCGGTGTCTTCCACCGGCCTGTGGTTGAAATACTGCGTGCGCCCTCGTCCCACGGCGCGGACCACGTTGAACGACAAGGTCCATGCATCATCGATGCGAAGCACCCACCCGGTGCGGTCAACCGTTGAGCCCTCCTCCTGCAGCCAGTCAACAACGAATCCCGTCAACGATTGGCGCCAGGAGGTGATGAGCGCGCGGGCGGCTGCAACATCAGGATTTCGTGGCTGGACAAATCCGAGCATCCGATAGAGCGGGGTCAGGCCACCGAAGCGACGTGCGACCGAGTGGCTGTCGGGAAGACACGGGTCGGCGTTGATGAGGTCAATCGACAGTTTCCCCTCGCGCTCCAGGATTCGTCGTGTCCGCTGGACAATGCTCTCAGTCGATATCCGCTGGTTTTGCGCCTTGTGGGCCAGCTGTGCCGCGTCAAAAACCTCCCTGGAGACGATGGGGTCGATGGCGCCGTCGGCACGGACCCATGTGCCTTCGGGCTGATGTGCGAGGGGCCCTCCCAGGCGCTTGGCGTCGCGACCGTACACCAGCGTACCCGTGTAGCGCTCGGACGTGATCACGTCACGCACCCGGCCGTACGTCCAGGGCTTGCCGAGGTGAGTGACACTGCCCCATGCGTTGAGCTCGCGGGCAATGCAGGTGAAGGTCTTCCCGGCGATGACTTGTTCGAACATCCATTGAACCGTTCGCCGTTCCTTCATGGGCCCCGGCACGAGGATGATACGGTCAGTCTGCGTGCCCTTCCGCTCGCCGCGCTCGAGTATCTGACGTCTTTTTCCGGATTGGTCGACAAGAAGCCGGCGCAATCCATAGCCGGCACTCGCGCCCTGATGGAAACCACGGGACGCCAGTTGGCGGTGTGCGACGACCGTCTTGCCCGACAGTTCCCGGCTGTACTCCGCTGCCATGGCTCTCTTGAGGCCCTTCACTATCATCGCAAAGGGACTGCCGTCATTCTCGAAAAGCTCGGCGACGTAACAGACTTTTACACCCGCCCGCCAACACAAGAATTCGTAATACGCCGCTTCGTCCGCATTCTGGAAGCGCCCCCACCGCGAGACATCAAGCACAAGCACCGTGTTGAAATCCGGAGTCCCCTGCGCGATGTCTTGCATCAAGGCCAGCAAGCCGGGCCGGTTCTCAATCGTCAGCCCGCTCCTCCCGTCATCACGGTACGCGCGAATGACGCGCATGCCGTGGGCTTCCGCGTAGGCGGCAATGGCCATGGACTGGTTGAGGATGGAGTAGACCTGCATGTCGGTTGACATGCGCAAGTACGCCGCGACAGGCAAAGGAGCCATCGGAGCGCCGGCAGTATCGGACATGGTCTTCTCCCGCCCCGGTACCCTAGCCTGGAGGATGCGAACACCGACAGCCATCCGCCATGCGGCCTAAGTAGTTTTCCGTCAATCAATCTCTGCTCGACCCTCAACCGAGCGCCACAGCTGACCCCATGCTGCCGAGAGGTTGGGAAGTTCGGGGTTCATTTGCGGAGTGCGCTGCTCAGACACCCCTGTGCGACAACGTTCAAAGGCGCGTTCAACACGACGAGCCATAAGAGAAACCAGCCTATGGGTTGCCAGTTGCGGCTGGGAGTCACAAGACGTCCTGGAGACGGGCTGGAGAATGATGATGATTGATGACCCACCTCCGCTGAGCGCCTGCCGATGGTCAATCGAAGCTTTGGGTGAACAAGCCCTCCACGCCGGCTGCACGACCTCCCCCACGCGCCGCCGCGCACAGTCCGCGCACCAACCACCGAGGGCTGAACCATGGACAAGAACCGCACCGAAGGCACTAAGCACGAAGTCAAGGGCGCCGTGAAGGAAGCCGCCGGCAAGGTCACGGGTAATGCCGCCAAGGAAGCCGCAGGCAACGTCGAAAAGAACGCCGGCAAGGTCCAGAAAGAGGTCGGTAAGGCCGCCGACAACGCCCGCAAGGGCAAATGACAACTTGAACCCATCACGGACGATGCGGGCGCCTCCGGGCGCCCTTTTTTTGGTCAATCCGGAACGAGAATGGCGGCAATCATCAAGGCAAAGCTGCCCATGGCCACGAGCGTGTCACGCGTCGAGCGCACCGGGTAGGTGCCCCGCCGGTAGCCTTCGACCGTTTTCCGGACGGGCTGGAACAGCAGCGCCCGGGGCACACACGCTTCGAGCCAGGCGATGAGGAGGAACGCCCCCATTGCGAGCGCGTGCCGACGGCTGGGCGCCACGCACATGACCCCGATGCCCCACAAGGCCAGGACCACCGCCCATGCCCGCTTCTGCCAACTCACGCCCATCATCGCCCTTCCCTGGAGAGGCATCCTAAGACGGACAGCCCCTCACAATGGTGTGGACTGCCCTGACCTGCCAGTCGGCGCAGACAGGTACGGTGAGGCTCTCCGGTCACCCTGTCTCCCGATGCTTGTCTTTGACATTCCCCTACGCACGCCGGGTGAGACCTGGCTGTCACCCAGCCCTATGGCCGGTGCTACCACCTCGATGCCCGCCACGCAGCCGTGCGTTTCGCAGCGAAGCTCGCCGCCCGGTTCGACGGGACGGACGGAGGGGCATCCCTGAGCATCGAGGGCGAAGACGGCAAATGGCGGCTGTTTACCCCTAACCTCAAAGCGCAGCTGAAGACCTGGCCAAACCCGGCGACCGTTTGGTGGGCCGTGCGGCGAATTCTGACCCACGCCTGCTGCTGCGTGTCGTGACCTCGGGGTCGTCACCGATGGCGACCTCCCGGCCAGTCCGATCGAAAACTTCGAACCTGCCACGAAAACGGCCGTCGGCGGCTGACTCGACAGTAAAACTGCAGGTGTGCCCAGTCATCGTACGATTGTACAAGGTCAATCGACGGTCCGCGTGAATAGGGGTCATGGGCCTACGTGGTGGCCGCGCCGTATTTGGGGGCAGAATCACGCTCCTACGGGCCGAAGGCGGCAGCGGCAATCCCACCGGTATCGGATGGAATAATCCCCGTCCCTGCCATCACGGCGACGCCTTCCGCCAGACCAGCGATGGGTCCATTTCGCCGGTTTCAAAAAAATGGCTGGCAGCGCGGCGCATCGCCGCCCGGCTGTTGAGCAGGTCCGACGGATAGTCCCCGTCCTGACCGCCTATGACGAGCGTGACGAATTCCTCGGCGCTGCCATCGCTGTGAAGGTCCCACCACCCCGCGTCAGCCCCGCTGCGCGCATACATCACAACGTAGGCGCCCTCCCGCCCGCCAATGGTCAGCTTGGGCCAGTGGTCGCCTGCGCCTTCGAGCACGGCCAGCGTGTGCACCTTTCCATCGAGCAGCGCGAGTGCCTCATCCATCGCACCGCGACTGGGGACCTGAACGTCAAAGGCCGGGGTGTAGGCCCCCTTGTCGCACCGGTCCAACGTCATCCGCCGGACGAAAGGCGCCACACGAGATGGCCCCAGGTCTCGTACGGTCACAGGCCCCTTCATGGTTGCTCCCAATCACGTCCGGCTGGACGGTCGGCACCAGCCTACAGCTCACGGTGGAGGCGCCCAAATCACCCTTCGCCCAGAATCAGAGTGGGCAAACCTCGCCCCGGTGCCGGGCTTATCCGTGGTGTGACGCCGCCGGTCGATTCACATCCATCACAATACGCTTGAACGGATTTCGATGATGTCTTGACGGGAGGGCCGGCAGATTTTGCTCATCCAGAAGACCGGACGAGCGCCGTGACAGATCACCTCAACCGCGTGATAAGCATCAACCCCGATGACCCCCATGACCTTGCCCTCTGGGCCCTGGTCCTCCACGTCTCTCCGGCCACCGTCCTGGCAGCCGTCCACCAGGTCGGTAGCGATGCGGTCGCAGTCCAGCGATTGCTCACCGGCAGGTCACCGGGCCGAGAAGGCTGGGAATAAGCGTCCACCCGCCCACATTTCCGCCTTCTCTGGATGGACGGCGCCAGCTTCCTGAGAGCGCCTGCCTTCGGGTCAGCGGTCGAGACCCTTGTCCGGGTCCTGCTGACCCACCTGGTCCGGGTCACCCTCTTCCGGGCCTCCGCCCGAGCCCGGGGGGACCTGGGCCGGGTCACGGTCGGGCTGGTTCGGCTGGCCGCCACCGCGCTGGCCGGGCTCCTTGCCCGGGTCCACGACACCTGTCTCGCTCATTCTGGCTTCGTCGCTCATGGTCGCTCTCCTTCAGTTGGGCCTCCATAGAGCGCCGACCGTTGTGACGGGCTCGACAGGGTCGGGTCAGCAGCGGGTGAGCACATGCAAGTGGATTTGCGGACGGTGGGCCGGTCGCCGAAGCTCTCCCCGTTGACCATCCTGCGCTCGAGTTCGAAACGCCCCCCTGTTGAGGCGTTTCAGTGACTGCTCGCTCGCATCCCGTGTCCATCGAAAGAATGTCGCGCAAGACACGGGGGCAAAGCTCTTATTTGCCCGGGATAAGGTCCGCCTGACTTCTGGGCGGAAAAGTGCATCTGCAACGGTGCTTTGGCAAGGCATCAAGCCAACACCTCCCGCCCGGCTGCTGCTGGTTGTGCATCGGTGCATATCCAAGAAGGCGGAATGTCAAATCGGCACTACAGCCGTCGACGCGTGCCGTCCGGCACGGCGCGATGATCCACGTGCGGGACAGCACCCTCAAGCATCCACTGTTCGAAGACAGACCTGACCGCGGGTGGAGCAACATCGAGTGGCGTCTCGCCCTCGTCGTTGGTCGCATCGAGGGGCAGACCACGGCGCAGGAGCCATTCGGCGATGCGTGGCGCCTTGGCGATGTGAAGCAATGTGTTGCCGGCGGCATCGTGCGGACCCAGAAAATCGACTGCTTGGAAAAAAGGCGGCAATGCACATGGTTCTCCCTCGTGCCCACCCCATGCATCAACCTCTCCCGCCTCTCCGTCAGCGAGGACCGCAAGGCCGACCGTCGTCACGTCCATGAAGATATAGCTGCGCACACCGCGTGCGACATCGTGGGCGTGCCGGTAGTCAACATCTTGCGCGCCGAGCGCAAGGAGGCGGGTGATGCGCACGGGGTCGCGCATGAGGACGGCGTTGGCAAGGAGACGGGCGGCAGAGAATTGCGCAATGAGCGGATGGCCGTCATCGTGTTTGGGCCAGCTCCTTGCCACATCCGGATTGTAGTAGCCGAGTTCGTCCATCTCTTCCCTGAGCCATGAGGGCACCAAAGCTGCCCACTCGCTCTCGGGAATGAGCGGCTCGTCGGCACTGACGTCGTAAAGGGCCGCAACATCTTCCCCCTCGCGGCGGCCTCGTTGTACCACTGCTCCTGCGGCGCGCCCTCGCCCTTGAGATAGGCGTGGACCGGTCCTTCGTTGGCGAAGGCGAGGAGCGTGCGGCCCCTGGAATCGACCTGGCGAATGTCGCCCCCGAAGGCAAGCAACAATGGGGTCAGCAACACCTGGTGCTGGTCGGAATCGATAAGCACGGCCAGCGACATGGCTGTGAGACCCTCGAACCAGTCACCGTCACCGTATTCGTAATCACCGCATTCGTTGTGCAAATCGGCGCCGGCAATGATCTGACCTACCATGTCCCGCAGACTCACATCCGGGTCCGCCATGAGCCGTATGAGACGGTCTGTAGTGTCATCAGGCTCACCCGTTCCGGTGGTTTGCTGGAGGGCGTGCGGCATGGTCGTCATGACAATCGTTCCTGGGGGAAATCTCCAGCCTGGCGTGGTTTGCGGTTTCGTCAAGGGGGGAGCGGACATGGTCGCCTCCAATCGGTCGACGGGCCAGACACGCTGTCCGTTTGGCTTTCTGGTTATAGCTGCCATCCGAGGACACGGACGCACTACCGGCGTCGCCCGCCGCGGCGATGCCCTTCGCAGTACCTTGAGCGGTCGATAGCCTGGTGCATCTGGAAGGTCGGAAATGCCGAACGTCCCCGTTCACGGTGTGTCCGCAATGATCAGGGTGGCCCGGTCATGGTTGGCGGGCGCGCATCCCCTGTCTCAGGGCCGTGCGGGCTGCGAGATGGGCCTCCGCTGCGAAAACCGCGGCAGTCATTGCCTTGGCCCCCCGTCGACAGAGTGGCACAAGGGTCACGATAGGGCGGAATTCTCGATCCTGGCAACGACGGCGGATTGTCAATTGGAGCGAATGCACCGGCTACAACCGCGCGCGTGCAGCCATCGCCCGCCCCAGCCCGAGCCGACCGAGTCGCCGCATCTCTTCTTCATGCACCAACCGGAGCGCAATCGTGCGAAGCGAACTCTCCGTTTCCCCCTCCCCATTTGCCGCCTCAGACGCCAAGCGCGCCCCCAATCGCCAGGCGCGTGGCGTAAGCAGCCCAGGCCGGCCCGGGGGGTGGTCCCATACGTCGGCGAGCATGGACGTCGTGCATTCCATCAGGACACCGGGGATGAGGTGATCGTCGACTGCGGCGGAATCGGTGAGCCAGCGCCGGATGGCATCGAGCTGGTCGGTCGGGCCAGAGGCAAGCGCCACGGCAAGATCGTTGGCGAAGGCATCGACCAGGAGCGCCGCTTCGACCAGGGGCCGGTAGTGCGTTTCAAACTCGTGGAGCTCGGTGACGAGTTCAAAACGGGGCAGCCAGGTATCGCGCTCGCGCGTTTCGTCCGTCCAGGCCATCCAGCGCGCCTCGGGACACCATGCGAGGACCTCTTTGGTGACGGGGGCAAGGCAATGGCCGAATGCCGCCAACCAGTCGGCCACTTCGCCTGCCGTCTGGCAGCGCTCGTATGGGATGCCGTCATCCCGCGCCGAAAAGCGCCTCGGCGCAACGATGACGGGTGAACCCTTGTGGTGCGGAAGGACAGCGGGTATCGCGCGAAAGACGTGGTGCATATCACAGTCCGGGACCCTCATCCTGGCAGCAACGGGCGGTCTGTCAAGGCATCGGTCGAGAGGGCCCGGTCGCTGCGAACGGCCGGGTCCGATGCTGCGGATATTGCCGAGGGTCATCCGGACCCGTTTTGAACGCTCGGAATGACTTCCCTCCTCCGCCTACCGGGACGTGCCGCCCCGGCCCGCCCATCAGCAAACCATGCAGCCCTCCGCTATCCTGTCGGCCCTGACGCCCTCATAGGCCGGTTGATTTCCCAGCCAAGGCGATCAAAACTGGGGTCACAGCCGAGGAATCACAGCGTGGCACCGGGCGGGGCCTGGAGTGAACCTTCAGCCATGGAAATCAATCGCTTGCTCTGGTTTCCCATGCGTGTCCCGCCACCTCCACCAATATGGCCCCCTAAGTGATTGATTCGCTTAGGGGGCTTTTTCGTTTATGGGTCCGGATTGCCTGCGCACCCATAGGACAACGGCATACTCAAGAGAATGGAGGGTCCAGGAAGGGCCGCGTTGTGTAGCAGCGACTGGGCGTATCCCGTCAGGAGCGTGCATGCAATTTACAAAGAAAACGCCCCGCTGTTAGGCGAGGCGCATGAAACATGGCGTGATGCACGGGAATCGAAACCTTCGTGCATGGTGTGGATGGCCTGCCGACGCCGTAGCGCTACGCCGGACACCGAAATGTTGAGGTAACTTTCTTAACCCTCGGCACATGGCGTCAATTCGGCTTCTCCGACCCCAGCAATCTGCTTCATTTCTCAGAACACTGCCCTTGCGCTACGTTGATTCAGAACGCAGCAACTTGACGATGAAGGTTTCGCGCAGTGGAAACGTTTCGAACGGGTCACACGTCTTTCCATGCGTCGAGCGACTTGGCGTTCACGGCATCGTAGATGGTGTTGAAAACTGTCGCGATATTCTTCGCGACAGCTTCCGGAATGCCATTGCACAGGCTGCTGTTCGGATTGGAGACCATCGCTACGACGATGTCGCGCGCAATCTCGATAGTGTTGTCGCTCATACTCGCTCCGTGGTTGGTTGGTCCTCACCCAGGATGGATGCTAACTCAAGGACGACCGGCTTCGGGTTGGCTGCACGACTTCTCCTGGCGGACCTCGCCCAAGAGCTTGCCCCGGCACAGGTAGAGGATCTCGCGGGCGCTATAGCTCTCGGCGTCGTCGGTGGCATAGCTCATCAACTTCTCCGGTGCGACATCGGTAGCGGATCATCGCGCTACCGATGTCACGTGCTCGTTGTGAGTCATCGATGGTTATCTACAGCCCATCTTCCAGATATCGAGTGTCAGCCCTGAGCTTAGCTAGAAGCTCCTCCCAGGCCACAGTGAACTTGTGGTAAGACCCATCGCTCGCCGCCAAAGAATACGCGCGCCTCACCGCACGAACAAAAGCATTGAATTTTTCCTGACTCAAGTCAGCTAAAGAGATGTATGTCATCCCTCCTTGATCGAGCGGATCATAAATTTCTGAGATCACGTCACCATCGGAGGCATCAAACGACTGCCTAATCCGCTCTACTAGGTAGTCGAAATTGATGGTACTGGTAGCAACGCCATGGCCAGGCGAAAAAATGATCGTTCCAGACATATCAGACCTTATTTAAACAGGATGATTTTACTTTGCTGTTCTTGAGGCAGCCTGTTGATGATGCCATCGAGAATCTGCTGGTTAGGCTGGGTTAGAAAACGCGTATCCATGGGAACAAAGTCCGCCTTATTCAGATGCATATCCAAGGTATTGGAAAAGCCCGAAGCGTTCTTCTCGAAGAATTGATTGATCTTGGCAGCTTGACCGAAGTTGTCAGGCGTAAGCATGAAGTCAACCGTCTTTCCGGTGTTTGCACCGGAGGTGAAGAAAAAGTCCCCTTGCATGCCGGCATCCGCCCTTTCCAAAGTGCCGCCGAGATAATTTTGAAGTTCGACAGCTGCGCCCGCCTCACCGGGTCGCTCTCTTCCAGCGTCAACATCTTCGACGTTCAATCTCTCAAACTCGCTTAGATCGACGGCATCGCGCGCGACAATGATCGTAGGTCCGCTGTTTGGAACATCTTCAAAACCAGCAACGTGTCTAGCAGCCTGTCCATCCGCAGCTGATCTTGGGGTCACACTGTCGGCGAGTATACTCCCTTCCTTCAATTCCCCAGCGACAGGCAGGAGGAGTTGTGCGCCATCGCCGACCTTCGCGGACAAGTCGTACCAGCCATAAAAGTGCTCTCCGATATCGCTGCTTCCTGCCCGATTCCAAGCCGCCTTTATATCTGACAGATAGCTCGTGCCCAACTGATGCAAGGCTGCACCTGGATCCCTGACGATGCTTGCACCCGCCTTTATCATTGCCCAGTAAGCTTGTGATCCTTCCTTGTAGTCCGGATTGCCTGTGGTCGCATATGCAAGAAACGACGCCTGGTTTTCGAGCAGCCTGCCTGTGTTTTTGAATAGACCCACTACGTTACTAATCACAGAGCCTGGCAACCCCGTCACTACGCCCGCGGTGGACGCCAGGCCGCGCACGATGGAATCTCGCCCGCGCTCGAGCAGCGTCGGCGCGCCGGAGTCCCAGCTCTCATCCGTATCGACGGGCGTCACGATACTAGCCGGATATGTTGGCACACCATCCTTCAAGAGACCCGCACTTTGCACGCCATGATCGTCGATGACCACACTCTGAGGAAGCGTGTTATTAACCCCATCAAAAAAGGTATCAAGCACCGTCTTGTTGCTATCGGACAACGGCGATAGAGCATTGGTCCGCCCATCGTAGACGCGGACTTCCGACGTTAGGCCATAACCGGGATCCACATACCCAAGGAAAGGACGGCCGTAAGGATCAATTATCGATTGCGGTAGAGCCAGACCAGCGGGTGTCGTCGATCGGCCAATGACACTGTACGCGCCAGGGTTAGTGAAAGGTGTATTTCTGGCGTAGCCGGCAATACTAGCCAATGAATAGTCGGCGCTGGTTCCCAGCCCGAAATTCGTAACACCCGGCCGGTGCGAGGAACCACTCCGAAAGTTCAACGTACTGCTAGCGGCGCGCGATATGACAGTGAGCGATCGCCAATCAAAGATCGATGATGCCGTAGACGCCTCAACGGTAATTCCCGCCAAGCTGACGGCCCCGTTCATAGACGATGGATCGCGACTTACCTGATCGTTGTACCCTGTCGCTGACAAACCGGCCTGAGCGGTAGATGCGAGCGAATAGGCACCCGGCCTTCCTACCGCAGCCTCGAGATCCGAGTTCGGGATCTGCATGATCGAGGAATTCTGCGCGGCAGCGTTCCTTTCCTGGAGCTCACGTTCGGACGCGATGTCGTAAGCGTACGATTTCGGGAACGCCATGCCCGCATACGAACCGGCCGCCGTACCCACCGCGTTCTCTGCAATGCTTTCCCAGCTGCTTACATGGTGGTCGCCCAGGGCTTCGCTCACTTCGCGACGGACGGACCCCTCCACGAGCGACGAGAAGCCGATCGACGCCGCCGATCCAAACTGCTGGCCGCCTGCCACCTGCGCCTGTGTCGGCCCGAATTCGCCCGCAACGCCTCCAGCCACGCTGGAGGCTACCAACGAGGCCCAGCTGAAGTGCTCCTTCTGGCCCAGGGCCTTGCCGACGACATCCTGGGCGACATAGCCCGAGGCGGACTGCAAAGCACGTTCACCGAAGGTCAGGGAATTCGCCGCCGTGCCCGCAGTGCCACCGCTCAGCGAGGACGCGCTCACGGCCGTGTCGATGGAGTCACTCTGGATGTAGTTGGATACGCCACCTATAACGACGGCCGTCGCCGCGGCCGTGAACACTTCGCCGAACGAGTAGCCCTGTAGGCGTTGTCGTATACCCAGTAGGAATTTTGTAGCCGGTAGATATTGACGAATCTCGCACTATGATTACTCGCGCAGACTTCATATTCACTGCACCCCAGGATTCGGGGTGCCAGTGTTCGTCGAGGCATTCATCGCGAAGCCTTCCGAGATATCACGTAAACACGATCACCACCCACTCACGCCGGAATTGCCGTCCCCTCGGTGCTTGACCACATCGATTCGAGCGGACCGATGAAATCGGGGTCTCCCGGTACGGGTACCCTGCTTGGAACTTATCAGCCTACAAGCATATCGCGGCCCTGGATCAACTCGATTCCAAAGCCGTCCAAGTACAGATCACCACTCATACCACTTGGCAGTTCCGTGACCTCACGACGGTAAGTAACTATTTTTGTCACAACCAACTCTACCTTCTGCTCCGATGCGTCCCGCGTTCTTAGAAGGCTAAAAGTCACCCCATTTACAATCGAGCCTTTGTTGACAATTCCACTCACCAGAACACCATCGGCGCCAGAAGACACTCCACGCACCAAAAATTCAGCTTCAGACATACGAGATCTCCATCATTAACGAACCCCAGTGCGTTGTAGGAATTCTTGAATCTGAGCAGGACTAAGCGGCTTCAAGGACCGAAGCGCATTTTCCAGATCCGAGTTGCTGTATATCGCCGATGGAAGTCTGGCGACGCCCTTAAGTTTGATAAACCGACATACGATCTGCTACGAGCGGCAACGAACTGCCTCACGAAGCCGAAGTATCGACGGCTGTCGTGTTTGGAACAACGAAATAGCCCGCTCAAAGCGAGCGTCTCGTCATCGATCTATAGAGCCGTTGCTCTATCGGCCAGATCTCGCAACTCAGGGTCACTAAATTCGAACTCCGGGCCCATGCTCATCGCTCCCAACTGCAGCAACCACTTATCAACGTCTGGGTCTATGTCGCTGAGGTTCTCGAGGCGAATCCTGTACGCCCAGTCAGCAATTTTTGCGCGATCAGCCTTCCCCGAGGGCTCGTGAAGAAATCCATCGAGCTCGTCTGCGAATTCATTCCGCGAGTAACTCATAGTCCCAATTCCTTTGCGGTAGGCGGATCGTGAGGTGAGCCCACAACCTGCCCATTAATCACATGGATCGATAGGCCTAGGCGGGTGCTGTGGTGGGTGTTCACGGGCCGGGACGCTACGGGTTGGCCGGATGCGGGTCAAGCCGCGTAGTTCGGCACCTGTCGATGCTTGAACCGCCGATTCTCTAGGCGCATTCTCCCGCAGACGCGGCGCAGATCCGCAAGACCACCAGGCCGGCGGCAATCGGGATTAACGAATGATGCGTTCACTGTGCGCCCTTCTCCTCTTGCTCGCCCTGCTCGTCTCCAGCGCCGCATGGTGCGCACCCAACCCGGCACGAACCAAGGGCCCGCCAGCAAGCGCCACATCCCTCGTGGCGCGCCTCTACCAGGCCTATGCATGGGAAGCCCTCTCCCCGGCCGACGCGCTGACGTCCAATCTCTTCGGCCCTGGTCTGGCGGACCAGCCGGTAACCGAGCTCGGGAAGTACTTCGACCCCAGCCTGGCCTCGGCCATCGCGGCAGACGCGGATTGCGTGAAGAAGCACGAGGGAGAAATCTGCAACCTGGATTTCGATATCCTCTTCGCCAGCCAGGATCCTGCCGCCTCAGACATGACGATCGCCGATGGCGGCCAGGGAAAGGTTCTGGTCACCTATACGTATCCGTCCAATGGCCAGAAAGTGCACCTCGTCTATCACACGGGCAATACGTCGCTCGGCGTCCGGATCACGGACATCGTCTACCGCGACATGGATAACCAATCACTGCGGTCGCTGCTCGGCAAGAAACCATAACAAGCGGCCTGCCATTCACGCCTTCCCCTGAGGTCTGTGTCGATGTCTCCTTCCGATCGTTACCAAGCCTTCCTCGCCCTGCACGCACGCCCGGGCGCCTTCGCCATGCCCAACGCATGGGACGCCACCTCGGCACTGATCTTCAAGGACGCCGGTTTCGAAGCCATCGGCACCTCGTCGGCGGCACTGGCCGCCAGCCTGGGACGGCCGGATGGACGCCATGCGGTCAGCCTCCAGGAGCATCTCGACCACGCACAGCTGTTGGGCCGGGTCACGGGGCTACCCATCAACGGGGACTTTGAAGACGGGTACGGTGACACCCCCGACGATGTAGCCGCCTCCGTCCGCGCGGCGATCGACGCCGGGTTGGCCGGCATCGGCATCGAAGACACCTCCGGCGATCCGAACGAGCCTATCCGTCCGTTCGACGAGGCGGTGGCGCGCATGGCCGCGGCAGCAAAGGTCGCCAAGGGTCGCATCGTCCTCACCGGACGCACGGATAACTACCTGCAAGGCCGCCCCGACCTGGACGACACCATCCGTCGCCTGACCGCGTTCGCCGAGGTCGGCGCCGACGTCCTCTACGCCCCCTACCCGTCCGACCTGGACCACGTCATCGCCATCGTGCGCGCCGTCGCGCCCAAGCCGGTCAACCTGGTCGTCGGCACCATGCAGGGTCCGCTGTCGATGGAAGCCCTGGCCGCTGCGGGCGTCAAGCGGGTGAGTATCGGCGCGGGCTTCTATGCCCGTGTCATGGGCGACCTGCGCGAAGCGGCAAGGCAGCTACGCGATGGCGATGTTCCGGCCGCCACGGAGGGTGCCAGCTGGCGGGATATTGCTGCGTTGATTGCTACCGTGCCTGGTTGATGTGATTTCTAAACCTTCGGCTCTTGTCGCCGTCGCAGAGTCGCCACCACGACAAATGGTGAAGCTATCAATGCGCCCAATGGAATGATCCACATGCCTGGCGACAGATGGAAGGTAATGGTGGTCAGCGTCGGCACAACGAGAGCGGCCCATGCCGTTGCCCACATCAGCCACCAAGGCGCCCGGAGAAAAAATTCTGCAAGCACGATGGCGACGAAGCAACCGTATATGACATGCAGATTCCGATAGTCGGCGCCCGTCAGAAACCAGACGTATGAGAAAGCGTAGAAAACATAGTGGACGACCACCGCGCCGAGCAACGCGGTCGCCGGCAGCACATGCGTCGATTTAATGTGCACCGTCGACTATCTCCTTCACGTTTTTCCGCCACGCGGCGAACATCAGCGGATCCGGGCAGCTCAACAAAGACTGCGGAATCGCGTTGCCCTCATCCTGATTCTGTATGATGATTTGGCCGCTTTTCGGCGAACCGCATGACCAACCCTTCCACAAGACCATGTGTGCCTGCCAAGGCGTAGTTCACCAGATTGCTCAAGTCTGTACGGCCGAAGCGATCAACATACTCCGGAGTCAGGAGCCCTACATAACGCCGCCTGTCACGGGCGTCTTGGCTTACGGCTCTTTACCTTCCGGGTGGTTCTGGATTGCCCCTACTCCAATTCCATCCCGTAAGGTCAACAATGACCTCCTCAAAATCGCAGGAGGCCGACACGAAACGGCCACCCTTTCGTAGTGCTCTAATGAGCGCTGCCGTGCCTGACTGAAAAGCATCCGCGCCATCAAGTGGCACACTCCGAGCCGAGACTTCCGCGTAGTAGCGCGCGCACTCGATAGCCGAGTACGGTGAGCGTTACCTGGCGGCTGGCTTGAAATCCTCGTTTCGGTACGTGACCACATCAACGTCCAGGTCGCCAAAAGCCTCACGAACTGCTTGGCTCACTGCATCCTCAAGCTCCTCGACGCTTTCATCGGCATCGACGTACAGCTCACAAAACAATTGGGGCGAAATATTCATTCCTGAAATCCAAATGAGAGCGGTGTCTGCGAATTGTTGTCGAACAGTCCGCCTCCGTTAATGACCGGAATCTGCACCTTACTCTCCGACATACTCGACGCTTGAGCCGCCCCTCTTCCGCCGCTTCAAGCATGCGACCAAATTCATCCCTTTGACATAGAAGCTATAAAGCGAGCCCCCTCCCGTCCCGCGGTAACAGTCAACGACAACGGCGACGTCGCTGCCCTCGGGGAAAAAAACCACAGCGTCCTCGATGAGCGAAGCACCGCGCACCAGACCATCGAGTGCTACCGAAGACGCCCGATGGAGCCCCAGATACGCATTTCCCTCAACGCCTATCAGGCCCGCGCGTATCGGCATGCAGTGCCCGACAGCTGCCATGGTATTCAGCGCCTCAGCCTCACTGACGTGCAACAAGGTCCAGTCACTGGCTTGCTCAAGCGTCGCCCCGACAAACTCAACCGGCAACGTCAGCAATGGATCGAAATCGACGAGCCCCACCTCGTAGCCTGTCGCGTGACGGAAGTGCGGGACGATCGCTGGTCCATATACGGCACGCTCATCCGCTGCGCGGCGTGCGTTGGCAATGTCGGAACGGCGCTTACGCAGGCTGGTTACGCGCTCGATGGGCATCTCATTCTCTTCCATCAGTCATTACCGCCATTGTCGTCGTCAATGCGGGCGTTAACTGCGTTCTGGATTCTCGGCCGACTGACTAGCCGACACGTCTGTTCCTGCGAGGATTGCCGTAATGTCTCGCCACTTCACCGATGAAGGCAATTCGCTCGACCCCAAGAATGCAACAAATACGCCTTCGACTTCTTGAGCCGTAAACCACTCATCGGCGGACAATCGGACTTCCCCGCCCCCGAATACTAGGACCGTTCCGTCGGGGAAAACCTTGCTTTTCTGGTCTTTGTAACCACGAAAGTGGCGCCCAGTCGCAGCATCCCTGCGCTCCAACATGCACGTCACACCGCCACCTGCCACTTGCACGTAGTTCCCTGCCCCGTCGGTCAACGATGCGAAGGACGATGGGCCATAACTGCGCAAGGCCATGATTGCACAGTGCAGTTGCGCGGCAGTCGCATCGTCAATCGTTGGCTTCTTTTCTATCTCAAGGCGCATGAATAAACGTCCATGAAGCAAAATACCGGGACCAGACCCGTTCGAAGTCAACTTGATCAATCTCAGCAGGCGCGAACTAAGAATCCATCGCAATTTCGGCAATGGATGGCAATGGCTCCTTAGCTTACTCCTGAACCGCCTTTCGATTCGGATGAACTAGCAGGGGTTGGCTGATTGCGGGTCAAGCACGGGCTCCTCGGCCCGTCGGACGATGCGGTTGCAGCCCCGCTTGATCTTGTCGTGGCCCGGCCATGCTTTTCGTGTATGTCCCCGTGCTTACAAAGTCTTTTTCAGCCGGGATTTTCAGGCCTAGAGTTTCTCCAGTAGCGGGGCACCTGCCCCCTCTTTTCCCCACTGGAGCATGACCATGAGCAAGCCTGTCGTTCTTATCACTGGCGCACTGACCGGTATCGGCCGCGCCACCGCTGTTGCCTTTGCCCGCCAGGGCGCAAGCCTCGTCGTTGCCGGCCGCCGTGAGGCCGAGGGCAAGACCCTCGAAGCCGAGCTGCGTGGTCTCGGCTCCGATGCGGTGTTCGTCAAGGCGGACGTCCGCCATGAGGCCGACGTCGAAAACCTCGTCAACGAGGCGGTCGCACGCTTCGGCCGGATTGACATCGCCGTCAACAACGCCGGCACCGAAGGCCAGCCTGGCGCCATCACCGACCAGACTGCCGAGAGCTATGCCGCAACCTTCGACACCAACGTCCTCGGCACGATCCTGAGCGTCAAGCACGAAGTTCGAGCGATGCAGAAAACCGGTTCTGGAAGCATCGTGAACATCTCCTCGACCTATGGCCACGAGGGTGCTGCGTACGCGTCGATGTATTCGGCAAGCAAGCACGCGCTGGAAGGCCTGACCAAGTCCGTTGCACTCGAACTCGCCGGCTCCGGTATCCGTGTCAACGCCGTCGCCCCGGGTCCAACCGACACCGGCATGCTGGATCGCTTCACCGGCAGCGAGGACGTCAAGAAGGCGCTCGCCTCGCAGGTCCCCATGGGCCGCGTTGGCCGACCGGAAGAGCTTGCCGAGGCCATCGTCTTCATCGGCTCGCAGACGGGTTCTTTCATCACCGGCCAGGTCCTGACGGTTGACGGTGGTAAGACGGCGGGCTGAGCTCAGGATGCCGGTAGCGCTGAAGGGTCTGGGAACACCTCACGGGCCATGTGGTCAATGAACACCCGCAGGCGCGGTGCTATCTGGCGACTCGACGGCCACACGGCGCGGAGTGCCGTGTGGCGGTTGAGATAGCCGCCGAGCAGGCGCTCGAGCCGTCCGTCGGCGAGCCCCTGGGCCACCGTGAAATCCGGCAGGCAGGCAATGCCACAACCCGACTCGGCCATCTCCCGCAATGGGCCAAGCGTGGTGGTCGATGCGATCACCGGCAGGGCCAGGTTGCCCGTCGCGAGCGGCCACTTTTCAAGCATGCCGGTGACCGGGTGGCGCCGGTGCAGACAAATGTGGTCGGCTAGCTCGCAGGGAGTGCGGGGAATGCCCGCGCGGTGCAGGTAGGCCGGCGACGCAACGAGCACCATCCGGAAAGCGCCAAGGCGCCGTGACATCAGGCTTGAGTCGACGCCCTCGCCGGTGCGGATGGCCACGTCGTACCCCTCGTCGACGATGTCAACGAGCCTGTCGGTGAAATCCAGGTCCAGCTCGATGTCCGGATAGGCATCGATGAACCGACAGAGCGCTGGCGCAAACAAAGGACCTAGCACCGGCAGAGTAACCCGGAGTTTCCCCCGTGCCAACGCTCGCCTGTCCGTGAGCTCGCGTTCGACGTCACCCATCTCTCGCAGGATGCACCGCGAGCGCTCGAGGAGCATCCCGCCCTCGGCAGTCAGCGTGATGCAACGGGTATTGCGATGGAAGAGCCGCACACCGAGGTTCGACTCCAGCCGAGCGATGGACTTTCCGATGGCCGACGGCGACATACCCAAAAGGCGACCGGCCTCGGACAAGTTGCGTGCGTCGGCAGCTTGCACGAACACACTGAGCGCACTCAGGCTTTCCACGATTCCCCCTGTGGCCCGCGCCATCACGTGTCATGCGCGTCTACGTAACGCGAGGCTTAATCGTTACAACGCCGACCAGGGAGCGCATCACTCGACAGGGTCTAAATATCCTCGTGCTCGCTCACACCGCTTGCCCAGGGCCACCAGCGACGCAGCCATGCGTGCCGCAGCTGCGGAGGGTCACGGGCGATGAGCGACACGGACGTGCCGATGGCATCCGAGCTGATACTCAGCACTGCACCGATACGCGAAGCACGCTCCCGCATCGTCACAAGCCCCCAGTGCCCCGCTCGCTTGCCCTGGTCGACCACGTCGGGCGGCAAACCCAGCCCATCGTCGTCGACGATCGCCACGAGTCCCTCGTTGGTGTAATCGAGCGTGACTGCAACGCTTTTCGGCTCAGCGTGCACGAACGCATTGTGGACAGCCTCGCGAAGTATGTCGATGACGGCGATATGCACCTGCTCGTCGAGCCGTCGCTCGATACCCGAAACGGTGAGGACAAACCGAGCAGGCCAGCTCGATGCGTGATCGTCGCCAATGAGGCGCAGTGCCTCCGACAAGGGCATCTGCATCTCGCCGACGGAACGGAGGGCAATCACGCGTGCGCGGCCCTCGAGCAGCAAGGCCAGCAGTCGCGCAGTGCCTTGGGTGAGGCTCGGCCGTATCCACTCCGGCAACCTGGCGTCGTCTCGCCAGGCCTCAAGCCGCATGGCCACGCCCATCATGCCTTGCAACATGGAATCGTGGAGCTCCCGGGCGATCCGGTCACGTTCGGCCAGACGCGCGGTCGCCCGCTCGGCCGCCCGCCGGTGCAGGGCGCGAATGCGCAAGGCGTAAAGCCCAACCAATCCGGCGACGAACAACAGAGCGACAAGCGCGCGGAACCATGCCGTCTCGAATAGCGCGGGCCGGCGCACGACGTCGCCCGACGAAACCAGCGCCGACCAGTCACCGTCGGTTCCCCTTGCCTGGATTTCGAAGCGATACCGCCCGGGCGGAAGGCCTGCGTACTGTACGTTCCCGGGGCCGTCGAAGACGCGCCACTCCTGGTCGGTCCCCCCGAGGCGCACTCGGAACTGCATATGGGCAGGGTCGGTCAAGGACAATCCGGTCCAGGCGACCGACAGCGCTGTCTCGTCCGGGTCGAGGTCGCCGGCAAACGACTCGAGCGACCGCCTGGCCGTAGACATCGACAGGATGACCGGCCGCACGTCTTGGGTGGGAGACGCCACGTCGGCCGCTACCGTGACCAGGCCCGACGTAGCCGCCACCCAGAGCATGTTGCGTGCATCGAGCGTCAGCGTGGGGAGTGGTCGCGTCTGCTGGGCACCGCCGGGCAAGCCCGTCGCGTCATTGAAGAGGTCGAAGGCCGCATCGCCATCCCGGCCTTCCGTGACTGCCGCGAATTGCGCCGCACGGATTCGCGACAGACCACTGCGCGCGTTGATCCACAGATCGCCGGCGCTCGTCCTGACAAGCCCCGTGACCCCGCGCAGCAATGCTCCCATGCGCAGCCGGAGGGGCCGGAAGTTGCTGCCGTCATACCATGCAGCACCGCGCTCACCGCCTGCGACAAGCGGCGAGCCGGGGAGGATCGCCGTTACCGTGCCAAGCCCGGTTTGCAAGGCTGCTTCCACCTGCTTTCCATGCACATGCGCGACCGTGCCGTCTGGATAACCGAACCACATGCCACCTCGTCCGTCGGTCGCGCCAGAGAGTGGCCAGCCGTCCGGCAATCCGGGCAATCCCCCGTTCTTTTGCCAGGCACCATGCGACAGTCGAAACAGGCCATGGCCACGCACGGACACCCACATAGCCCCGTCGCCTTCGCCGTCGGGCACGACCACCTGCACCAGTTCTCCGCCTAGAAATGCCGGAAACGGGAGTGCTTCAAGGCGGTCGCCGTGCAACGCCGACAGTGTCCCGTGGCCGCCGAGCAGCGCACCGTCGCCATCCGCGGCCATGGCCGTCGTTGCCATGACGCCAGGCGTCACGACGGCCTGGCCCGGGCCGGCCATCAGCCACAGACGATCCGTCCCGCCGTGTGCGTCAGTGCCGACAAGCATGCGGCCGTCACGAAGGCGACTGACTGCGAAATACACGCTCGCCCCGTCGAAGACGACCGGCGTCGCCGATGCGGGACGAATACGGGCAAGGCCTTCCTTTCCACCGACCCAGAGACTGCCGCTTGAGTCGAGCATCGTGCTCATGACGAGTAGTCCATCCGGCGCGAGGGGAAAGTGGATGACCTCGTCGCCCGCCATGATCGATTCGCCGTCGGACAGTCCCTCGGGGCGATAACACAGGTTCGCGCATCCACTGCCTTGCGCCCAAAGGCCTCCGGACCCATCCTCGAATTCGATGGCATCGCTGGATCGAGCCCTTTCCCTGGGCAACCCGCGCTCCCGGGGAATCCGCATGTGCCGCTTTCCCTCGGATCGCCATACGCCCCCGTCCACGGCGACAACGAGGTCCTCATCGTCGCGAGAATGGGACGACAGCCGTTCGAATACACGCCCATACCGGGCAAGCCAGAACACACCGGTTCCCGTCAGGGCGAGCGTGCCGCCCGACACCGTTGCCACCGTTTGCTGGATGTCGCCTTCCGGTGGACGCCACTGCGGTGGCGGGCAGGCTACCCAATGATCACCCGACAGTACAAACAGCTGTCCGGCGGCCGAAACGAACGTACGCCCATCCCCCGCCTCGGCTACGTGGCCGATGCGATCGGCAGGAAGGCCCCTGGGGATGGTGACGGTCCGCCCGTCACCGGAGAGATGGATAGCCGTCCGATTGCCATAAACAACCCAGAGACCGCCGTCCCGCCCGGCCGACAAATCGGTAACCAGCCGCGAGCCCTGCGTTTCGTCGCTGACGAGGTCGTGCGAAAAAAAGTTCCGGCCGTCGAACCGGTAGAGCCCCGCCGACGTGCCAAGCCAGATCCACCCATCCTCGGTCTGCGCCAGCGCATTGATGTCGCCGGGCGCACCATCACGGGTATGCCAAAGCGTCGATACATGGCCTGGGATGGCGACTTCAGCATGCGTGGCCGGCACCAGGATGCCACACGCCCCGAGCGCAGCCACGCAGGCCAGGAGCACCCTGCGCACGCGCGACCTCGCTCCGCCGTCCATCGCCACTGCCGCCCACATTCGATCCAGACCTTTTCGGAAAATGTCGTCGCTACCCCGGAAGACCCGGTTGAGGGATTGCACGTGCAAGGACAAGTTCCGATAGTGCGTTTGCGCGTGCAACCAATCCGCGGAACCTCAGTATGCAGGCCCGGGATGGACGAATGGTTGCATGGAACGCCCCGGTATTGCCGCAAAAAGCTTGCCCGGATGCCTGGATTGTTCACGCAAGGACGATTCCGCGCCTTGCCTGTTTCCTCAGGCACCCACGCCCTGGATAGTCGCCATGAATTTCTGCAATGAACTCGCGCGCTCCTTGCGCCAGGCGTCACCGCCCGCCATGTGGCACACAAGCGGCCACGGTATGACGGCGGCCATCGAGGGTCGCCTGCACTGCGCCGACGAAACCGCCAGGATGCGCTTTTACGCTGCCGACGGCTGTCTCGTCCTGGTCCATCTACGCGGACAGCTCCGTACGAGCGTCTTCGTCGATGATTTCGAACACCGCAGCGAACCGTTCCAGGCCGGCACGGTCTTCGCCCTCGACCTTCGTCGAACCGTTGAGTTAAGCATCAACGAGTCCGCACATGTCCTCGCCATCCACATACCGCGCGCGGCCCTCGCTGCAGCAGCGGTGGAAACCGGAACGGCCGAGAACCTACGCGCGCTACACACGGGCTTCCATGATGCCGTGCTGCTGCACATGGCGATGTCGATCATACAGACCGTGCGCGACCCGCTCCTCGGCGACAACGTACTACACGGACAACTATTCCGGAGTTTCCTCCTGCGCCTGACCACGCTCATGGGCACGCCAGCCCAGCGCCCTCACCTGCCGCGCCGGACCCTGACGGCACGCGAAATCGACTCGCTCATCGAGGTCGTGCGCCACCGGCTGACGCGGGGCCTCACCGTCACCGAGGCAGCGGCGGCCTGCGGTTTGACACACGCCACGTTCGAACGGGCCTTTCGTCAAGGTGTCGGGATCGCACCGAACCAGTGGCTCATCCTTCGGCGCCTGGACGTGGCCATGGGCCTCATCATCACGGGAGAGCAGTCGCTAGCAGAGATCGCCGTCGAGGCAGGTTTTGCCGACCAGTCACATTTCACCCATGCCTTTTCGCGCCGCCTGGCCGTCGCTCCGGCAGCATGGCGCAGGCTGAACGCGAGCCGCCAGGGCGCGCCAGCCTAGAGGTATCCGCGCTCGATGGCGGCTGCAATGGCCTGGATCCGGTCATGGGTTCCCAGCTTTCCGAACGCACTCTTCAGGCGCGTCTTGACCGTATCGGTAGGTACACCCAGACGCTCTGCGATTTCCCGATTGCCAAGGCCTTCGGAAGCCAGGGCAAGACACGCTACCTCACGGGCATGGAGCGCCGTTGACGGCGCGGCATCGGCCATGCGCTCCCAAACGTCCGGCGAGAAGACAGGACTTCCGTGCGCACCCTTGCGCACCGCGTTCACGATGAATTCCTTCTGGGCCGTCTTGTGCACGTAACCGATCGCACCTAGCGACACGGCGCGAGACACTCGCGCATCACCCAGGTAGGAGGTGAGCATGACGATGCGACAAGCGGGATCGATGCGACGAAGCGCCTGCAAGGCATCGAGACCGTCCATGCCGGGCATCTCGATGTCGAGAAGGACGACGTCAGGACGAAGCAGGCCATACGCGTCCAACGCACCTGCCCCGTCAGATGCCTCGCCAACGACCTCCATGCCATCGCTACGCGCGATGGTCGCGCGCAGGCCGTCACGCAGGAGGTCGTGGTCGTCGACGATGAGAACGCGGATGGGGGGCATCACCAGGGTCCCTGCGCAAAGGTGGCGCGCATGCGTCCACCCTCCTCCAACAGAACGGCGTTGGCAAGACCGAACCATGTGTACCGCGCGGTCATAGCTCGCCTGTCAGGAACTGCGCACGACCAAACCCGAAGCTCCAGTCGTCATCCGCGTTGCTCGAAATGCTTACCACCAGGTCCTCGGGCGCGAGCCCGCATCGCTCCAGAAGCATCGCCGAAAGACCGCGATAGAACGTTTCCTTTTGCACACGTGTCCTCGGCCTGGAGAAGACATGCACGAGTACGCGCCCCGCCGACCGTTCGAAGCCCAGGCCGGTGTCTTCAAGAATGAGTTGACCCGGTGGATGAGTCTGGATGACCTGGTAGCGGTCCCGGGCGGGGACGCTGAACGCAGCGACCATCGCCTCGTGGACTGCATCGGCGAGCGTACGCAGTTGCGCAGGCGTACGACCTTCGGCGACGTCGATACGAATCAGTGGCATAGCATGCGTCGCGGATTACGCCGCGACCCCCTCGTCGGAAAAACGATGGAAGTCGGTGTAGTACAACTCGGTGCCACCCCAGAAGGCTTCCCGCACATACGGCGTAAGCGGGTGGTTGTGCAGGAATCGATCGGGAAGGTCTGGGTTCGACGTAAAGTATCGCCCGAAGGCGACCAGATCCGCGTCACCTTTGCGCAAGATGGCTTCCGCCGTCTCCCGGTTGAAGCCTCCGGCGGCAATGATCGGGCCGCGGAAGATGCGACGCAGGTACTCGGAAGCAACCGGCGCCCTGTGCTCATCGATGGTCTCCACGCCGCTGACGCGCGGCTCGATGATGTGCAGGTAAGCAAGGCCATAGTCGTTCAGACGCTCGGCAAAGTGACCAAACAAGGCCTCCGGGTCCGAGTCCGAGATCGCTCCCCAGGTTCCCGACGGAGAAACACGGATTCCGACACGGTCGGGACCGAACACACTGATGAACGCCTCGGTGAGCTCGAGGGGGAATCGCATGCGCTTTTCAATCGTCCCACCGTAGGCATCCGTACGGCGGTTCGTACCGTCCTGGAGGAAGGTATCGGCGAGGTATCCATTGGCGGCGTGGAGCTCGACACCATCGACACCCGCGTCCTTCGCCCGAACCGCGGCCATCCGGAACGACTCGACAAGAGCAGGTATCTCGTCAAGGGCGATTTCGCGGTGCGGAGATACCGGCACCCAGCCATCGGCCGTGAAGGCCAGGCCCTCGTATGGCACGACCGACGGAGCTATCGGGAGCTCCCCGGCCGACAGGTCCGCATGTGACTGCCTACCGTCGTGGGCGATTTGCATGATGAGCTTGCCGCCGCTGGCATGTACCGCGTCGCTGATGCGACGCCATGCCCTGGTATGGGCATCGGTATAGATGCCGGGCGCACCGATGTAGCCGCGGCTGTCGAATGTCGGGTGGCTCGATTCGGAGATGATGAGTCCGCCCTTCGAGGCGCGCTGGCCGTAGTAGGTGACCATCATGTCGCTCGGGGAAAGATCCCCATCCGCACGGAGACGCGTTGTCGGCGCATGGACTACGCGGTGGCCAAGGTCGATGGCACCAAGCCTGAAGGGGGAAAACAGCATTTCGACGTCTGTGGAGCTCATTTTTATTTCCTCTAGGGGCAGCCGGCGGATGTCCCGCACGATCAACAACGTGGGGCGAATTGCCCGTATCGGTATGGGCGCCAGCTTCCCATCACTTGCGACGCGGCCGACAAGATCACACCGAACCAGGGACGCTTACGGAAAGCGCGGCGCGCATCGAACAAGACTTCGCCGCCAGATGCCGCCAGTCTCGAAAGAGCGGCCCATGCGGGGCTGCGTCCCGAACCTGGAGTTAGCCCATGTCCGCACGCGCCGAAGCCAACAAGACGCTCGTCCTCGAAGCATTCGACACACTCTTCAACCGGCGCGATTACGTCGCCGCCGAGAGGTTCTGGTCACCGGATTACGTCCAGCACAGCGCCCACATCGGGCCGGGTCGCGAGGGGCTGTTCGAGCTCATTCGAGCCGTGCCGGAGACATTGGTCTACGAACACGGCCTTATCCTTGCCGACGACGAGTACGTCATGGTCCACAGCCGGTTTTCAGGCAATGGTCGCCCGCGCGCCTGGATCGGCGTCGACATCGTCAGGATCGTGGACGGACGGCTCGCCGAGCACTGGGACGTCTTGCAGGACGAAGCGACCATGGCCGAATCGCAGAGCAAGCACCCGATGTTCGGCGAGGCGTTCTCGCCAGGCGACTAGAGCTTCGAGCCGCCGTCGACAGCAATGGTCGTGCCGTTGACCCAGCCCGAATCGCTTGAAGCAAGGAACAGCACGGCACCGGAGATGTCATCCGGCTGCGCCACGCGCTGGAGCGCCTGCATGCCGAGGGTAAAGTTGCGCCCCTCGTCGGTCTTCGCGAATTTCGACATGTCCGTTTCCACAACGCCCGGCGCGACCGCATTGACGCGGATATCGCGAGGGCCCAGGGCTGCAGCGAAATGCTTCACAAGCGTCTCGGTTGCACCCTTCGTCGAGGCGTAAGCGGAGAGGTTGCCAACGGCGGAGCGCGCCGCGAGCGACGTCGTGAAGATGACCGAGCTTCCCTTGCCCAGGATCGGCAGCAACTGCTGGACGAGGAAGTACGGGCCACGGACATTGACCGCAAACTGACGGTCGAAGTCCTCGATGGTCTGCTCTTCAATCGTCGCCGCGACCGACGTGCCGGCGTTGTTGACCAGGATATCGAGACGGTCGCCGATGATGGAGCGGACGACCGCGGCGAGCTTGTGCGGACCGTCCGGTGAGCCGAGGTCGGCACCCACGGAGGTTGCGCGGCCACCGGCCTTGGTGATGGCGGCGACGACGTCGTCGGCATCCTTCGGCGAAGCGCTGTAATGAACGAGGACCTGCGCGCCCGCCTTGGCGAGCGAGAGGGCGATGGCGCGGCCGATGCCGCGCGACCCGCCCGTGACAAGGGCGGTCTTACCGGTAAGCGAAGTCATGGGGATACTCTCGTGGAATGGGGGCCCGGGAATCGGGTCCCCTTGGGGTCAAGACGGCCTTCAGTGCGCACCCAGGAAGGATGAGACGTGGCCGACGAACACGTCCGGATACTGGTACTGCGAGCCGTGGTTCGAATCGGGGTAGAGAATCAGCGATGCATCCGGCAGGTTCTGCTGGAGGTGCCAGGAGTTGATGGAGTAGATGATGACGTCGGTGCCGCCGTTGATGACCAGCGTCGGCTGACGGATGGCCTTCAGGTACTCGTACGGCTTGTCCCTGGGCGCGCCCCACTTGCCAAGCGCAGCAATCTGCGCCGGGGCTACCTTTTCGCTCACCTCAGGGTCGCGCCCCTCGGTACGAAGGCGGAACCGCTCGAGAAAGCGGTGACCTGCGGCCTGGCTCTCGGCACTCGGCGTGAAGAAGACGCGCAGCCATAGGTGGTCGGGATTGGCGTAGCTCGCACCAAAAATCTCCTGTGCCTCGGGCGTCAGCGACTGCATGCCCTCGCCACTGCGCGGGCCGGTGCCGACCAGGACGAGCTTGCGGACAAGGCCCGGCGCCTGCAGGGCGATTTCCTGGGCGACGAGGCCACCGAGTGAAAACCCGAGGACGTCGACGGTCGTCAGGCCGAGGGCCTTGATGAACGCGACCGCGTTCGCTCCCATCTCCTCGACGGACTCCGGGACGTCGCCCGAGGTCGACGAGATGCCGGCGTTGTTGAACAAGATCACCTCACGGTCACGCGCCAGGCCGTCGGTGACCTGCGGATCCCAGTGGTCCATCGTGCCGGTGAAATGCATGTTGAGAACGACCGGCACGGTGCCGGGCTTACCGAAACGGCGGTAGGCGTAGCGGATGCCGTTGGCTTCGACGTACTGGTTGGGCGCGGTGTGGTGGTTGTGCGATGACATGGCGTGGGCCTTTGTCCAGGGAGAGGATGGACAAAGGTTAGGCCGCGAGGCATCACTGCAGGAAAGACTTTATTAGCAGCCCCTCATGCCTTCGGAGCATGACCGGGAACGGACAAGTCATCGACCGTCTCGCCGGCGGGGACCTCCGCTATTTCGGCAAGATGACTGAGGAAGTAGCGCAGGATGGGCGACTGGTTTGATCGGCGGTAACCCACGCAAAGCTGCAGTGACGGGCTATCGCCTACCAGCTGGCGACTCGTCACCGACCAGGGCAGGAACGGCTCGGCGTAAGACGGCAAGAGCGCCACACCGCGCGTCGAGGACACCAGTGACATCGCCTGGGTGAGATTGTCGACGCGATGCATGGGCTGCAGGTCGAGGCCATGTTCGGCGAGGTATCGCTCGACCGTGCGACGAAGCGGTGTTGCAACATCCGACAGGCCAATGAATATCTCCCCGGCGATGGCGCGGACGTCGACCTTGTCGTTCTCGGCCAGTGGATGGTCACTCGGCAGGATGACCCGGAGTGGCTCGCGAGAGACCGGGATGTATTCGAGGTCGGGCATGTTTTCCTCGGCCCGCAGGAATGCGGCGTCGAGCTTGCCGTGGACGAGGGCATCCGCAAGATAGGGCGAGTGCTGGCTCGACACGGTAACCTCGATGCGCGGCAGTTCCGTGCGCAACAGACCCATCGCCTTGCCCATCCACGCGACCTCCTCGCCGGTGAGGAAGCCGAGCGCGAACGTCGTCGTTGACGGCCCAGCTCGACGCGCGGCCTCACGCGCGGCATCGACCTGCGCCAGCGCGAGCCTGGCGTGGTCGAGGAACGCCCGCCCTGCCGCAGTGAGCTCGATGCCCTTGGGACTACGTACCATCAGCTGGGTACCGATATCGTCCTCGAGATCCTTGAGCTGGCGGCTGAGCGACGGCTGGGAGGTAAACAAGCGTCGCTCCGCGGCAAGCGTCACGCTCCCCTCCTCGGCTACGGCAATGAAGTAACGCAGGTGACGCAGTTCCACGGGCGCGTCCGTTCGTACAAGAGGACGTCAGCCTAGCGCGCTGCCCGGGGCCCGTCGAGGAAGAATCCACCCTGCGCCGTTGTCGCCGTACGGCCACGCGGGAACGCTCCGGTGACTCGGCATCGCCAACAGTGCAGTCACCTGGCGGCCGTGAATGATCAAGACAAAAGCCCGGGCCACCCCCAGCCTGAAGGGCATCGATCGTTGGCCTTCGACCAGGGACCTCCCATGACCATCTTGCAACTCCACCAGTCCAACAACTCGCCCAACTCCCGCCGCGTGCGCATCTTCCTTGCCGAAAAAGGCATCATCGCGGCCCTTGTTCCCGTCGACCTCGGCGCCGGCGAACAGCACGGCGACGCTTACCGCGCCGTCAACCCACGCCGGGTTGTCCCGACCCTGGTGACGACTGACGGCGTGGCCATTGGCGAAGTGCCGGCCATCTTTCGCTATATCGAGGATGCGTTCCCTGCCCCGACGCTCTATGGCGACACACCGGCGCAGAAGGCCGTGACCACGATGTGGGAGCGCCGCGCCGAACTCGAGGGTTTTGCCGCCGTCATGGAAGGCATTCGCAACAAGGTCGCCGGACTCAAGGGCCGGGCGATCGCCGGCCCCCACGACTACGACCAGATTCCCGAACTCGTCACACGTGCGGAGAAACGCGTTGCCAACTTCTTCGCGGACCTCGACGCCCGGCTTTCCGAGGCGACGTTCGTGGCGGGTGACACCTTTACGGCCGCCGACATTACCGCCCTGGTCACCGTGGATTTCGCCAAGGGAGCGCTCTCCCTCGTTCCCAGCGCAGACCAGCAGCATCTCCTTCGCTGGCACGCGCTCGTGTCTTCGCGTCCGAGCGCCAGTGCGTAACTACAGAGTGCCTTCCCATGATGACCCCAAGCCAGTATCCGGATGCCATGCGCATCGTCGGCCACTACTACCAGTCAGGTGTCAGGGGCCGACTTACCGACTTTGCGCCGTACGTCCATGACCGGTTTGCCGTAACGGCCCCGG
The DNA here is from genome assembly GCA_018889975.1 of Bacillus sp. NP157. Taxonomy (NCBI): domain Bacteria; kingdom Bacillati; phylum Bacillota; class Bacilli; order Caryophanales; family Bacillaceae; genus Bacillus; species Bacillus sp. NP157. Next base: position 2,035,339 of record CP076546.1, read on the forward strand.
ACTACCTGCCGTGGGGCGGCCTGCATGAGGGGGGTGCGTTTTTCCGCGACGAAGTTCTCCCGAACCTGCCCGCCACGCTCGATTTCTCCCGATTCCGCTACGACCGGTTCTTCTCCATGGGAAGCGACGTCGTGGCACTCATCGACATTGGCGTCGCAGGCACCGAACACTCGGTGAAGATCTCCGAGCACTGGACGGTCAAGGACGGCATGGCGATGTCCATCTGGGTCGCGTACTTCGAGCCCCAGGTTCTTCTAGATAGGCTAGGCATCGTCCATGGGCTCGGTCACGGCGGTTGATACCGTTCGGTGTTCACGCCTGCGCGGGGAACAGATGCGCTGCAACGTGGTCGATGAATGCCCGCAGTCGCGGAGCCATGTTGCGGCTCGATGGCCAGACGGCACGAAAGACATTCTCGTGCAGCACGTACTCGTCGAGGACGCGCTCGAGGCGTCCCTCCCGGACCGCCGATGCAATCAGGAAATCCGGAAGGCAAGCAATCCCCGCGCCGGACTCAGCCATCTCGAGCAACGGTGCGAGCGTGCTGACGGCGGCAGTTACCGGCAGATCGTCCACCGGCACACGCATCGGCCAGGGCTCCAGCTTGCCGGTGGTCGGATACCTGTGGTGCAGGCAACGGTGGTCCTTGAGCGCACCCGGCGACGTGGGCCGACCGAATCGTTCCAGGTAAGTCGGCGCGGCCACCAGCACCAGGTGGTAGGCACCAAGCCGACGGGTCATCAGGCGCGAATCACCCCCGTCCCCGGTGCGGATGGCAAGGTCAAATCCCTCATCGATGATGTCGACCAAGCGGTCACTGTAGTCGAGGTCGAGCTCGACCCCGGGATAGCGGATCATGAAACTCGCGAGCATCGGCGCGAACAGGCCACCGAGCAGCGGCAGCGTCACGCGCAGCTTCCCACGCGGCGCGCTCGCGTCTCCAGAGAACGAGTGTTCGATATCGCTGACCTCCTGGAGGATACGCCGCGCGCGCTCGAGCAGGTACTCCCCTTCCGGCGTGAGTGAGATGCTCCGCGTACTCCGGTGGAAGAGCCGCACGCCGAGCTCGGTCTCCAGGCGAACGACAATCTTGGCTACCGTCGACGCCGTCACGCCACTCCGGCGTGCGGCCTGGGTGAAGTTGCGCGTCTCTGCGGCGTGCACGAACGTTGCCAGCGCGTTGAGGCTATCCATGGAATCTCCCGGAAGACGACAGTTTGTCGGGCTCGGCCGGCACATCCGCCGATTCCGCAACGGATGCCCCGTCGCTCAGGCGCTTACCGTTTCGGCAAACGTAGGATAGTCGGTATAGCCGGCGGCCGTGCCGCCGTAAAACGTGTCGCGGTCGTACCCGGACAAGGCGTGGCCATGCGCAATCCGGTATGGCAGGTCGGGGTTGGAGATGAAAAAGCGACCGAATGCAACGATGTCCGCGGCTCCTTCCTCGACGATGGCCTCGGCCGATTCGGGAGTGAACCCGCCTGCGGCGACAATAGCCCGCGAGAAATGCTGGCGGACAAGACGCGAAGCAACCGGCGCCTGGTCGCGGGTCTCGTCGACATGGTTGCCCTTCACGCGTGGCTCGATGACATGGATGTAAGCGATGCCGAGCTTGTTGAGTTCTTCGGCAACATAAGAAAAGAGAGCCGCCGGGTTCGAATCGGACATGTCGCCGAACGTTCCGCTTGGACCAATTCGAACACCGACCCGGTCGGCGCCGAAAACCGAAATGGCGCCCCTGGTAACCTCGAGCAAAAACCGCGCACGATTTTCGATGGAACCGCCGAAACGGTCCGTGCGCTGGTTCGACCCGTCCTGAAGAAACTGGTCGACGAGATAGCCGTTTGCTCCGTGGATCTCAATGCCGTCGAAGCCTGCCCGCTTTGCACCCTCAGCCGCAAGCCGGAACTGCTCGACCATCCCGTCGACCTCATGTTCCGTCAGGGCACGCGCAGGAGACGCCTTGACCCAGCCGTCGCGGGTGAACGCCACACCGCCGTGGTCCATGGCTGATGGAGCCACTGGATTCGAGCCACCCGGCTGGAGGTCCGCGTGCGACTGGCGCCCGACGTGAAAGACCTGCACGAACATCACGGCACCCCTGGCATGGACCGACTCGACGATTTTCTTCCAGCCGTTGACTTGGTCGTCGGTAAAGATGCCCGGCGACCCGAGGTAACCGCTCCCATTCGGCGAGACAACGGTTGCCTCGGATAGGATGAATCCGCCCTTCGTCGCGCGCTGGGTATAGTAATCAACCATCAGGTCATTCGGGACGTCGCCCGGCTGGGTTGAGCGCATGCGAGTGAGCGGCGCCATCGCGATTCGATGACTGAGGGCAAACGGACCGAGCTTGAAGGACGAGAATAGCTGGGCACTCATGAGTGTGGCCTACAGAATGAATTGGATCCAAGCTGGGTGCCTGGCATGGCCAACCGAAGAGGCGATACCTTCCAAACTGTTTGTCGTTAGCGTCCATAATGCTGAAGCTCGGCTCCCGCCCGCCGACCTGGACGACACCATCCGTCGCCTGACCGCGTTCGCCGAGGTCGGCGCCGACGTCCTGTATGCCCCCTACCCGTCCGACCTGGACCACGTCATCGCCATCGTGTGCGCCGTCGCGCCCAAGCCGGTCAACCTGGTCGTCGGCACCATGCAGGGCCCCCTGTCGATGGAAGCCCTGGCCGCCGCAGGCATCAAGCGGGTGAGTATCGGCGCGGGCTTCTATGCCCGTGTCATGGGCGACCTGCGCAAAGCGGCAAGGCAGCTACGCGATGGCGATGTTCCGGCAGCCACGGAAGGTGCCAACTGGCGGGAAATCGCTGCGTTGATTGCTGCGGTGCCCGTTTGATATAGCGGCGTCTGGGTCGCGTGTAGAGGCTTCCGTGATGCGCTATCTTGGATGGGAGGAGATCGTAATCCCGCCGAAATAGTCGGCTCGAAAATCCAGACTGGCATCGTTCGGATACGTCACATCAAGGTGTTGATCATCCCGCCAGACCATATCGACTTGAAGCCTTCGGTGGTCTGCGGCCGACGGATTTTCAACCACGAGCACACTGGTCGCCTGATCGCTTCCCTTGGCATACCCTAACGTTACAGTCGTGATGACCGAAGCGTTGCCTGGGCCGCTGGTCTGAATGGTTCGCGCAGATGCGACCATGGACCCGGAGGGCGATTTCACACTACCCGACCAGACAACCGCCGAGTCACTTGCGCAACCCGCACAGACGAGCATCATGCCGAGGGCAATGACCTTCATCGCTACAGATCGCCCGCCGGTTGCAAGTGAAGTCCAGTGATTCGTCATTTTACGGTGCATAGATCCAGCTCGCCGTCAGTGCACAGAGAGTTGTTCGGCACGTCGCGACGAAACGCCTCAACGCCACCCGGTTATCGCTCAGTGACAACGTCACGGCGCACTACTACTGAGATGCCTTCGATTAGGACTACCAAGCACTCACCCTCCCTTTGCAACTGTTTGGTCGACCGATCCGCAGATAGCGTTCGGCATGCTTAGCAGCTGTGTAATCCGCCCGACGCCCCCGCCCCCCCCAGTAGTCGACCCTCTCCTCGCCAACCTGTCCGAACTTATCGATTCGCGCAAGGCTTAAGCCCGCTGGGAGAAGCTTCTCTCTGACCCATTTTTCGATGAGAGCATCGCTCAAATCAACGCAATTCCGACGGCCGGTGATTCGGATCCAGAACGGTCGATCCGAGTGATCTCGGTCATCGGAAACCATGACCTTGACCTCGATCTGATCGGTTCCTCCGATGAAATAGCGCTCCTCCACATAGTGGCTACCGGAGCGCTCTTCATAAGACGTCACACCAAGCAACGGAAATACCTTCGCTGCCAGCGTAGCCATCGTTTCTTCCGGCACCGAAGCCATCAATAAGTTTACGTGCCTCATTGGGCGTCGACCAGAATTTCTTGACTTGGCGAGAGCGCTACAGGTTTCAAGGTTGTGAGGATACTTGCATACCAATGGATCCATTCCATTCTTGACTCCACGTCGCAAGACTTGGATAGAGTTGATGATGCGATCAGGGTGGCGAGCTCGGATATATGCTTCAGGGATCGCTCTTCATGACCACATCTCTCTCATGCTCATAAATTGAATAAGCATTCGGATCGCGATCGTAAAACTGCTCAAAGAAACCAGGTACCAACCACGAGCCAGGCATAGTTTGCACTGAGTTCCCTGACACCGATCTCTCCCAGTTCGGTGGGATGATGTCACTTACGACTTCAAAGCTTTCGGATGGGTGATACCCCATCGCAGCGAAGCCGGGATCGACGTCGTTGGTAACAATCAAGTAATCCAGCCTCGTATCCTTTTCCGCCTGAAGGCCCATAACGTGATAGACCTTCCCGAGAGTTAACCAGGCGGAGTCATTTGCAGGCCTGCGGCGCGAGTCAAAGTAGCGAACACATTTTACTTTCACGAGCAGTGCACTCCGGACAGGTTGCTGCAAACGGCTATGGAACCTCGACGCTCTGGCAGCGACGGCAAGAAACCGCCCTGAAGGTCGGACTCGTTGTCGCCGAGATCGTTGCGATATCGCTGGACATCGGCTGCCTTTCTCGATCCACAAGCGGCACGATCCCCTAAAGAATCTCAACCCCCACCTCTTCAGCGACCAGCACAAGCTCAAGCATAGCCTCAGGATCGCTCCCCACCGATCGCGAGCTACCGACGGGATCCAGGTCCGAAACCGCTACCCGATCCCCAAAAAGAACCAGGGCCGGCCGATCCGACTGCCGGGACGGCCAGAGCAGCCCGTCGATATCCGAACGTTGCGCATGGAAAGCAGCTGCCCATTGCCGCGTTGCGGCGTAGACGTCTTTATCCGTATCGATCAGTTGCCGCCGCTCGACACCCAGTTTCTTCAGCGGCATCGTACCCAGGTCAGCCAGTTTCAGATCGCGCAACGGCATAACAACCGAGTGGACCTGGTTATCCAGCCGGGTCCGGTCGAATGTCTTCATGCCGGCGCCGCGCGGCAGGTCATGGAACACGGACTCCATCACCGCACAGGTGAAATCCCCTCCTCCGTAGAGCGTCGGAATGGGCTTACCTGAAGCGTCGTTGACGGGACTAAACCGCGCGTTGCCAATACCCGGGTTGAATTGGTTGGCCGCGAATCGCGCGTGATGGACACGATGTATCTTCCGGCCCTTCCGCCACGTCGTTGCCTTCGAATTGACGGCAAGACTCGAGGGCGGCGGAGGCACCTGCACCGATGGCGGCAAGGGCGTCATCGGACCCGCGGTGGCCTCATCTGCAGGAGGATTCTTCTTGCCACCCGAGACGCCTGACTTTCGCCGGGTCGTATCAGGCATGGACCACATCCTCGACTTCGTCCTTCGCCGCGGCCAGCACCTGGTCAGGCGCCGTGGCAAGCAGGTCCTGCGGTCGCCTGCTGCCAAGGAAACCGTTAGCCGAGGCAAACCAGGCTGCGATCTTCCACGCATCCTTCCTGTCGTCGAACAGCGCAAGGATCTTCCCCATCACCTCGTACGGCCTGAAGCCTTGCGATGCGTCGAGCGCATAAATCGGGAAGTAGTCCACGTTGTTGCGATGGATGGCAAAGATGCGTCGGGATGCCTTCCACTTGTTCGGCTGGGCACCGGGATTACGGGTGCTCAGGCCAGCCAGTTCCGCCAGCTCCACGGCCGTGATGAAGTCACCGCTCTCAAGCAGCGTCTTCTGGACGCTGGCCTGCATCTTCATGAGGTGGACGGCGTACTCGGGCTGTGCGAACCCATTCGGGGTCAAGGCCTCGACCAGACGCTTCCAATCCGCGGCCTGCCTGGCATTGACGAGCTCATCGACGAACGGCAGCAAGCGCTTCAGCGTTTCCTGGATGGCCGCCGCATTGGGTGCGGTCCGCGGGATGGCGAACCCGATGACTTCCGCATCGCGGGCCGACGCAATGCTGGCCCCGACATCCTGGGGCGTTCCAAGGAAAGCCTGGACCCCTTCATGCGATGACTGTCGCTTGATTGCGCTCATACGACCCTCCAGCTTTTCACAAAGGTTATATAGGATATAAGTAATTGTCAATAACCCTTATAACCTAAGTCTCGCTCCAAGCCGCCCCCCGCCCCGGCGCCCTCTCACCCCGCCGTGCATCAGTTCCCCCAATGGGACAATTTGCCTCAATCCCGGGAAATGGCGCTTAGCTATGATGAGCGACATCAAAATGCAGCTGCGAAAGCAGCAACTAGAGGGAATATCCCTCACGTTGGAAAGCGGCTTGCCATAGCCTGGAAACGCAAAGATGGATTGGGTACCGGTAGTCTTCATTACCTTCAAGGTCATCGTCTTCGGCACAGGCATGTTCTTCGCCATCAAGTGGCATTACGAACAGGGCAAAAAGGGACGACAGGCGGACCGGCGCGCACTGCTGCGCACCGTGGCCAAGGTCGCCGCGGTCTTCGTGCCGGCACTCCTGATCCTGCTGTACATCACCTTCGCCGTTAGCAAGAAGCTTGGCTTGACCTGACGCCACACCACGCCAGCGCGTCGTCCGCCTTCCCAAACGTGCCCGCTACCCCTGCTGCACCACCCGCTCGTCGTGCAGCCGCGTCGCCAGGGTCGTGATCATCCCGCCTTCGGCGAGGGTCTCCCGCCACGATGGCGGGATCGCGTTGATCCCATGGACAGCCCCCGCGATCTGCCCGGCGATCGCCGCCGTCGTGTCCGCATCGTCACCCAGGTTCGCCGCCGCCAGTGCCGCATCGCGGTAGCTCCCCGTCGTCATCACGCACCAGAGCGCCGCCTCCAGCGAGTCGACCGCATAGCCACTCCCCCGGATCGAGGCCACGTCGAGCGCGGCGATATCCCGGTTCGCCAGCGCCTTGAGCTTCGGCTCTTCGGCAACGCCGGCTGCGCCCTCAAGCAGATCGGCCGGTGCAGCGCCCTGCAGCGCATTGACCAGCACGACAGCCAGCACCCGGCAGGCATCGACCGCTTCGGCAGCGGCATGCGTCGTCAAGGACGTTCCAACCGCGATACGCAGCACTTCCTGCAAACCAGGGAAGGCCCACAGGACGGCCGGCGCAAGACGCATGATCGATCCGTTCCCAGCCATCTTCGGGTCGGAGGTCACGGCAACCAGGTTCCCGTGTTGCTCATGGAAATGCAGCGCCGTAGCGACGGTCGAACCGATGTCGAAGCACACGCCATTCGAACTCATGTACCCGTGGTGCCACCAATTGAGATAGCGCCTCAGCTGGTCCGCCGGATCATGCGCACGCTGGCTCAGGAAACTCTGCGCGAGACACAGCGCCATCGACGTATCGTCGGTCCATTCCCCGGCACGGAGGTCGAAGACACCGCCACCTACCATGTCGGTGACTGGGGTAAACGAACCTCGTGGCGAGAACTCGACGGTGGTGCCGACGGCATCACCGCAGGCCAAGCCCACGAGGCAACCCTGGTAGCGGTCGAGGAGGGAAATCGACTCCAACCTCATGGCGACCCCGGCCACGCCAGCGCTTCGCCCTTCTTTGCATCCGGCGCGACGTCGAATACACCGTTAGGCCCATCGACGGCACGGATCAGGCCTGGCTCACCTGACGCCTGGCCAATCACCAGATAGGTGTGCCCGATAACGCAGCAATTCGGGCTCATCTCGACCACGGTATCGGCCGTTCCCAAGCGAACGCTGCGTCCTACCTGCCCTTTCAGCACGGTTTTGACGTCGAGGGTCGCGACTTCGAGGAAGCCTCTCCGATCGGGATTGGGATCCACCCGCGTCACCGTACCCGTGAAGACGACTTCGGCGTCACGAATCCTCTCGTCGAGCGGACGGTCAGGTGCGGCGTAGGCGAGGCACGCACCAGCGACGATGCCCGTTGCGAGCAAGGCGGGGATAATCAATGCGCGAGGGAATTTTCGAAGCATGCCTACTTCTCCAAATGGGACGTCGGGCACGGCAGGACACGAGTCAGATTTAGCCTGCCTGGCGGCGTCACCGATCACGGTTCTTAACTGGCATCGGCCTCAAGAGTCGTCGCTGCGCATTTCTTGTTTCACCATACGTAGGCGACGGTTGCCCCGCGCTGTTCGCGGTACTCCGAACTTAGCGCTTAGACTATGCGATCAAGTGGCCATAGAAATACTTCGATCCCGGATTCCAAGGCATGGCCGCAAGCATCTCTACGTAAGCAAACACGCGCGCCATAGCGGCGTCGTCAACTATGTCGCCATACCAAACGGGACATTCGATGCCAGACCAGACTGCCAAGGTCATTGGCCCCGCGACACCAGCGAAAGGTATTCCTTCGACGCGCGCCTCGGCCGCATCGCTGATCAATTCCCTGCAAAGGGCACCGGGATGGGCGGGCTCTCCTGCGAAATAGAAGGCGCCTGGTAACAGATCGCTAGCAAAGTTATCGAGGCGCGCAGCAAGAGAGTCCATGTCTACACTCTCTCCATCGTATCCAAATGGAAAAAGTTGATCTATCGAAGATAGGCACGAAAAAGTTATTTCCTCATCGTGCTTCCACTGCTCAACGACTTTAAACAAGTAAGGGATGATCAGCGGCGAAAGAACGTCAACGGAGACTTTCGCCGACATCGCCAGGTCAACTTCATCGTCCGTGACAAACAGGGTGCCGAACTCGGCAACGTTGTCATGGCCACACGTATAGGCATAGAGCCGCGTTGCCTGGCGTCGAATCATGTCGGTTTCACCGACAGATGCGATCAGCAAGAGATCCGATCTAGCCGAAAAATTACCATTCTTGAATTCTTCGCAGATCTCACAGAGTCGAGCAGTCGCGGGGTCGGACGTTAGTGCCTCGAGCAGGGTCGCGTCACGAGGGCCGAACCACATTCCCGGTCTCAGGATATCGAAGTGATTCATGGAAGGCGTAGGCCAAAGATGCGACACCGCGTATGCGCCGAGAACGCTGCCGCGCACACTCCGCCAGCTGAGATTGGCTTAACCCGGACGACGAGCCGTTCGGTCCGTTCCGCTGCATCTCTCAGTTCATATTGCTTGGCCACTCCTTTAGCTCCCAGCGTCCTTGGGCTCAAGCCAATCACCTGGTCCGAACAAGTTGCGCCGGATTCTCACACGCCTTACGCCCACCCACAACATCCGCTGCTCATCAACCAGATCGCCAGGCATCAAGTAAGATTTCGACTACCCACGGCAAAATGCTACATCCATCAATAATAAGATTCTGGACCGCATACGACAGCCGCTGCGCACCCGCCAAGCCTTCGACTGACGGCTCGATCAGCGTCTCGATCCCGTCCCTGGACCACGGCTAACGACTACGCTGAGTGGCGTCTCGCCACTGACCAGTTGGCTGGTGGCGACACGTCACCAGCGCCCACACCAGCTAACCGCTACGGCTTAGCGTTACCGGGCTCCGGCGCAATAAGATCTTCAGCAGCGGCGATTTCCCACTTGCCGTCGCGCAGCAGCCACGTATCCGTCCAGACAAAGCGCCCCTTGGCGCCGGACTTCTTGACCCACGACTCACTGCCCTGGGCGATCGCCGTCGTCCCATAGAAGCGGAGCTTGATGTCATTGAGATGGTTGGAGGCGAACGTCTTCGGTCCTAGTGCGGTGTCATGGACCATCTGCGCCTTGTCGTACTGACTCCCCTCCGGATCGACACCCACGAAGTCCTCGGCGAGGAGTCGTTTGACGGCTGTCGTATCGCCCGATGCAACGGACTCCGCCCACGCCTTCTCGCCAGCGCGGATATAGGCTTCCGCGGCGGCCTGGTCATACGGCGGATCCTTCGCGAGGACCTGACCGGAGATCAACCCGAAAACAACGCAGCAAACGGCAACGGTACGTTTCACGCAGACCTCCAGCCCTTGGGTGTCGATCGTCGTTAATTACTCGATCGGACCAGGATTAGCCATTGGCCAGTTGGCCTAACAGCACCCCGATTTTGCGCACCCTCACCCCGCCATGCGACCATGCCCCCAGGGCCACCGGACCGGCCCACAGGGGAATTCAATCATGTACACCAGGCCACCAGCGGGCAGGCTCGCGGCTGCGTTCGTTGTTTCAGCGCTCATGCTCCTATCCGCCTGCAACAGGCAGCGCACGCCGGCGTTCGACAGCACCGCGCCGATCGATCCCAATGACAGCACGGCCCTGTACATGGCGACGGCCCAGGCGCACACCGATGGTCGCGAAGCCGACGTCGAGGCCTTCGAGCACTTCAAGCGGCGCGTGATAGCGCTTCGCTACCTCGGCGAATCCACGCCACGCGTGCAAACGGTCGGCGACGTCCTCGCTTACGAGCGCACCGCCACCGAACCGGTGTCGGCCGTGGAAGCGCGCCTGACCAACGGCATCAGCACCTTCGATTTTCAATGGAAGAACCGCGCCAACGATCCGGCCATCGTGGAGAATCCCACGCGCGCCAGCGCCACGCTTTCCAACCCGCTGGGCGACCCCGCCATCGACGGCACCCGCGAGATCCGGCCGGGCATCTGGCTCGTGCCATGGACGACGCGCGGACGAAAAACCGATGCCTACATGATCCGCGCGATCGCCCTCACCCACCGTGACGGCGAATGGACGCTCTACCGCCACTACGTCCTGCGTGACGGCGCAGGCCCGGACGTCCCGCTCGGCTGCACGACGACAGCCGCCGCGACCGGCCAGTCCATGTGGGTGTACTGCTCGACCACCGACAGCATAAATGGCCCGGAGCGTGACGCCGCACTACTCGACCGTCTCGAAAAACTCCAGTTGGATGGGCCGCCGCCCGAGCTGGTCGGCAGCACGCTGGTCTATGCGAAGTACCACGGCAGCATCACCGCCGAGATCAAATCCGGCGACTACGCTGCGGAAGCGGAACAGGTCCACCAGGCCCAGAAGGTGACCGGCGCTGCCTACGACCATGACCTGAAGATCAAGAGGCTGTGGATGGTCGTTGGGTTCTGGGGCACCCGGCTCGGCCTGTTCGGCATACCCATGGTCGGCGCCTGGCTGCTGTTCCGCCAGCGCGGTGGCAGTCGTGCCGGGGCGTTCGGCCGCAGCGCGTGGGCCGCCGTCGCCGTGGTCTTGCTGGTCGTCGCATGGAACGCGGCCATCCTCGCCCACCCCGGACGCTCCTATCCAGACGCGTGGGGCCCGGCAGGTTTGGTCGACTATTTCCTGATCGCAATTGCAGGGGTGGCTGGGGTGGTCGGGCTGCTTGCGGCAAGGGGCGCCTTGCGACGGCCCGCGTAACGCGGCAGCCAGCGAACGAGGCCGCCCGGGGCTTGCTGCCAGCATTCCGACCGGGCCTCACGCACCAAGGTGCTCGCGAAACATCGCGACCACACCATGCGGCGCGTCGTCACCAAAGAACCGCGCCAGGTTCTGCGCGGACCGCCTGGCGTACTGCATGCTTCGAGGGAACAACGCCTCTTCGTACATCATCAGCGCAGCCTCCACGTCACCCGGATGGGCAACGATGGCCCTGGCCAGCTCCGCCCCGTCGTACAACGCCAGGTTTGCCCCCTCACCCGCGAACGGCGACATGAGGTGCGCGGCGTCGCCCAGAAGCGTCACGCCCGGGATTCGTTCCCATCGGTGCCCGGTCGGCAGTGCATGGATGGGGCGCACGACAGGCGGCGCCGTACCTCCGGTAATGAACGTCATCAGCTCCGGTGCCCATCCATCGAACTCATCGGCCACGCGTGCGAGTGCCGTGCCTGCGTCCGAGAAATCGATCGCGGCGATCCATGCTTCCGTCCGGTTCAGCGCGACATACCCATGCACGCTGCCGTCGGCATGGCGATGGGCCATCACGCCCCTGCCGGGTGCCACCGCCATCAGCGTGCCGGTACCGATCGCTTGCACGAGCGCGTGATAGCGGGGATCACCGGCGGGAAGAAATCGCTCGATGAAACACGTGCCGGCATACGCGGGCATGGCCGACGAGACCAGCGGCCTCACCCGGGACCACGCACCATCCGCACCGACCAGCAGATCCGACGTTACGCGCTGGCCGTTGGCGAACCCGACCTCATGACGCCCGCCGTGCAACGAACGAACCGTCATGACCTTATGCCCCCAGCGGATCGCATCCGGCGGCAGCGAATCGATCAACAGCTTGCGAAGCTCGCCACGATCGACTTCCGGGCGCTTCGCGTCACCCGCACCCGGGCTGTCGAACAGCACCACGCCGTGTTGGTCGACGATGCGCTTGGCATCTTCGCCGGGCCGGGCGAGGCGCAGGAACGCGTCGAACAGGCCAGCCTCGCGCAGCGCTATCTGCCCGTTGTAATCATGGATGTCGAGCAGGCCGCCCTGTGTCCGCGCCGCGAACGAGGGTTCTGCTTCGTAGACGACGGCGTGGATACCGTGGACGTGGAGGACACGGGCGAGGGCCAGGCCACCAAGGCCGGCCCCGACGATGACGATGTTCTGCATGGGAGCGCTCCAGGATAAACACCGGCCCAAAAGGAACCGGCGGGTGCCAGGCATGGCACCGGAGACGCTGGCCGAACCACGGGGACGTGGCTGGCGTGTGCGCGACCTCTTCTGGAGGGACAGGCCCTCGGCGGAGGTCGTTTTTCGCGACAGGGCAAGCCTAGACCGGCCTGCACAGGCCCTGCAAGCCCCGCGTGAAATGGGGCTGTGGGCGCGCCGGACCTCTTAACCACCCATTCATGTACCGACAAGTATAGTTATCCCAAGGTTGCCGAGAGGCACCAGTCCCACGCATCTCCGGCGGTTCCCCTGCTGCCTTTGCATCGATGGACGTACACCCAGCCCGCGGCCCCCTCCGCGGGCTTTTTATTGCCTGCGATTCTGCCCTGCGCCCTGCCCGCACGCGTGCCCTAACTGTGACACCTGTCGTGGAACCTACTGCCGAGGGGGTGTTTCATGAAACCAGGGACGGGGGAATCGTTCGCTACATCCATCATCTTGTGAGGGCAGTCACATGGATTCGATCAGGAAGTTCGGTACGAAAGGATTGGCACTTGCCTGCGCGCTCGCGGGCGCAGGGCTCATCACACCGGCACTCGCCGCGGAGCAAACGTTCAATGTCGCGGCCGCCGCGCAGGCGCAGGCGGTGGCGTCATGGCAGCAGACACTGAAGCAACAGGCACCGGCCGTCGAAGGCTGTTTCCACGCCTCCTTCCCCAATGCCGCATGGGAAGCCGAACAATGCGAAGCGCCGCCGCTGTTCGTCTCCGTCCCGCCCGAAACCAACGGCAATGGCCTCACTACCAGTGCACGTAGCGAAAGCGTCTTCACCGTGGGCAACGGCAACGACTTTGCTGCAAAGACCCGCAACCTCACCCGCTCGGCCGTGGGCACGTTCCCGACGGTGACCGGCGTGACCACCGGCACCGCTGACTACTCGCTGCAGATCAACACCAACATCAGCAGCAACCCGACCACGTGCACCCAGTTCGGCTACTCCAGCTGCCAGACCTGGGAGCAATTCATCTACTCCACCGACAGCGACGGCACCGCCAGCAACGGCCGCACGCCGGTCGCCTTCATCCAGGACTGGTTCTTCGCCGGTAGCCAGTCGCAGTACAACTCCGTCGGTTGCCCGTCGGGCTGGTTCTCGTATCCCGACCAGCTGGCGTGCTATCGCAACAGCAACGCCGTGAGCGTGCCGCTGGTCGCCGTGTCCAACATCGGCAGCATCCAGCTCACCGGCTCAGCCACCGCCGGCGGCGTGGACACCGTGACCTTCTCGGTGAACGGCACCGCGCACAGCGTGAGCCAGACGGCCACCACGCTGAACATCAACAAGATCTGGAACCAGTCGGAGTTCAACATTTTCGGCAATGGCAGCGACAACCCGGTCGTTTCGTTCAATCGCGGGTCGCGCGTCACCGTGAACCTCGCGGTGAACGATGGCAGCACCACGGCCCCCACCTGCCTTGGCAACTCGGGCACGACGTACGAGCAGAACAACCTGACGCTCGGCACGTGCACGGCAACGGGCGGCACCTCGCCGCATATCAGCTTCGTCGAGAGCAACTGACGCAACGTCCCACGGGCGAAGGCGACTTCGTCCGTGGGACTTCGGGCACAGGCGTCCTCGTCGGCCTGTTCGCGCAGAGGCGCCCTGTCACTTTTCGACCGAAAACAGTCATTTCGGCCAACCCGTGGCGGCCTACGATTTGCCCATCGCCTCGCCTGGAGCAAATCATGTCCTCCCCCATCACGCTTGCCGGCATCACCGCCCCCGACTCTGCCTACACCCGCAAGGCAGCCGCACTGGTCGCGCAGGTGCACGATAAAGCCATGCTCAACCACGTCCAGCGCTCGTGGTGGTTCGCCGATGCCATCGGCCGTAAGCGTGGGATGGCGTTCGACCGGGAAGTGGTCTACCTCGCCGCCATCCTGCATGACCTCGGCCTCACCGAGGCGTACATGACCGACCAGCGCTTCGAAGTCGACGGTGCCAACGCCGCCCGTGCCCTGTTGCTCGGCGACGCCTATCCGGAAGGGAAGGCCCAGCAGGTGTGGGATGCGATCGCCCTGCATTCCGCGATCGGCGTGGCCGAGTACATGGGCCCGGAGATCGCACTGGTGCACATGGGTTCGCACCTCGACGTGCTGGGCATGTTCGTCGACGACGTGTCGCCCGCGATTATCGACGACACCTTGCAGCTTTATCCGCGGCTCGGCTTCTCCGCCGCGTTCCAGGCCGCGCTAGCCGAATCGGTACGCCGCAATCCGATCCGCGCGGCGGGCACGGGGCTGGTCGACATTGGCCACCGCCACGTCCACGGCTTCGCACTGCCGAACGGCTGCGACCTGCTGGACCATTCGCTGCTCGAGACCTGGCCCGGCTCGCGCGCCGAGGGCATCGTCGCGGCGTAGCATGGCGCCATCCTCCGGCGGCCGATGACCGATGAGCGTGCGCACAGGCAAACCCCGCCCCGCCGGCCCGGTGGAACGCAAACGCGTGCTGATCCTCGCGCTGCCGCCGGTCGATGCGCTCGACGTCATCGGCCCCGCCGAAGTGTTCGCCTACGCCAATCAACTCGCCGATGGCCGCACCCCGTACCTGCTCGAGCTGGTCAGTCCCGGCGACGACGTGCATGTCGCCAGCGAAACCGGGATTGGGCTCACGGCGCACCACACGCTGGCGAGGGAAATGCGCGGCGGACGCCCCGTCGACACCCTGATCGTCGCGACCGGTTTCAGCACGCTGGACCAGCTGGATGCGGGCGCGGTCGACTGGATCCGTCGCCGCGCACCGCTTATCCGCCGTGTCTGCTCGATCTGCGTAGGCGCCTTCGCACTGGCACAAGCCGGTGTGCTCGCGGGTCGGCGCGCGACGACGCACTGGCGACTCGCCCAGATGCTCGCCGAACGCTTTCCCGACGTCACCGTCGATCCCAGCCCGATCTGGGTGAAGGACGGCAACGTATACACATCCGCCGGCATCTCCTCCGGCATCGACCTCGCGCTGGCCCTGGTCGCCGAGGACCTCGGTGACGATGTCGCGCTGGAGATCGCACGCAACCTCGTCCTCTACCTGCGCCGGCCCGGCGGGCAAGCACAGTTCAGTGTGTCGCTACGCAATCAGGCGATGAGCTCCGAGCTGGATGCCCTGCGCCACTGGATCGGCGAGCACCTCGCCGACGACCTCGGCGTGGAACGCCTTGCCGACCGCCAGGCCACGAGCGTGCGCACACTTATTCGCATCTTCCAGCGCGACTTGAAAACCACGCCAGCGAAATACGTCGAAGAGGTGCGCCTCGAAGCCGTCGGCCGCGCCCTCGAGCGCGGCGGCCTGTCATTGGAGGCGATTGCAAAGCGCTGTGGTTACCGAAGCACCGATGTCATGCGTAAGGCTTTCCTGAGGCGCTATGGGGTGACGCCAGGGGACTATGCGCGGCGCTTCGCAAGCGAGGGGTAAGGCATCAAGCGACGAAGCCCCGGTCCGATAAGACCGGGGCTTCCGTACATGCCAGGCTTAATGCTTCTGCTTGTAGATCTTGCCGCTGTTACGGTTTTCCGAACGGTTGAGGTTGTTCTGCTCCCTCTTCGTCAGGTGGCCGTTGTGCCTGGCTTCGTCCACGCTTTCACGCCGGGCGATGTTGGCGTCATGCGTTTCGTCGCGGGCCGCCTGCTTCTGCGTCATCGTGCCGTTGGCCACGCCCTTGTCGATGCGGTTCTGCTGGTTGTCGAGCCGGTTGTTGACTTCGTTGACCCGCGGATGGCCTTGCACGTCGGTCTGCGGTGCGGTCTGCGCCATCACCGGGGCGGCGGCGAGCGACGCGCCAAGGACCAGTCCGAACAGGGCAATCTTCGACTTCGCATTCATGGGCATGATTTCCTCTGGTTGACGCCGTAGCTGGCGTAGCCCGGGTAACGGGCATAGGAAAAGCCGTGTTGACAGCCCAAGTTGTGAAGATTGTGTTCCGTTCAGCTTCGCGGTGGCGGTAACATCGAGGGTCTGCCCCACCCCTCTCCCGGAGCCCCCATGAACGTTTCCATCGCCCCCGGCGTCGACGTCGGTAACCGCCTGCCTTTCGTACTGTTCGGCGGCATCAACGTGCTCGAAGACCTAGATTCGACCCTGCACGCGGCGGCGCATTACGTGGACGTGACCCGGAAGCTGGGCATCCCGTACGTGTTCAAGGGCAGTTTCGACAAGGCGAACCGCTCCTCGATCCACTCCTACCGCGGCGTGGGCCTGGAAGAAGGCCTGCGCATCTTCGAGCGGGTCAAGGCTGAGTTCGGCATCCCGGTGATCACCGACGTGCACGAAGTGGCGCAGGCGCCGGTCGTCGCGGAAGTGGTCGACGTGCTGCAGATTCCGGCCTTCCTTGCGCGCCAGACCGACCTGGTGGTCGCGATCGCCCGTACCGGCCGCGCGGTGAACATCAAGAAGCCGCAGTTCATGAGCCCGACGCAGATGAAGCACGTGACCAGCAAGATCAAGGAAGCGGGCAACGAACGCATCATCCTCTGCGAACGCGGTGCGCAGTTCGGCTACGACAACCTGGTAGTCGACATGCTCGGTTTCCGCGAGATGGTGGAGTCGACCGGCGGTTACCCGGCCATCTTCGACGTGACGCATAGCCTGCAGCGCCGCGATGCCGGCAGCGAAGCCAGCGGCGGCCGTCGTCGCCAGGTGGTCGAGCTTGCCCGTGCAGGCATGGCGGTCGGCATCGGCGGCCTGTTCCTGGAAGCCCACGCGGATCCCGACCACGCCCGCTGCGATGGCCCCAGCGCCCTGCCGCTCACGGCGCTGGAACCGTTCCTCACCCAGATCAAGGCCATCGACGACCTGGTGAAGGGCTTCGCCCCGTTGGACATTCGCTAAGCCCGACACGCAAAAAAAAAGCACCCTGGCAAGCCAGGGTGCTCCGCCCCGCCGTCGGGGAGGGGGTGGTTCCGACGACGAAGGCTTTAAAACCGGTACATCACCGAGCCGAAGATCGTGCTCGTGCTGTCCTTGTCGACCATCGGGCTATCCGCGACGGTGTCCGGCAGCGCGGCATAGCGAAAGCCCGCCGCGACGGTCCAGTGGCGGCCGAGCATCTGCACCAGGCTCAGGTCGACGTAGGGGCTGTTGCCACCCTTTGCGCGATAGCCAGGCAGGCCGCTTTTCAGCGCATCGCCACGATCGACACCGAAGTAATAGTTGTTCATCTCGGCGCTGTTGCGCGTCACGCCCACGCGGGGCGTGAGGATCATGCCGCCCTTGCGGATCGGGAAGGCGTAGCTTGCGTCGGCCACCGTGCCGCCGCCGTGGCCGGTCAGTTCCTTCTGGAAACTCGCCTGCACCACGCCCCACTCCGCATCGCCATAACGCCATGCGACGCCGGCAAGGCCGGAAATATCGCGATCGGAAAGGCGCCGCAACCGGGCGTCGTCGCTGTCCTTGCCACGAAAACGAAACCCGAGCGGGCTGGCGATCAACGACAGCTCGGATGCCTGCGTGTTGTACAGACGGAAACCGACGGTGGCCCCGCGCAGGTAGATGCGCTTGCCTTCATAGCTCAGCGCCGGAAGCGCGATGGCATCGGTCTTGTAGTCGCGATACGGCGATTCATTGGCCACGACCATCGCGCCGACGCCCCACGATGAGGTGCGGGGTGCCTCCTGGGCGGGCGCCGCGACAGGCAGGGCAACGGCGGCAACGGCGGCGGCAAGGCGAGCGTGGCGGGAGTAAACGTGGACCATCGGCGAACTCACGGGGGGATATGGCACCCGATGATCGCCTGCCGAACATTGTGGGAACCTTGCGCCCTCCTGTCCTCGCGCCACGACGAATAAATCCTATGCGCCGCCACGCCATGGTGCGCACCGGGCCAGACCACACGTTGGGCTGTGGCCGATCGGCCTAACACCCAACAGGAAACCTCCATGTCCAGGCTCAATGGAAAAATCGCCGTCGTCACCGGCGGCAATAGCGGCATCGGCTTCGCGAGCGCAAAGCAATTCGCCGACGAAGGCGCGCGGGTGTACATCACCGGCCGCCGCCAGGCCGAGCTCGATGAATCGGTGAAGAAGATCGGTGCCGCAGCGTCGGCCGTGCAGACCGACGTGACCCGCCTCGATGACCTCGATCGCCTGTATGACACCATCAAGGCCGACGCGGGTCGCATCGACGTGCTCATGCTGAACGCCGCATTCGGTGAATTCCTCCCCCTGGGCGAGATCACCGAAGAGCACTACGAGTCGACGTTCAACACCAACGTCCGTGCCGTGATCTTCGGCCTGCAAAAGGCGCTCCCACTGCTGGCGGACGGTGCGTCGGTGATCATCACCGGCTCGATCGCAGGGTTCTCCGGCATCCCGAATTTCTCGGTCTACGGCGCGACCAAGGGGGCACTACGCGCCTTTGTTCGTTCCGCCATCGTTGACCTGAAAGACCGGGGAATCCGCGTCAACGTGCTTTCGCCCGGCCACACGTCAACACCCGCCCTGGATCGACTCGTCCCCGTGGAATACCAGGAAGCCGCGCTTACCAGCATGGTGCCTGCGGGTCGCCTCGGCACACCCCAGGACATGGCGAATGCGGCCCTGTTCCTGGCCAGCGCGGACAGCAGCTACGTCAATGGCGCTGAGTTGGTGGTGGACGGCGGCGTGAAGCAGATCTGATCTAGTGGCTCAGGGCCGGGATGGTGCGGAATTTTTCCTGCAGGAACTCGGTGAAGACCAGCGCCTTGCGTGGCTGGCGGCGACCGAGGGGCGTGATCGCGCTGATCGGCACGGCCGCCGGCGCGTAGTCCTGCAGGACATGCACCAGCCGGCCCTGGGCGATATCCGCAGCGTAAAGCCAGCCTGGGTTATGGCCCATGCCCAGGCTGTTTAGCACGGCGCTACGCAGGTATTCCGCGTCGTTGCTACGCACTCGGGCCTGCGGATCGCAGGCGAGCACGTTGCCACCGTCGAGGAACTGCCAGGGTCGTGCCGCATCCTGGAAAAGAAACACGGCACAAGGCTTGTGCTCCACCTCCCGCGGATGCGTGGGCAGGCCGTGTCGCTGGAAATACGCAGGGGTCCCCACCGTCGCATGGCGCACTCCGCCGATTCGACGTGCCACCAATGATGAATCCAGAAGCGGCCCAATGCGGATCGCGAGGTCGACGCCATCGCCGACCAGGTTCGCGTGGCGATGCGAGATGTCGAAATCGATGCTCACATCGGGATACAGCGCGAAGAATTCAGCGAGGAACGGCATGACGTAGAAACGGCCGAATGCGGGGGAAAGTGCGACCCGCAGCAAACCCGATGGCGCGACCTGACCGCGTCCGATACGCGCTTCTGCATCGTCGATGCCGTCGATCACGCGCGCTGCTGCGTCGTAGTAGTCCTGCCCTGCCTCGGTCAGGCTCAGGCGCCGGGTCGTGCGCCGAAGCAGCTGGGCGCCCAGTCGCGCCTCCAGCGCGGCGACCTGCTTGCTGACCGTGGATTGCGACACCCCCAGAGCGGCTGCGGCACGGGAGAAGCTACCCGTATCGGCTACCCGGATGAAGAGTTCCATGACGCCGAGTTTGTCCACGCCAGCCTATCCGTCCGGGCCCGGTGGCCGTCGCCGCCACCTTAGCAAAACCACCGCGCATAGGACTTATTCGATCCCGGTGCGCCCCTCGGCAAGGCGCGGCGTATCGTCCTTCACCAGAGCAGGAACCCCTTACCCGAGGCTACACACCATGATCGACGAACACGGCCCGCACTATTTTGTCGCCTTCCAGACGCCCGGCCCGAACTGGGTCCCCGGCGTGAAGTACAACGAACAACCCGAATTCATGAGCCATGTGGGCTACATGAACCAGATGCAGGAGGCCGGCCAGACCATCCTGAGCGGCCCCTTCATGACCAGGGCGGGTGGCCTGGCAGGTGAGCTGGAAGACGGTGGCATGACCATCTTCAAGGCTGCCGACCTGGACGAGGCCATCCGCATCGGCAATGACGATCCCTCGGTGAAATCCGGAATGCTGAACGTCGACGTGAAGATGTTCTGGGTACCGTTCCACGCCTGATCGCCCGTTTGGCACCGCGGCCTCAGCCGACGGTCAGCACGACCTTGCCGATGGCGCCACGGCTTTCCAGGAACGCATGGGCTGCCGCGCCATCGCGCAACGCATACGTCGCCGCGATGGTGGGATGGATCACGCCGTCGGTGATCTGCGCGAACAGCGCCGCGGCACGCTCACGACGGATCGATGCGCTGGTCAGCACGTTCCACAGGTCGCCGCCGGTCAGCGTCAACGAACGATCCATCAGCAGGCGGGGATCGACGAAATCCGGATCGCCGGCCGCCATGCCGTAGAACACCACGGTGCCACCGATGCGCGTCGCCGCCAGGCTGTCGCCCAGGGTGCGGCCCACCGAGTCATACGTGACATGCACGCCCTTCCCTTCCGTGGCGTCCTGGACGTGCACGACGAGGTCATCGTAACCGAGCACCAGGTCGGCACCGGCTGCACGCGCGGCTTCGCGCTTGGCTTCCGACGAGGCGACGCCGATCACCAGCACGCCTTTCGCGCGCAGCATCTGCACCAGCAACAGGCCAACGCCGCCGGCCGCGGCGTGCACGAGGGCCGACTGCCCCGCGCTGGGATGCGAGCTATCGGTTACGAGGTATTGCGCCGTGAGGCCCTGCAACAGCACCGCGGCCGCCGTCTCGTAGCTGATCGCATCCGGCAGCGGGATGAGCTTGTCGGCATCCACCGCGACCAGCTCGGCATTGGCAAACGGCATGTCGGCAAATCCGATGCGCGTCCCCTTTGGGAACGGGCCACCGTCGCTGACGATCTCACCCGCGCCCTCGTATCCGAGGATCCAGGGAGCGGCGCCAGCAAGGTGATACGTGCCGTTACGACGGTATACATCGGCGAAGTTCAGGCCGACGGCGCGTGTCCGTACAAGGACCTGCCCGGGCGCGGGCACCGGATCGGCGAGCGTGTCCCAGCGCAGGACGTCGGCACTGCCGAAACAGTCGAAAAGAAGGGCGTGCATGGGGAGGCCTGGATAACGGAATCGAGGCGCCCATGGTATCGCGCGCGGCTAGTCCGATGCCTGGAGCGAAAGCGCCTCGACCAGCGCATCGAACGTGACCCGGCAGCGCGGGCTATCGCGCAGGTCCTCGTGCATGGTTACCCAGGTCTCGAACGGGAACGTAAAACCATCCGCGACCACCCTGGTCAGTGCCGGCTGGCGCCGTGCCGCGGCGACCAGGCAGATACCGATGCCCGCGCCCGCACGGATCAGCGCCAGCTGGGCGACGTCGCTATCGGTGCGCAAGGCGAGATGGCGGCGAGCAAGCTGGGGCCACGCCTTCAGTGCGCTGCGCACCAGCGGCGTCATCCGGTCGGGGCCGATCAACGTGTGGCCGGCGAGGTCGTCGAGCGAGGCCGGCATGCCATGGCGTGCGATGTAGTCGTCGCTTGCATGCAGGCCGCACTCGAACACGCCAACCCGGCGTGCCACGAGCTGGCCCTGCGCGGGCCGCACCATGCGCACGGCGATGTCGGCTTCGCGCTGGAGCAGGTCCTGCACATCGTAGGATAGGGAGAGTTCGATGGTGAGGGCCGGATGCCGACGCTGCAGCTCGGCGAGGATCGGCGGCAAGACTTCCACGCCGAGCCCTTCGCCGGCGGTGAGCCGGACCACGCCGCGCACGCCGTCGCCATAACTCGCCGCCGTCCGTTCCAGGGCGGCGGCAGTGCTCTCCATCGCCTGCGCATGCGGCTGCAATGCGAGTGCGGCCTCCGTCGCCATCAGGCCAGCCTGCGAACGGGTAAACAGCGATAAACCCAGCGCCGCCTCGAGCGCATCGATGTGCCGCCCGACCGTCGGCTGGGCCACGCCCAATGCCCGGGCCGCGCCGGAGAGCGAGCCCTCGCGGAGGACGCCGAGGAACGATCGGTACAACTCCCACTCAACGGAAGAAGGCATCAGGGTAACCTATACGTTTATGCATATCCGATGCACGGCGCTATGCGTTTTCATAGGCAAAAGCCTGCGCCATCATCGCCCCACGGTCAACCACGAGGAAAGGCGATGACGACGCAGCAAACGGCACTGGTTCTGGGCGCGAATGGCGGCGTGGGCAGCGAAGTCGCGCGCCAGCTGATGGCCGCAGGCTGGGCGGTCCGCGCCCTGTCGCGCCGCCCCGGCGGCGCCAACCGCGGCGACGGAATCACGTGGATCCAGGGCGACGCCATGCAGACAGCGGACGTGCGCGACGCCGCGGCGGGTTGCCCGGTGATCGTCCATGCGGTGAACCCGCCGGGCTACCGCAACTGGGCCGGCCAGGTGATGCCGATGCTGGAAAACACCATCGCCGCGGCCGGATCGACCGGCGCGCTGGTCGTGCTGCCGGGCACGGTCTACAACTACGGGCCGGACGCCTTCCCGCTGGCGGCTGCCGATGCGCCGCAACACCCCACGACGCGCAAAGGCGCGATTCGCGTCCGGATGGAACAGGCCCTGGCAGCCTATGCCCGCGCCGGAGGACGCGCCGTGGTCGTGCGTGCCGGCGACTTCTTCGGCCCACGGGCGGGAAACAGCTGGTTCGCGCAAGGCCTGGTAAAGCCCGGAAAGGCTCCCAGGCGCATCGCGCAACCCGGCCGGCGTGGGATCGGCCACCAGTGGGCCTACCTGCCCGACGTGGCCGCGACGATGGTGGCGCTGATCCAGCGTCGCGACACCCTGCCCGCGTTCGCCAGCTACAACATGGCGGGCCACTGGGACGCCAGCGGCGACGACATGGTCCGCTCGATCCAGCGCGTCGCGGCGAAGCGTGGCATCACGGCGAAGATCACCGCGTTTCCATGGTGGATGATGCGGCTGGCGACGCCGTTCAACGAAACGCTGCGCGAGCTGATGGAAGTGCGATACCTCTGGCAGCGCCCCGTGCAACTCGACAACGCCACCCTCGTCGCCGCCCTGGGCAGCGAGCCGCATACCGCGTGGGACGACGCCGTCGAACGCACGCTGGAAGGGATGGGCTGCCTAACGCCGACGCGTTGACGTCGTGGCGGGATAAGCCGCACGGCACAGATCGACGATCAGACCGCGGAACCAACGCTGCGCAGGGTCGGCATCGATGCGCGGATGCCATATCGCACGGATCTCGATCGCTGGCGTCGGCACGGGAAGCTCGAAGCGTTGCAGGCCCGCGACGGCCGCCTCCTCCGGGGCAAGCGCATGACCCAGTGACGACACGGGCACGGTCGCCACGAGGTCGGTGGAACGAGCGATCCGCAGGGCGTCCGGGAATCCAGGCACGGTCACGACGATGTCCCGCGCCAGGCCTTCCACGTGTAACGCGTCATCCACGGGTCCTTTCGCCATGCCATGCGGCGATGCCGTGACGTGCTGGCACGCCGCGTAGCGGGCCGTGGTAACGCGACCACGTGCGAGCAACGCGTGGCCGTTACGCACCACCCCGACGTAACGATCGGCGAACAGCGCTTCCGAGAGCATTTCCGGGGCGGACGACGCGAGCACGCCAATTTCCACGTCGACCTGCCCTTCCCTGTGCACGCTGGCGTCGCTGTCGTTGCGCGGCACGAAGCGCAGGCGGACATGCCGCGCCTGGCTCGTCGCGGCGGTGAACAGCTGCGCGGCAAAGAACGCGATGAACGCTTCATTGGCTCGTACGACGAAGGTCTTTTCCAGCGACGCGAGATCGAGCGTCGTCGCGGGTGGCCGGAGCACGGCATGCACCTCGCGCGACAGGTCGTGCACGCGTTCGCGCAGCGACGTTGCGTAGGGCGTGGCGACGAGGCCGCGACCGGCACGCACCAGCAAGGGGTCACCGGTGGCCGTGCGCAGGCGCGCGAAGGTGCGGCTCATGGCGGACGGGCTGAGCCCGAGTCGCTCCGCGGCTCGGGTAACGCTTCCCTCGGCGAGCAGCACGTCGAGCGCCAGCAACAGGTTCAGGTCCGGCTTTTCCACGCATAGCTCCCACGAAGACATAGCGTCAGGTGCAACTATATCTTGACTTTATTGCGTCTTGTGCATGCATTGCAAGGGGCGCAGCATTCGAGGCCCTTACTCTCTGGAGACCTGTCGATGACCTCCACCCCATCCATCCTCATCATCGGCGCCTCGCGTGGCCTGGGCCTGGCGATGGCCGGCGAATTCCTCAAGAAACACTGGAACGTCCTCGGCACGGTACGTGGTACGACACGGACGCCGATGCACGATCTCGCCGACCAGCATCCGGATCGCCTCGGCATCGAATCCGTCGATATCAACGAGCCGGCCCAGGTCGAAGCCCTCGGCGCGCGACTCGGCGCCCGAACGTTCGACATCGTGTTCGTCAACGCAGGAACGACCAATCGCGACCCCACCCAGACCATCGCCGAAGTCACCACGGACGACTTCGTGCAGCTGATGATCACCAACGCGCTCAGCCCGATGCGCACGGTGGAAGCGCTCCAGCCGCATGTCGCGCCCGGCGGCATGATCGGCGTGATGTCCTCAGGCCAGGGCAGCATTGCCAACAACGAAAAAGGCCTGCGCGAGCTGTATCGCGGCAGCAAGGCCGCACTGAACATGTTCATGCGCAGCTTCGCCGCACGAACCGCAGAAGCACGGCGGCCGCTGGTGGTCATGGCACCCGGCTGGGTACGTACCGACCTGGGCGGTCCCGAGGGAACGCTGAGCGTGGACGAAAGCATCCCCCGAGTGGTGGACGTGCTCCTGGCGAAGCGGGCAAGGCCGGGCCTTGAATACCTGGACTACCTCGGCCAGACCGTGCCCTGGTGAGCTTCGCGATTACCTCGCGTGTAATTGCCGGGATGCCGCGTGCGGCGGAGCATTCGCATCACCAGCACGCATTCGTGGCTGGCCATCGAAAGCCGTGGAGGCACCCATGAATCGCAAGACCGCTCGTTTCAGTGAGTTTGTTTTCAGTGCACAGGATGGTTTCGACGAGGTGGCGATGCGCGAGGCATTCGCGCACGCCGTACCGCTGAAAAGCATGGTGATCTACTGCCTTGACCCGCGCGTCACCGAGATCCCCAGCGCGGTCGCGGCATGGCTCGGCGACCAGGTGTATCCGGGCGAAGTGATCGTCAACGAGCACGGCAACCGCGTTGGCTCGACCACCACGATGGCGACCGTCTCGGTCGCCGCCGGCCGCGCGACCGACGCACTGCGTTCGGTGTCGGTGCTCGAATACCTGTTCGGCGTCGAGACCGTCGTGGTCGTGCACCACTCCAACTGCGGCGCCACGTCGTATTCCGCGAACGGCATGATCGATGCGTTCCGGCACGAACACGGCGCCGACATCGCCCAGGCCTACGACGGCGGCAGCGTCTGCATCGACGATTTCGAAGCCTCGCTGCGCTACGACACCGAGCTGCTGCGCAAGAGCCCGGGCGTGCCCAGGCACGCCGACATCCTCGGCCTGTTCTACAACACCGATACCGGCGAGCTGACCGAAGTGGTGCGCAACCCGGGTGTCGCCCAGGCAGCGTGACCGCTAGGCGCCTTCGTCCTCGAAGGACGCGCCGCGCAGGTTCGCCACGTCGCGCCGTGGTGGCGAGCCAAACATGCGAGCGTACTCGCGACTGAACTGCGATGCGCTTTCATAACCGACGCGATAGGCGGCCGTCTCCGCGTTCACCGCGCCCGCCACCAGCAAGTGGCGGGCTTCGAGCAAGCGCAGTTGCTTCTGGAACTGCAGTGGCGTCATCGAGGTCAGCGCCTTGAACTGGCGATGGAACGCCGACGGGCTGAGCTGCGCGATGGACGCCAGTTCGTCCACGCTCATGGCCTCGGCAAACCTGGCGCGCAACGCATGCACCGCGCCAAGCACCCGATGGGTCCGGCTATCGGCCAGCGCCACCTTGGCCACGTCGGCCGCGTGTGGGCCGGTCAGCAGCCAATAGGCGATCTCGCGCATGACCAGCGGCGCCACGAACGGAATCGCCTCGGGTGTATCGAGCAGCCGCAACAGGCGCAGGACGCAGTCCGCCAGCGGCCCGTCGTAGTCCGTGACGAACACGCCGCGCGCGACGCTCGGCGACGCCTTGACCGGATCGGGCAAGGTTTCCATCACCTCGCTCATCACGCGAGGGTCCAGGCCGATCACCACGCCAAGGAACGGCTCCTCGGGGCTGGCCGCCGCCACGCGGCTGAACGCGGGCATTTCCACGCTGACCACCAGCGCCTGCCCCGCCGCGTACTCATAGCGACGATTTCCGAACGTGCTCCACTTCGCCCCCTGCGCCACCACGCAAAGCGATGGCCGGAACAGCAGGGGCGACGGACGCCGCGGCAGGTCGGAGCGGAGGATGCCCACGCCTTCGATGGCTGTCATGTATGGGTTTCCGCCGGCGTGGGTCTCCGTATACCGGCGAACGAGCTCGACGAGGGGCTGGGACATGCGGTGCGCCTGCGACGGAAGGGCTGCCGGCATCGTAGCGGCCGGTTAGTCGATGGATGGGGTCGCCGGCAGGATCAGGCAAGAAGGCAGCGGCATCCGGCATTCGGCCCGGCAGGTGGCGCACCTACCTTTCCCTGTGCCTCCCTCACCGCCTGGAAACGATCATGACCGATACCACCCTCGCCCCCCGTCGCATCGCCGTCGTCACCGGCGGCAGCCGCGGCCTCGGACGCAACACCGTCGTCGAGCTGGCACGCCGCGGCGTGGACAGCGTCTTTACCTACCATTCGAACGAGACCGAAGCCCGCCACGTGGTCGAGCTCGTGGCCCAGGCAGGCGCTCGCGCGGTCGCACTTCCCCTCGATACCGGCCATACCGCCAGCTTCGACGCCTTCGTCGAGGCGCTGCGCCCGGCCCTCGCGCGTTGGGGCGCCGAACGCTTCGATTACCTCGTGAACAACGCCGGCACCTCGCACCACACGGCCATCGCCGAGACCACCGAGGAACAGGTCGACGCGCTCTACAACGTGCATTTCAAAGGCGTGTTCTTCCTCACCCAGAAGCTGCTGCCGCTGCTCAACGATGGCGGCCGGATCGTAAACGTTTCCAGCGGGCTCACCCGCTTCGCCATGCCGGGCAGCGCGCCGTATGCCGCCATGAAGGGCGCCATCGAAGTGCTCACCCGCTATTTCGCCAAGGAGTTCGGCCCACGCGGCATCACTGCGAACTGCGTCGCCCCCGGCGCGGTCGCCACCGATTTCAGCGGCGGCATGGTCCGCGACAACCCCGAGGTCAACCGACGCGTCGCCGAATTCACGGCCCTCGGCCGCGCCGGCGTGCCCGACGACATCGGCCCGATGATCGCCGCGCTCCTGTCCGAAGAAAACCGCTGGGTCAACGGCCAGCGCATCGAAGTCTCCGGCGGCATGCTCCTGTAGGAGCGCGCCCGCGCGCGACCCAACCCACCCGAAAGACAACAAAAGAGAACCCCCAAAAACACCCCCCGAAATAGTTCACCCGGCCACCCCGGAAAACTGCATACTGCGCCATGACCACGCCTACCATCCTTGTCGTCGACCCGCATCGGGAGCTAGCCGACATGACTGGCGAGGTCCTGGCGTCGCGGGGGTATTCGGTCCTCGTCGCCGAGCGCTTCGAGGCCGCGATGGCCTTGCTGGGCGGGACGCCGGCGGTCAAGGTCGCGGTCTGCCACGCCACCCTGCCGGAAGCCGGCGGTGAACACGCCTCCATGTTGAGCGAGCTGAACGAACGCCCGGAAATCGCCCTGGTGGTGATTTCCTCGCGGCCGTTCGAAGACGTGCCAGGCATCCCGGCCCACGCCATCCAGCTGCAGAAGCCGTTCGGCGCCAACGAACTGCTCGATGCGGTGAACCGTGCCATGCAGGCGGGCCACGCAAGCGTACGCTAAGCTTGGTCCATGTCCGGCAACTCCATGAAACCAGGCGATACCCAGCGGCCGGCCGTGGTCGGCTTCGACGTGCCGCGGCTGACGCCCGACGTCGACCCGTTGAAGGATCCGCCGCTGATCGCGCTGCTCAGTTGCGCGCCAACCGCGCAGTGGGTCGACGTCTTCCAGCGCGAAGTCGCCCTGCTCAAGGGCCCGATGAACATCGCCGACATCCGCATTGCCGACCAGCGCATCGAGTTCTTTGGCTCGATCAGCGATGCACGCGGACTCAGCGAAGCCGTGCGCGCCCTGGTGGGTCGCATTTCCGACCAGGCGAGCGACGAGCGCGCCAAACCATCGGGCTATGCGGCGTCGCGCACGCCCACCTCGTTCGACCGTAACCGCTAGCAACCCGTCGCCTCGACCGCAGCCCCCTGGCACGAGGGTTGCGAGCCGGCGGACCATGGGCCTTCCCTTATCGCGCAAGCGGCCTAGAATCGAACTCCCGGCTCGCCTTCGGAGTACGCCATGGCCACCCTTGCCCGTTGTCTCGCTGCCCTGGCCATCGCCGTGACCGCCCTGCCGGCATGGGCCCACAAGGACGACCCCGCCGCCGCCCTCGCAAAGATCACGGCCGGTCGCGTCGCCGGGAAACCGCAGCACTGCATCGACCTGCCGCAGGTCACCAACACCCAGGTCATCGACAAGACCACGATCGCCTACCGCATCGGCAGCACCTATTACATCAACACGCTGCGCTCCGGTGCCGAAGCGCTCAACGACGACGCACTGATGGTGACCAAGACCTTCGGCGCGCAACTTTGCGAGCTGGATTCGGTGCAACTGGTCGACCGATTCGCCGGCGGCCTGCGCGGCTTCGTCGTGCTGGGCGAGTTCGTGCCGTACCGCGTGGCGCCCGCACAGGGCCACTGATGCCGGCGGCTCAGCTCCTCGCGAATCGCTGCCGTGCACGCGCGACCGTTTCACCGTTGGCCGCGGCGATGGCGCGGAAGTCGTCGCTGACATCGTCGGCTGCCGCCACCCGCTGCCAGTAATCCTCGGCCCACGCCGCAGCGCGTTCCCAGTACGCATAGTCCGCAGGCACCGGCGTCGCCGGCACGAACTCCCGCGGGACGATCGCGCCGCTCGCACCCGGCCGATACAGCATCGGCAGCATGTCGTAGCCAGGCGCAACGGCGAGCGGCAGTGCGTCATCGAGGAAGAAGCCAAGGTTGCCGAAGTGCATGTCGGTATTGCCGATCATCCGGCCGAACCACCAGCGCTGGCGGACCTCCGCCTCGGTGGCTGCGTCGACCCAGCCCGACTGGTGCATGCGCAGCGTGGCACTGGCCCAGTCGTCCCGCTCGCCGTCGTGGGCATCGCTCCACGCCGCAAGCGTGACGAAGCCGCGCCGCCCGTGCGTGCCGATCCGATCGAAGCGCGTCACTTCCAGGCACATGCGTCCACCGGACCAGACCAGCGCCGTTTCCGCGCTCGCGTGGCCATGCTCGCGCAACACCTGGCCAGCGAGACGCTCGCCGATCAGCAGGTCGGCCCAGCGACGGCCGGCAGGCGTCGAGACGGGCTCGCTGAACTTCACGATGACGTGGCGGACACTGCCGTCGGCGTCTTCGATGCGCGTCGTGAACTTGGGTTGTTCGCCCGCTGCGGACGATCCCACGGGCTCGCCAGCAAGGGCCGCTTCCGCCAGGCCCGCATAGGCCTCGCTGCGGCGGGACGCGGGCATCGCCCGGGGCGGATCGCGCAGGGCACGGGCCAGGGCATCGTTTCCCAGGACGAAATCGCCCGGGCCATCGTCGCCCCGCAAGAGCATGGCGGCCAGCACGGCATCGTCGTTCCAGCGCAGGATGTCGACGGGCAAGCCGAGTTCGTGGGCCCAGGCTTGCGCGAACTGCCGTCCAAGGAAGCCCTGCGGCCGCTGGTCGTCCACGAACCAGGGAATGCCGGGAAACAGGCCGTCCACGAATTCGTCCCGCATCCAGCCTGGCCGTACCCCGGCGGCCACGAAACTCCCGCCGCCGTGCAAAGCCGTGAATTCACCGAAGGCCTGGGGACGCCCCGCCGCATCGATGCGGAACAGCGGCCAATGCGTGCCGAGGCCGCGTACGTCGCGGACGACGGCATACCGCGTACGGCGGCCGCGCCCGATACGCACGATGCGATCACCCGCCTCGCCCACGGCACGCGATACCGTGGGCTGGCTGACAGCCATGGCATCGGCCAGCGCCGCAGCCTCCGAAGGGCCGAGGCGACGCAACTGGCTAACGAGGGCCGTAGCACGTTCCGAAGTCATTAGTGAATAGATACGTGAATAGATTTATTTTGTCAATATCCAGTAAAAGCAATATGTTATAGATTCGACTTATAGAATGGTGAATAGATAAATGCATACATCCGGGCGATTGGCTCATGCCGCCGGACAACCCACGGCGCGCGTACGTGGGCGCTGCCACGGCATAACGGTCATATTTGCATAAATCCCCAGATTGCCTCACGCTCCGACACCTGTCCGGGGCTTGGCGTGGGGTGGCTATGGGGATTGGGAAGCAGGAGCTGCGCGTTCGCCGCGTGCGTGGGATCGCTGGTCTCGTCGCCTGCGTACTGGCGAGCGCCACGGCGAACGCCGTTGCCGCACCCACCGCGCCCGTCAACGCGCCCTCGCCCGCGCACAGCATCACCTTCGACCGCCACTCGATGATCATCGATGGCAAGCCCATCTACCTGTGGTCGGGCTCGTTCCACTACTGGCGCCTGCCCTCCCCCGGCATGTGGCGCGACGTCCTGCAGAAGATGAAGTCCGCCGGCTTCAACGCCGTGGAAATCTATTTCGACTGGGGCTACCACTCGCCGCGCCCGGGCGTGTACGACTTCAAGGGCATCCGCGACGTCGACCGCCTGCTCGACATGGCGAACGAGGCCGGCATTTACGTCATCGCAAGGCCCGGCCCTTACATCAATGCGGAAACCGATGCCGGTGGTTTCCCCGGCTGGCTGGTAGCCACAGGCGACAAGCCGCGTTCGACCGCGCCGGGTTACACCGCCGCCTATCGCGAGTGGCTTACGGCGATCGACCGCATCCTCGCCCGGCACCAGCTGACCGACGGTCGCGGCAGCGTGTTGCTTTACCAGGTCGAGAACGAGTTCTACAACGACTCACCGGACGGCCGCCGGTACATGCAGGACATCGAGGACAAGGCTCGCGCCGACGGCATCACCGTACCGCTCGTGGGTAACCACAACGAGAACTTCTTCGACGGTGTCGGCGCCACCGACATCCCCGGCTTCGACTCCTATCCCATGGACTTCGACTGCACCCGGCCCGAGCGCTGGAATGCCGTCTACGATTTCAGCGCCGAACGCCAGGGCCTCACCCGCTGGCCGCTGTTCTTCCCCGAATACCAGGGCGGCGCCTTCGATGTGTGGGGCGGCCCCGGGTACGAAGCCTGCCGCAAGCTCACCGGGCCTGAATTCGAGCGCGTGTTCTACGAAGCGACCATGGCGTCGGGCTCGACGATGCAGAACTTCTACATGACCTACGGCGGCACCAACTGGGGCTGGCTGTCGTCACCGGGCGTGTATACCTCCTACGATTACGGTGCGGCGATCACGGCAAGCCGCCAGCTCACGGCCAAGTACGACCAGCAAAAGCTGATCGGCTACCTGACCCAGGCCGTCGCGCCGCTCGCCCGCACCGACGCCATGCAGACCGCTGTCCCGGACAACCCGCGCCTGCGCCTGGTCGGCCGCCGGAATCCGGACGACGGCACCCTCGTCTACATCCTCCGCCACGCGGACGCATCCGACACGACCGACGACGCCACGCACCTGGTCATCGCGCAAGGCACGCACGGCACGCTGCGCATACCGCAGGCACCGGGCACGGCCATCCATATCGACGGCCGCGACTCGAAGGTGTTCCTCGCTAACTACGCTTTCGGGCAACAGCACCTGGCGTACGCCACCTCGGAGCTGATGACCCAGGCCACGCTCGGTGATCGCGACGTGGCCGTTTTCTATGGACGCCACGGCGAAGACGGCGAGACGGTGCTGCGTTACGCCGCGGAACCCGCCGTGCATGTCCTCGACGGTGCCGTCGCCACGACATGGGACGCCGCCACGCACACGCTGCGGCTCAACTACCGGCACGACGGACTCGCCCGCGTGGCCATCCAACAGGGCAATGCATCGCTCCTGCTGCTGATCGGCGACAACGCGGCGGCCACGCGCTTCTGGAAACTCGATACCGGCCACGGCGCCGTGCTGGTGCGCGGGCCGTACCTTGCCCGCACGGCAAAAGTAGACGGCGATGCTCTCGCCCTCACCGGCGACAGCGAACGCGCGGGCGACATCGAAGTATTCGCACCGGCCGCCGTCAAGGGGGTGACCTGGAATGGGGCGGCGCTGGCAACCACGTCCACCGCATCGCAAAGCCTCACCGGCCACCTCGACGGTCCGGTCGCCGTGACCTTGCCCGTGCTTGCGCACTGGCGCGTGGCCGACGGCGCACCGGAAATCGCCCAGGGCTTCGATGACCGCGCATGGCAGGCGACCACGCGAGCGAGCACGCCGAACCCTTACTGGGACCACGCGCTTCCGATCCTGGATGCCGACGACTACGGCTTCCACCACGGCAACGTGTGGTATCGCGGGCACTTCACCGCCACGGGCAAGGAAACGGCGATCCGCCTGTCCGCCAACACCGGTGTGCACCTTGGCAACCACGGCATCTACACCGCGTGGCTCAACGGCCATTTCCTCGGCAACAACCCCAGCGGTGCGCAGCAGTTCCCGATCGATCCCTCGTGGCTGGAGAAAGGCGCGGATAACGTCGTGTCCGTGCTGGTCGACAACACCGGCCACCTGCAGGAAGAAAAGAACGGGGCGTTCCGCGAGCCGCGTGGCCTTATCAACGCCAGCTTCGCCGGCGAGGCGACGTCGATCCGGTGGCGCATCCAGGGCAACCTCGGTGGCGAGAACCTGCCCGACGAGGTACGCGGTCCGTTCAACGCGGGCGGCCTGTATGGCGAGCGCAAGGGCTGGCACCTGCCCGGCTTCGACGATCGCCGGTGGGCCCATGCAACGCTTCCCGCCAGCACCGGCGAGCCCGGCGTGGCGTGGTATCGCACGACCTTCGCGCTCGATCTTCCGCGCGACCAGGACGTGCCCATCGCCCTGCGCATCCACGACGACGCGCCGCATCGTTATCGCGCGGTGATCTTCGTCAACGGCTGGCAGGTCGGTCGCTACATCAGCGACGTCGGCCCGCAGACAGACTTCGAGATCCCGGCGAACCTGCTCAACCCGAAAGGCGAAAACACGATCGCCATCGCCGCCTGGAGCACCGCCCATGACGGCGGCCTCGGCAAGGTCAGCCTCGTGATGCAAGGCAACTACCGCACGGCGCTAGCGCCGGAAACGGTCGCCGCACCCGATTACAAGGACCTGCACAAGTAACGGGTGCGCCACCCACCCATGGCTCACTTCACCTCGCGCAGCCCTTTCAACAGGGCGGCGTGGAAGGCTTCTGGGTCCTGCATTTGCGGCGCGTGGCCGGCGTCCGGGAATCGCACCAGGGTCGCGTGCGGCATCGCCGCGACCGCCGCCTTCGCCAGTGCCGGGTACTGCCCAAGCGTCGGACGAATATCCGCCGGAGCGAAGTCCTTGCCGATGGCCGTCGTGTCCTTGTCGCCGATGATCAGTAGCGTGGGCACGCTCAACCGCGGCAACTCGTAGACCACCGGCTGGGTCAGGATCATGTCGTAGAGCAACGCCGAGTTCCACGCGACGAGTTCACGTTGCGGACCGCGATAAAGGCCGGCCAGCATCTGCACCGACGGCTCGTAGGCGTCGCGCCACTGCCCGGCAAAATACGTGGCTTTCTCGTAGGCGCGGATGCTGTCGGCAGTCGTCTTCAGTTCGCGCTGGTACCACTGGTCCACCGACACCGGCGGCACGCCTTTGGCACGCCAGTCTTCCAGCCCGATCGGATCGACCAGGACCAGCTGTTGCACCTGGTCCGGATAGCTCAACGCGTAACGGATGCCGAGCATCCCGCCGGTGGAATGACCCATCATGGTCGCCCTGGCGATATGCAGCGAGGCAAGCAGGTCGTTCGTATTCCGCGCCAGTTGCTGGAAGCTGTACTGATAGGCCGCCGGCTTGCTCGACTTGCAGAACCCGATCTGGTCGACCGCGATCACCCG
Organism: Bacillus sp. NP157; assembly: GCA_018889975.1. Classification (NCBI taxonomy): domain Bacteria; kingdom Bacillati; phylum Bacillota; class Bacilli; order Caryophanales; family Bacillaceae; genus Bacillus; species Bacillus sp. NP157. Next base: position 2,069,795 of record CP076546.1, read on the forward strand.
ATACCCTGCCTTCGACAACACGGCGATCGTCGGGCCCCAGGTCGCCGAACAGTAGTTCTTGCCGTGCATCAACACCACGGTGCGGCCGTTGGCGGTCGCAGCATCCGCGGCGACGTCCATGTACGCCATCTGCAGCTCCTGCCGCTGCGACTGGAAACGGAAATGGGCAACGGGATACGGGTAGTCGAAGCCTTCGAGCTCACCGCCGTAGGCGGGGCCGTCGGTCGTGGCCGCCTGGGCATGGGCCAGCGCAGCGGCCGTGAGCGATGCGGCGACGGCGAGCACGCGAATGGCGCTGCTGATCCTGTTCATGCGGACGTATTTCCTTGGAAATCCCATCGCCGATTATGCCGGTCACGCATGTGCCACGCCTTGTGACGTCAGCGCGACCCGCCGTTCACGGCCGCGGGCCAACATTGGCCACTCACAGCCGAGGGAGGCCCACCATGAACCACGATCGCCACGACGTTAACCACCCCGACCACGGCAAGCCCGGCAAGCCGGAAACCGCGTCCGACAAAAAGGACCGCAAGGACCACGAGAGCGAAAACCAGGACCAGGCCCTGGAAGAAACCTTCCCGGCCAGCGACCCGGTGTCGCCGTTCGTTCCGGCAAAGGCGCCCGAGTAAGGCAGGTCGGCCTACGCCCCCTTACCCTATTCGCCGCATATTTTGCGGCGAATAATTGACCATGCGGTGAATAGAGGGCATATTCACCGCATGAGAAGCGGCGAATACACCTATATCTGGGAATCTGCCGCGTGGCCGGTCTGGCGATACGACCTTGCCAGGCTCGCTGCCCCGCTCTCCGACGTGAGTCGAGCGCAGGGATTATTACTCGGTCGGCTGGCCGATGTCGGCGTAACCCTGCGCAGCGAAGCCAGCCTGTCAGCCCTCACCGAGGATGTGGTGAAAACCAGCGCCATCGAAGGCGAACGCCTCGATGTCGAGACCGTACGCTCGTCCATTGCCCGCCGCCTGGGCGTCGACGTCGGCGCCCTGGCGCCAGTGGATCGCCATGTGGAGGGCGTCGTCGACATGGTCATGGACGCGACCCTCCGTGCCGATGAACCGCTAACGGCCGATCGTCTGAAGCGCTGGCATGCCGTGTTGTTTCCCACGGGTTTCAGCCATCTCAGCCGGGTGAAGGTGGGTGCCTGGCGCGACGACGCCACGGGTCCGATGCAAGTGGTGTCCGGCCCCATCCACCGGAACACCGTCCACTTCGAGGCGCCGCCCGCGGCAACGCTCGAAGATGAGATGGCGCGCTTCCTCGACTGGGCAAATGCGAACACGGGCGAGCCGATGCTTGTGAAAGCCGCGCTGGCGCATCTGTGGTTCGTCACCCTGCATCCTTTCGACGACGGCAATGGCCGGATCGCCCGCGCCGTAGGTGACCTGTTCCTTGCCCGCGCGGACGGCAGCCCGCAGCGTTTTTACAGTCTTTCCGCGGAAATCCAGCGGCGGCGATCCGCCTATTACGATGTCCTCGAACGCACGCAGAAAGGCTCGCTCGACGTCGACGAATGGCTGACGTGGTTCCTCGCGACGCTGCGCGATGCGATCGCTGCTGCGCAGGATTCCCTGGATAGCGTGATGGCCAAGGCACGCTTCTGGCGGCGCTGGGCCGATGCGCCCATGAACCCGCGCCAGGTGAAGCTGATCAACCGCCTGCTCGACGGCTTCGAAGGCAAGATGACCACCGGCAAATGGTCGAACATCGCCCGCTCGTCGACGGACACCGCGCTGCGCGATATCAACGACCTGATCGAACGCGGAATGCTTCGTCGCGCCGAAGGCGGCGGCCGGAGCACGGGGTATGAGCTCGCCCCGGTGGACTGACCCGGCCTCGATTCGTCGACCCGCGCACAGTTGCCGCGCCCCGGCACAAAGTCCGATAGACCGCCCGGATGCGCCCGCGTATGCTCGCCGCCACTAGGGGGGAGCCATGGACGAGAAGACCAAGAGCGTGCTGCACGTGCGGCCGCCTCATTTCACCTCAGGGGTCGCCACCGGCATCGCCGTGACCGGGCCCACCGACGACGGCTTCGTGCACCTGCACTTCTTCCGGGAAATGCAACGGATCACGCACGACGACGTGCCCACGCGTACCCATGGCCCCAACGAAATGGAATTCGCCTGGAGCCATGCCACGCCCCAGGTCCATCCCCAGCGCGAGGAGCTCGCCGTGATCTCCGTGCCCATGGAGCGCGTGCAGTTGATGGCCCAGGCCCTGGGCCGCGCCGCCCAGTTCGTCGAGTCGATCAACGGTGCAGCGGCGCGCGGACCGAACAAGGTCGCCTAGCGGCGCGCGAGCGTCACTCGTCCGCGCCCTGCCGATCGTTCTCTGCGGAAATCTGCTGCAGGTCGAGGTCACGCTCGAGGTAGTGCAGCAGTTCGTCGTGGATGTGCCCGGAGCGATGCAGGCGCAGCAGTTCCGTGCGCCCCGCGGCGATCGCCGCCAGCACCACGTCGTAGTGCGATTCACGGCCGCCCGCCAGTGAGCTTGGTTCTTCGAGTACCCGCTTGGCGATGCTCACCCGATAGCTGTACTGCTCGAGCAGGCGCGGATGCAACAGATTGCCCGCCGTATCGTACGCACGCGCCTTGACCGCCTCCATCTGCGCCGTATCGATGCGCAGGTAGGCTTCCATCTCGTTGAGGTGATTGCCTTCGTTGTGGATGTCGCGGTCCAGGCCCAGCCAGCGAATCACCGGACCCATGGTGCCGCCCTGCACGACGACGGTGACCAGGATCACGGCAAACGCAGCGGCAAGGGTCAGGTCGCGGCCCGGCATGTTGTCCGGAAGCGACAGCGCGATGGCCAGGGTCACCACACCGCGCATGCCCGCCCAGCCCAGCAGGAAGGTCGACTTCGGCGACGGCGGCGATGGCTTGCGCCCAAACGCCCGCAACACCGGGATGCGCAGGTAGTCCGTGGCATAGACCCAAACGAAGCGCGACAGGATGACCGCGCCCAGCACCGCGAGGATCGGCACGCCAAGCGCATCGATCGTGTTGCCGATGCCACCCAGGCGTTCGATCACGCCGCGCAGCGAGAAGCCGATGAGGATGAACACGAGGGCTTCGAGCAGGAAGATCATCACCGCCCAGAACGAGGTGCCGCGCACGCGGACATTGGCGGAAAACACTTCGTGCTGGAACCAGCCAAAGATGATGCCGGTCGTCACCACGGCCATCACACCGGAGACGTGCACCGCTTCGCCGCCGATGTAGGCCGCCCACGGCGCGAGGCACGACGCGGTGATCGCCAGGAAGATATCGTCGATACGGCGCAGGGCCAGCACGATCAAGGCGCCCACGACCAGGCCCACCGCGATGCCGCCAAGCGCCAGCCCGGCGAAACTCATCAAGGCACCGTGCGCGCTGAAAGCACCGGTCAACGCAGCGGCCACTGCGAAGCGGAACAGCACCAGGCCGGTCGCATCGTTGAGCAGGCTCTCGCCCTCCAGCAACACCATCAACCGGCGCGGCAGACGCACCTTGCCCAGCACCGCCTTCGCCGCCACGGCGTCCGGCGGCGACACCACCGCACCCAGCGCAAAGCACGCCGCCCACGGCAACGACGGCAGGATCCAGTGCACGGTTGCGCCCACGGCGAGCGTGGTGAATACCACCGCACCCACCGCGAGCCAGAGGATGCCGCCAAGGTAACGGCGGAAATCCGACCACACCGTGTAGAAGGCCCCGTCCATCAGCAGCGGGGGCAGGAACACGATCAGCACCAGCTCCGGATCGAAGGTCACCGCCGGCATACCCGGGATGAACGCGATACCCGCACCGCCGGCAAGCAAGGCCGCGGCGGTCGGGAGGCGAAGTTTTCGTGCGATCAGCTCGAGCGCCAGGATGGCGACGAGCAACATGAGGATGAATTCGAAAGTCGCAGTCGAGGACATAAACATACAAGTCGGCTGGGCGATGGCAACCAGCATACCGTCTTACAATCGGCACATGACCGAACCGACCCTCGAATCCCTCGCCGCCGAAGAACTCGCCCTGCAATTCGACGTGTTCACGCTCGAAACCGCCTGGGCCCTCGGCGAAGCCCTGCGCCGCGCGGCACTGGAACGCGGCGCAGCCGTGGCCATCGACATCAGCCTGCGCGACCGCCCCCTCTTCCACACCGCCCTGCCCGGCACCGACATCTCCCACGCAAGCTGGATCCGCCGCAAACGCAACACCGTTCTCGCCCTCGGCACCAGCACGCTCGCCGTCGGCATGAAACTCAGCAAAGCCGGCCAGACCCTCGAAGCCCGCTACGGCCTCGCCCCCGCCGACCACGCCTCCGACGGCGGCGGCTACCCCCTACGCCTGCGCGGCCTAGGCGTCATCGGCGCGATCACCGTCTCCGGCATGCCATCCATCGAAGACCACCGCCTCGTCACGACCGCCCTGGAAACCCACCTACATCACCCCGTGTAGGAGCGCGCCCGCGCGCGACCCCAGAAACCACCCACCCCTCCACCCCACCCAACGTCTCCCCCGCAACCACGCCCGACATCGCCACCCGTACACCCCTGGCCCACGGCAAGCGCCTCGACTCCGGAAACCACGGCCGCTCCCGGTCCACGACGATCAACAGCCCCTCGTCCCCGCCCATCGCGGCAAACGTATCCGACACCGCACCGAACGGCGCGATGCCATGCCGGACGACAAGGTCGCGAACCAGCCCAGGCACATCGTCGGTCGGCAAACCGACCTCGCTCACGCAAGCGATCTCGCTGCCATGGAAATCACCCCACCCACGTACCGGTGCAACCAGCGAACGCCGCGCGATCAGCTCCAGCACCGCACCGTGCGGCCCGGCGAAATACAACGACTGCGAATCCCAGGGCGCATCCAGGTGGAACCGCTCCTCCCCAAGCGGATCACGCAACACCAACGCCCGCGAAGCAATCCACTCACACGCCCTGTCGAAGCGATCGTGAGGCACGTTGAAAGCCAGGTGCACCGCACCCACGCCCAACGCCGAAGCAGGTTCGACCACGATATCCGTCCAACCCGCATGGACCACACGGCCCGACACCTCCAGCTGCAACACCTCACGGAAAAACGCGACACACGCCTCGACATCCGTCGACGGCAAAACGATTCGGGAAAGACGCACGCAAAGCTCCAGCAAGGGCGGCGCAGGCATTGAACAACCTCAACCACGATTGAGGTCAAGCAGCACGATTTCCCCAATGCGCAGGCGTGATTCAAGGCTGCGGCCACGCCCCGCGGCTTCCGAAGGTTGCGCCACGCCGCCATGATTTCCGTTCGCGCGCAGGCGCGCTCCTACACGAGCCGGCGGTGCGTGGGGAATGCCGTGCCACGGCTGTCCCACCCAGCTTGCCCCAGTGATGAAGAGAGCCCTCGGTGCCTACCCTCGAGGCGAGTTCCGCACAAGCGAGCGGCCGAAGGCCGATTAAGTACACGGGCCGCGGCTGCGGCCACCCTTGTCGAGCGCGGAGGACCTGTCTGAGCAGCGAGGGTAGGCACCGAGGGCTGTCCTGCGACCGAGCCCGAGCGCCGCGCGGACGACCATCGCGCGCAGGCGCGCTCCTACAAGGCGGCGGTTCGCTCGGTACAGCCCGGGGGTTCGGCCGATACAGGGCGGCGGTTCGAGGTTCGGCCGGAGGCCGTTGGACATGGCCGCTGAAGGCGGCACCCGCTTGCGGTAGGCTTAGGGCCATGGCAAACCGCGACCAGCTCCAGACGATGCTCGCCCGCCTCGACACCGAGGTGGCCACCGGCCTGCGCGACAACCGCGACCCCGACGCCTTCTGGCCCACCTTCGCCGAACAATCCGACAGCGTCCTCCAGGCCGCCGGACCCGACGACTTCGACTGGGTCAGCGCCGAAATCTCCGCCATCCTCACCCGCCACGGCATCTCCATCCCCGAAGCCTGACCCTGCCACAAGTCACGATTTACCCGCCATGGCGGGTTTGCCAGACTCAGGCGATCGTCCCGAGCCAAAGGCCAAGCCCATGCGCCACACGCGTCCTGCCCACCACACCGCAAGGACCGCGCTGTCGGTCGCCCTCGGCGCCACCGCCCTCGCCCTGCTCGCCGGGCCCGTCGCCGCCCAGGCCGTGCTCACCCCCGAACAGAAACAGACGATCGCCAAGCGCAACGACATCGAGCAGAAACTCCAGGACATCGCCGTCGTGGACCGCAAGGTCATGGTCCGGATGCGCGACGGCAAACGCATGGTTGCCGACGTCTACCGTCCGAAGAACGCCACCGGCAAGGTCCCGACGATCTTCGTCCGCACCCCGTACAACTTCAATTTCTGGGACGTGAAGCTCGGCGCGCCGCGCGACATGACCCGCCAGCTCGAAGCGGTGAAACGCGGCTACGCGTACATCGACATGAACGAGCGCGGCCACTACTTCTCCGAAGGCAACTACGACATCCTCGGCGCGCCGCTCTCCGACGGCGTGGACGAAGTGAAGTGGATCACCTCGCAGCCGTGGTCGAACGGCAAGGTCGGCACCACCGGCTGCTCGTCCACCGCCGAATGGCAGATGGCCGTGGTCGCCCAGGACACGCCGGGGCTGGCCACGTTCAACGTGCAGGGCTTCGGCGCCGGCGTCGGCCGCGTAGGGCCTTACTACGAGCAGGGCAACTGGTACCGCGGTGGCGCCGTGCAGATGCTCTTCATCGACTGGCTCTACAAGGAACAGAACCAAGTGCGGCCGATGTTCCCGGCCAACACCTCGCAGGCCGACCTGATCCGCGCGTCGAAGATGTTCGACCTCGATTCGCAGCCGCCCGAGGCCGACTGGGACAAGGTGTTCTGGACCCTCCCCGAGAAAGACATCATGAAGGCGGCCGGTGGCCCGAATGGCATCTTCGCCGACGCCGAGGACGTGCCGACCGGCGGCAACATGGTCGCCCGCACGCCGAACAGCGCCGCCTGGTACAAGGGCGGCCTGTGGCACGACAACATGAAGGTCAACAAGCCGGGCCTGTGGTTCATGAGCTGGTTCGACGTCTCGGTGTCGCCCAACCTCGCCGCATACAACCACGTGCGCGCCACGGCGTCGAAGGACGTGGCCGACCAGCAGTACGCCGTCATCGCACCGGTCCTGCATTGCGCATACACCCGCGCCACCGAGCACACCATGATCGGCGACCTCGACGTGGGCGATGCACGCTTCGACTACGACAGCCTGGTCTACGGCTGGTTCGACAAATGGTTGAAGGGTGTCGACAGCCCGGTCGTCGATAAGCAGGCCAAGGTCATGTACTACGTGATGGGCGAGAACAAGTGGCACAACACGCAGACCTGGCCGCCGGTAGGCGCTGTGACGCGCGACCTCTACTTCACCAGCGGCGGCAAGGCCAACACGCTTTACGGTGACGGCAAGCTGGTGGCGGAGGCTGGCGGCACGGACCAGCCCGACCGCTTCATCTACGACCCGATGAACCCGGTCACCACGTTTGGTGGTGGTGGCTGCTGCCAGGGTTCCGCGGTGAAGTTCGGCTCGTTCGACCAGAACACCCAGCTGGCCCGCAACGACATCCTCGTGTACGACTCCGAACCGTTCAAGGAAGGTACCGAAGTCAGCGGCCCGATCACGGTGACGCTGTACGTGTCGTCGGATGCGAAGGACACCGACTTCACCTTCAAGGTGATGGACGTCTATCCGGATGGCCGCGCGTTCAACCTCACCGAGAACATCCAGCGCATGCGCTATCGCGAGGGATACGACAAGCCGCCGGTGTGGATGAAGGACGGCGAGGTATACAAGGTGACCTTCCAGCCGATCGACACCAGCAACTTCTTCTTCCCGGGGCACAAGCTGCGCGTGGCGGTTTCCAGCAGCAACTTCCCGCGCTTCGACCGCAACCTCAATACCGGCGGCAACAATTACGACGAAGCCAAAGGCGTCGTCGCGCACAACGCCGTGCACCACGATGCGGGGCATCCGTCGAAGATCACCTTCACGGTGGTCCCGCGCTGACGGTAGCGGGCCTGTAGCCAGCAACGTGCGTCGCCGCGGTCGGGGCGGCGCACGTTGTGCAGGATGATATCCGTGCTGCTACCCGAGGCCATGACGGCCTCCGGCTGCGACATGACCACGACGTGGCGGTCGTTCCCGCCGGTGAAGTCGACCAGGTTCATGAAGCAATAAACGATCGCGATGACGAACCACATGTCGCTCTCCTTCGTCACATGGCGCGGAAGATGGCCATGAACGGCTGGCTCACGGTGAGGGTTTCCGGTCGGCCGCGCAGGCGCAGGCAACCGCGGCCGCCGTCGTCGCGCTCGACGGAAGCGACCTGGCGCAGGTTCACGATGGTGGATCGGTGGATCTGCCGGAACGTGCGCGGATCCAGTTGCACCAGCAACTCGCGGATCGGCCGGCTGAGCAACGCGTCGCCGTCGGCCGTGGCCACCAGCGTGTATTTGTTGTCCGCGCGGAAATAGATCACGTCCTCGACGAGGATCAGGCGCGTGGCCTTGCCCGTGCTCGCGGTGATCCACGTGAGCGGCTCGTCGGGCGTGCTCTCGAACTGGTCGCGCATGTCCTGGGCCAGCCGGCCGGTGCGACTGGCATGCTTTTCCGCGTCGAGCAGGCGGCTGCGCAGGCGCTCCACGGTTTGCGTCATGCGTTCGGCCGATACCGGCTTGAGCAGGTAATCCACGGCGCCGCGTTCGAAGGCGTCCACGGCGTATTGGTCGTAGGCAGTGATGAACACGACGAGCGTGCGTGGGCTGGCATCGGCCGCCGCGGCGGCCACTTCCATGCCGGTGAGGCCGGGCATGCGGATATCGAGGAAGGCGACGTCGGGCCGGTGTTCGACGATGGCGTCGAGCGCCTCGCCACCGTCTTCGGCGACCGCGACGACCTGTAACTCGGGCCATGCGCGGGCCAGCTCGCGCTGGAGCGCGGCGGACAGCAGCTTCTCGTCCTCGGCGATGATGCACTTAGGCATGGGTGGCCTCCGCCGTCGCGGGCAGGCTGATCGTCGCGGCGACGCCGTTGGGGAAGTTGTTGCCGATGGTGAAATGCGCCGCGCTGCCGTAGGTGAGGCGCAGTCGCTCACGCAGGTTACGCAGGCCGATACCGGTGCCGGCACCATCGGTGCGCAGGCCCATGCCATCGTCGGCCACGGTGAGCGACAGGCCACTGGCATCCCTGCCTGCACGGATCCAGATGCCACCACCGCCGGGCTTCGGTTCCAGGCCGTGCTTGATCGCGTTCTCGACCAGCGTCTGCAGCATCATCGTCGGCATCGGCAGCGGCAGGCATCCCTCGGGCACGTCGACGTGCACGGTCAGGCGATCGCCCATGCGCAGTTGCATGATCTCCAGCCACGCGGTCGAACGCTCGAGCTCCTGGCCGACCGTCGACAGCGAGCCATCGGTTTTCGGCAGCGAGCGACGTAGGTAGTCGATCAGGTGGCCGAGCATCCGGTCGGCGCGTGCGGGGTCCGTGCGAACCAGTTCCTGTGCGCTGGCCAGCGTGTTGTAGAGGAAGTGCGGCTCGACCTGTGCCTGTAACAGCGTGAGCTGCGCGGCGGTGAGCTCCTTTTCCATCGCCGTCTGCCGGGCGTCGGCGCGCTCGCGGCTGTGCCGTTCGGTGATGCGCTGGGTCAGGGCACGCACCAGCGTCTCGACCATTTCAAGTGCAACGCCGCCATCGGGATTGAACCAGTCCGTCCACGCGCCGCTATCCGGCTCGCAGGCGAACAGCACCGTGCAGCCGCCGTCGGCAGGGACCACCGTCGCACTCACCCGCGTGTTGCGCTGGAACGGATCGTGCGGGCGACGCTGCCGCCACGGCACCGACTGCGGCTCGACCATGGCCTGGCGAATCAAGCCACGCACCTGCAAGCCACCACGCACCGCCGCCACGTCCTGGATATCGGGCAGGCCGCGCACGACGCCCTCGACCAGGTCCAGCGTTTCATTCGCGCCATACGGCACTTCCACCCGGCGACGCTGGCGATTGGCCACTGTTTCCGGATCGACCCGGCCAGCAATCGTCTTTACCCGGTAGAGATGCGTCACGCCGCGTGCCAGCGCGAGAAGCAGGCCGACCAGCCACGCCAGCGTGAAGAACCAGGGGAAATCACGCGTCCAGTCGAACGATTCCCACACCACCATGAGGACGCACAACGCGGCCACCCACGCGGCGATGAGGCGTACAAGGAAACGAATGCTGGCCATGCGAGGCACTCCCTTCAGGATGGCGGCGAGCATACGACGGCATGCACGCCACCCGGCGCGCCAGCCGACGAAACGGCACATACGCCGACGAAATCCCGCCATCCGCGCCTGCACCGCGTACCGCGGCGCAGCATGACCTCGGCGGCTTTAGGGTCCATTCTCGGGAAACGGCTTACGCGGTGGGGACCGCAGGCCACGACAAAGGGGCTAATGCATGGCTTTGCTGCTCATCGTTTTCGCTGTCGTCGTACTCGCGATCTACCTCGGCATCCAGCTGTTGCCGAAGAACCATCCGTCCAACTGGCTACTCGGCATCGTCGGCGGTGCCTGCCTCATCCTGGCGTGGTACGCCATCTTCCGTCCGATGCTCATCGCCTCTGGCAGCAGCGACCCGTCGCTGGCCACGCTTGGCCTCACCGCCGCCGGCATCGTCTCGTGCACGCTCGGCATCATCTGCCTCGGCGTCTGCGTCTGGCGCGACCCCGCTCGCTTCTGGATGCTCTCGATCGTCTTCATTGGCGTCATCGGCGCCACGCAAGTCACCGCGTAATCAAGCCGCGCGCCCTACAGCCCACCCCTGTAGGAGCGCGCCCGCGCGCGACCGTCCACCACGCGACCCATCACCCCGCCACGGCCCGGTAACCCCGCGCCGACAGATACGCGTTCCCGTCGCGCACCTCGAGCACGCCCTTCGCACCAAAGGGTAGCGTCCACTTGTCCGGCCCATGGCCAAACGCCAACCCGCGCACCATCGGCAACCCACACGCGACGCTGAAACGCTCCAGCGCATGGTCGATGTCGTAGCCATTGTCGTATTCGCTGACACGCTGGCCGCCCAGGCCGCCGAGCAGGATCGCGCGCTGTCCCGACAACACACCGGCCAGCAAGAGTTCGTAGAGCATCCGCTCGATACGGTAGGCCTGCTCGCCGGTCTCTTCGATGTAGAGAATGCCGTCGTCGACCGTCGGCAGGTACGGCGTACCGACCAGGCTGCATAGCGCCGACAGGTTACCGCCCCACAACGTGCCTTCCACCTGCATCGGCGGCGTGCCCTCGCAGGCCCAGGCGACGTCGGCAACGGGACCCTGCAGGGTTTGCCAGAAATGCCGCCAGGTGGTTTCGCGCAGGTAACCGGCACCGAAATCCTGGACCAGCATCGGGCCATGCAGGCTGCCGATATTGCACTTGGCCAGCAAAGCGCACTGGATGGCGGTGAAGTCGCCATGTCCGACGAACACGCAGGGATCTTGCGCGAAACGTGCTTTCAGGCCGGCGTAGTCGAGCTTGTCCAGCAATGCGATGGCGCCATAGCCGCCACAGATCGCCATGGCGACATCGGGCATGGGTTCATCCGGATCGGCCAGCCGGTTGATGTCGGCGGCGCGTTCGGCATCGCTGCCGGCGAAACGCAGGGCAACGCGGTCGAGGACACTGCCGCCGAGCACGCGGTGCCCGGCGGCTTCCAGACGTTCGACGGCGCGGTGGCAGGCGGCGCGATCTTCTGCGTAACCGGACGGGGCAAGAAGCCGTATATCGAGTCGTTTCGGCATGTGATGCAAGCTAGGACTTGCATTACCAATACCTCTACGCTCGCCGAAAGGCAACCCGAAGTTGCTTCCGTCCCTGCCGACCACCTGCACCACCGCACCACTCCCTGCCGGTCGTCCCTGTCAATCAACAGGCCTGCGTCACATCACAGGTCGTCGATTTCCTCCATGGCGAGGTCATCCGGCACGCTGCGGGTAAGGGTTTCGCGCGGCTGTTCGCCGAACACGCTGCGGTACTTTTCCGCGAAACGCGACAGGTCCCACATGCCACAGCTGAGCGCCACGGACTTGACCGACCGACGCCCCGCTTCCGCGGTAACCAGGCTGCGATGCGCGGTGCACAGGCGCAACATGGCCAGGTAGCGGTTCGGCGGGATGCCGAGCAGGTCGTCGAAGGCGTAACGCAGCCCGCGTTCGCTGGCACCCGCCGCCTGGCAGAGCTCTTGCGAGTAGATATCGCGACGAAGGTTGGCGCGCATGAAGCGCTCCGCCCGTCGCATCACCTGGTAGTGCGCGCGACGGCCACGCGACGCAACCGGGCGATCCTCTGAGGAAGAACTCAACGCAACACGAATGTGTTCGTCGAGCAGGTCTTCCACCGGGTTGAAGCTGGGCTCCTCGCTATCGCGGACGCGATCGCGGATCTGTCGCCATGCACGGCGCAGCGGTTCGGAGGTCACCCCGAACAAACGCAGGCGTTGCGCGGCCATGTCGACATCGGCGTGGTCGGAGGCCATGAAACGGGCCCGGAAGCGGGCATACGGCGCGACCACCAGGGTGAAGCGGGTACCTCGCTCGAACATGAAGTCGGTGGGCGTGCCGCGCAGCAACGTCACCGCCATTTCCGATTCGATGCCTACGCCCTGGCACCAGCTGCGCTCACCGGCTTCATGCAGGTAAACGAGGATGCAGGAGTCGTCGGGCACGGTGAGCGAGCCGCGCACGTCGAAATCCAGGTGGGCCGTGAAGTAGGTGACGCCATCGTGCGTTCGCGAGGCAACGGCGGCCCGAGGTCGCGCGGGGCTGAGCGTGAGCAGGTCGACGTCGCATACGCCGAGCGCTGCGCCCAGGGTAACGAGGTCGAAATCCTCGAGGTCTCGGGCATCGAGAGGCCGCGTCATGCGAGCGCCCTCCATGTCCTGGTGGCGACGCCAACGGCTGCTGTCCTGCCATCGGTCCGGAAACGATCTGTCCACAGTCCCATACGCACCCCCGCGTTATCCAGGTGAGCCCCACGCCCACCCACGCTTGAAACTCCATAGGCGTGATACCGCCCGGAATCGGACGGCCCCCGCCGCTATAACTAACCGTGTAAGGGACGAAATGCCAGCGATTTGTGAAAGTGCCGAATTAGCTTAGGAACGCTCGGAAACATTTGACAGAACTGGCAAAATAGCTGCTTGTGCGAGTCCGGAAACGACACCTAGCGAGGGGTCGCCGTGCACGACCGGGATGCCCGGGAAGCTGGCTGCGACGCGCGCACGAACTTGCGGCGAGCGGGAGGTGCCGCCGGTGAGGAAAATGCTGGTCGGGGCGTCCGCCGCGATGTCGGTTCCGGCGGTGGCGAGCAGGCGCGCCATGCGGTCGAGGAAGTCTTCCGAGGCCGCGTCGAAATCGGCCGACACGGCCGCACTGGCCAGGCCGGGCTCGATGAAGTCCAGCGCGGCCGAGGCCTCGCCTGCGCCGGAAAGCTCGATTTTCATGCGCTCCGCGGACTGGTTCAGCCGCGTAGTCGCACCCGTGCCCTGCAACGCACGCAGGCGCGACGCGAAAGGCTCATCGACCATCTTGTAGTCCTGCCTGCGGAATTCGCGCTGTTTCGGAAGGTTGTGCACGCTCGCCGCTTCCACGAAATGGTGCACGGGCACCCCCGACACATCCTTGCCGAACAGCGGCATGAAGCTGTGCAGGCTCATCCCCACGTCCAGGTCGGTGCCGCCGCGCGGCAAGCCCCAGCTGCGATGCATCACCGGCGCCTCGCCGGCGCCGAGCTCGGCATAGGCCACGTCGGTCGTACCGCCGCCGATGTCGACGATGAGGGCGCGCTGCCGCTCCGCCAGGGACAGGTGGTAGTGCATGGCCGCCGCCGCCGGCTCTTCCAGGAACGAGACCGCGTCGAACCCGGCCACGCCCGCGGCTTCGCGCAGGATGCCCAGGGCCTGGTCGCCACCGGCCGGGCCCATCGAACTGCGGAACTCCACGGGGCGGCCAATGACCGCCTCGCGCACCGGGGTGCCGAACTGGCGGGTCGCGACCAGCCGGACGTGCTCGAGGATGTGTGCCGCGATGCTGACGATGGTCTTGCGCACGCGGCTGTCCAGCTTGAAGCCGAACATGGACTTGGGCGATTCGATCAGGTTGCCGGTGCCCTCTTCGAGGTAGGCCTCGACGGCTTCCTCGCCGAACAGGGCGTCCTGGAAGCTGGCCACCGACGAGGAAGCCTCGCGGATCCGCTCCTCCATCCACTGGCGGCGGACGATCCGGATCGCGTCCCGGCGCACGTCGCGCTCGGCGCGCGGGCTGCGTCCCGTGCGGCGCTCGTCGGCGCGGGTGCTGCGCACGATCGCGTCCACCTCGGCCTCGAGCACGGGGGTCAGGACGAAGTCGTCGAAGTCCGGGACCACCTCTGGGAAGAACACGGCGGTGCGGAACTGGCGTTCGTCGCCGAAGCGGACCAGCTGCAACTGGCCGTCCACGATGGCCGCTGCCGCGGAATAGCTGGTGCCGAAGTCGATGCCGATGCGCATGGAATGGGTCTTCTGGGCGGCGAAAAGCCGACCATTATGACCTGCCTGCGTATCAGGCGACAGCGGGACGGATGCGGCTACACTCAGGATCCGAGCCACTGACGCCGGGGATCCCCACCGATGCGCCGTATTGCCCTCGCCTGCCTGTCCGCCCTTGCGCTGGCGGCCTGCCACTCCCACGACGACGACAAGGCCGCGCCGGCCGCCGCCTCCACGGCGCCCGCGAAGCCAGCCACCTCGCCGCCCCCGCCCCTGCCGGCGGTGGCCAACGAGAAGCACGATTTCACCCCGGAGATCACCGCCGGCGACTTCGCGGCGCACCTGCGGGTCATTTCCTCGGACGAGTACGACGGCCGCAAACCCGGCACGCTCGGCGAGCGGCTGACCACCAACTACATCATCGAGCAGTTCAAGCGCATGGGCCTGGAGCCCGGCAACAAGGGTGAGTGGGTGCAGACCGTCCCGGCGGTGTCCACCGAGCTCACCGGCCAGGACAGCCTGAAACTCAACGTCGCCGAAGGCGGCGGGACCGAGGCGTTCGCGTTTGGCACCGACATGGTGGTGGGTACCCTGCAGGCGAAGTCCGACGTGGAGTTGAAGGACTCCGACATCGTCTTCGCCGGTTACGGCGTGGACGCGCCCGAAGCGCAGTGGAACGACTTCGACGGCGTGGACGTCAAGGGCAAGACCCTGGTTGTACTGGTCAACGACCCGGGCTGGGACGGCAACGATCCGAAGCTGTTCAAGGGTCGCGAGATGACCTACTACGGTCGCTGGACCTACAAGTTCGAAGAAGCGGCCCGCCAGGGCGCGGCGGCTGTGTTCATCGTCCACCAGACCGAGCCCGCCGCGTACGGCTGGAACGTCGTGCAGAGCGGCTGGACCACGCCGCGCCTCGACCTGCCCGCCAGCGAAGATCCGGCACCGCGCGTGCCGGTCGCGGGGTGGCTCACCCACGAGGCCGCCCAGCGCCTGTTCGCAAAGGCGGGCAAGAACTTCGACGACCTGGCGAAACAGGCCGGCGTGCGCGGCTTCAAGGCCGTGCCCCTCGATGCGAAGGCCAACATCGAACTGCACAGCAACATCAGCCATTCGCTGAGCAACAACGTGATCGGCATGGTCAAAGGCAGCGACAAGCCCGACGAGGCCGTGGTGTACACCGCGCACTGGGACCACCTGGGGCACGATGCGAACCTCAAGGGCCACCAGATCTACAACGGCGCGGTCGACAACGGCACGGGCATCGCCGCCCTGCTGGAGATCGCGGGCAAGTTCGCCCAGGACAAGCCGAAGCGGACCGTGGTGTTCGCCGCGGTGACGATGGAAGAATCCGGCCTGCTCGGCTCGCAGTATTACGTCGCGCACCCGCCCTTCCCGCTCAACAAGACCGTCGCCGACATCAACATGGATGCGCTGCCGATCACCGGGCCGACGAAGGACATGAAGGTCACCGGGCTTGGCCAGGGCACGCTGGAAGACACGCTGACCGAGGTGCTCAAGGCCGATGGCCGCGTCGTCAGCGGCGACGATACCCCGGAAAAAGGCCACTATTTCCGCTCGGACCACTTCAACTTCGCCAAGGCCGGCGTGCCCGCCCTTGCGGCCGGTAGCGGCATCGACATGGTCACCGGCGGCAAGGCGGCCGGCCGCGCCGCCGACGAGGACTACACGAAGAACCGCTACCACCAGCCCACCGACGTCTACGACATGCGCTGGGATTTCACCGGCGTGATGCAGAACGTCATGGCCTATTACAAGGTCGGCGAAAAGCTGGCCGACAGCGACGAATGGCCCACGTGGAAAGATGGCAGCGAGTTCAAGGCCATCCGCGAAAAGTCATTGGCGAAAAAGAAGTAACTGTAGGAGCGCGCCTGCGCGCGACAGGGTTTCGCGATGAAAAGCAGTGTTTGCATGTCATCGCGAGACGCTGTCGCGCGCAGGCGCGCTCCTACTCAGTAGTTCACCTGCAGCTGCACGCGCACCAGCTTGCCGTCGATCCGCTTGTACGGGGCCGCGCTGACATCGGTCCTGCGCATGTTGGCGAAGGCCACGGCCAGCTCCACCGCGCTGGACGGCTGCCATTCCACGCCGGCTTCCAGCTCGTCGACCTCCATCTTCGGTGCATTGGTGTCGAACTTCGCCGCACCGCGATAGGTCTGCCACTTCGCGTACGGGATCAGCGCACCGAGGCCACCGTCGATCTTGTACATCAGCTGCGCATAGCCGCCGCGCAGTGACTTCGTGCGGATGACGCGGCGGGCGACGTCGAGCTCCGGGCCCTTGCCCACGGTCCACTCCGCCTGGAAGCCGAACGGCTGCGGGTAATACACCACGTGCGCGGCGACGCGGCGATCGGTGGATCCTTCCTCCGGGGCATCGACCGTCGGCGTGAACGTGCTGCCGTTGATCGCCGCCGAGCCGGTGGTCACGACATAGCGGCCGGTGTACGCGTCGGCACCCACTTCGAGGTACTGCCCGTTGGCGAACTTGAACGGGTAGGAGAAGTGCACGACGGTGTGCAGCTGGTCATTGCGATCCGGTCGGTTGGCGCCCTGCCCGTTGTAGACGCCCAGGCCGAACATGCCGTAGTCGCCCGAGCCCTTCAGGCCGGACTTCTGCAGGTAGGCGAAACGCTCTTTCACCGTGGCCGGGGTCCAGTACGCAAAGACACCGAGGTCGCGCTCGTCGCGCACGCCGGAATTCAGCGCGTCGGCACGATCCAGCGCGATGCGGTTCTGGCTCGACTGCAGGTCTTCCCAGCCGTACGGCACCTTCGACTGGCCGGCGCGGATACGCCAGGTCTTTTCCTTGTCCAGCCAGAGATCGGCGTAGGCATCGCGCAGCTGGGCGAAGTTGGTCGTGCTCGAGCCCGACGGCGTGCTGGCGAGGTCGGGCTGGATGTAGATCGACATCTTGTCGGTCACGTCGCCGCTGATCACCACGCGTGCGCGGCGGATACCGAAGCCCTGGTCACGGCCGATGAAGCGATCGCCTGGCGATTTCAGGTCCTTCGCGCCGTCATCCAGGCCCTGGTTGTAGCGCATCTGCACGTAGCCGCGGATCGCAAGCTTCTCGTACCAGGCCTTGGACGACGACGATGCCGACGGCTTCGCGACCGCGACGGCCGGGGCACCCACGGCCGATGTCCCGCCCGCTGTCGGCGCCCCCGCGTGCGGGGTCGCAGCGGGCGCAGTGGGCACGGCCGTGGCCGCCGTCGCGGTGGCCGGCGCGGCCTCGTCCGACGCCTGCACGAACTTGCCGAGCCGCTGACGGCCCGGGCCGGGCTCCGCAAAGATCTGCCGGGTCGTCGTATCCACGTAAAGCTCGATCGCCGCCTGCGGGGCGCCCTCGGCGGCCGCGGTACCGCACATCGTCCAGAAGGCGGCGGCCAGGGGAAGTCGTTTCATGGCAGGACTGCTCCGAAATATCTGAGGAAGTGGTTGAGAAAATACTCAAACGTCGGCGATAGCGATGCTATCGGCGCGCAACGTGTCGAATTGGTCGACAGGCCGGCACGTTAGCCAGCGCCCATGTCACTTCCGTGACACCTACGAATCGCAAGGAAAAGGCGCTGTTACATGCGGGCAACACTTCCGTCATGAGCCCGTCACGGGGATAATTTGCGAAGCTCGGGCCTCGCCAGGGGATTTGGCACCGTACGAACGGTTCGTACGTTGGCGAGGCTCGTTTTCCTTCCCAAGTACCCCCACCCAGGCGGAAACCATCACCATGTCCCATGCCAGCACGCGCCGCATGCCGCGTCGCCTCGCCATTGCCCTGAGCATCGCCACCGTCCTTGCGGCCGGTTCGGCATTCGCCCAGGACGCCACGCAGGCCACTGCCCCGGCGAACAAGGCCAAGTCGGCCACCCTCGAGACCGTCACCGTTACCGCTGAAAAGCGCACGGAAGACCTGCAGAAGGTGCCCATCTCCATGACCGTGCTGACCAGCGAAAAGCTGGAAGCCTTCGGCCAGGCCGGCGACGGCGTGCTCCAGCTCGCCTCGCGCGCACCCAGCGTCTACGCCGAAACGTCCTACGGCCGTGAGTTCCCGCGCTTCTACATCCGCGGCCTCGGCAACAGCGACTTCGACCTCAACGCATCGCAGCCGGTATCGATGGTCTACGACGACATCGTGCAGGAGAACCCGATCCTGAAGGGCTTCCCGCTGTTCGACCTCGAGCAGGTCGAAGTGCTGCGTGGTCCGCAGGGCACCCTGTTCGGCCGTAACTCGCCCGCGGGCGTCATCAAGTTTGAGTCGCGCAAGCCGACCCAGGAGACCGAGGGCTACGCCCGCGTGTCCTACGGCTCGTACGGCACGGCCAACGCCGAAGCCGCGATCGGCGGCAAGCTGGCCAGCAACTGGGCCGGCCGCGTGTCGGCCCTCGCCCAGCACCGGGACGGCTGGATCGACAACGACTACAGCGGCAAGAAGGACGACCTCGGCGGCTACAACGATCGCGCCGTGCGCCTGCAGGCCCTGTACAAGGCTACCGACGACTTCGACGCGCTGATCAACGTGCACGCGCGCTGGCTCGACGGTAGCGCCATGGTCAACCGCGCCGACGCGATCACCCCGGGCAGCAACCAGTTCGTCCAGGGCTTCGACCGCGACTCGGTCTCGCAGGACGGTAACAACAAGCAGCACCTGTTCACCTGGGGCAGCAACCTGCACCTGAACTGGCACTTCGGCGACCTTAACTTCGCGTCGATCACCGGCCTCGAGCGTGCGACCACCTACAGCCTGGGCGACGTGGACGGCGGCTACGACGCCTCCGAAACGCCGGCCAAGGCGAGCTACACCAACCGCACCACCCCGTTCTACTCTGAGACGGCCGACGCGCTGCCGAAGGACCGCCAGATCACCCAGGAATTCCGCCTGTCGAACGACAACGCGGAGCGCCTGAAGTGGCAGGTCGGTACCTACTACTTCGACGAAGACATCGCGATCACCAACTTCTCGTACGACACGCTCAACAACCACGTGCTGAACGGCTGGGTCGACCAGAGCCAGCGCACGAAGGCGTATGCGTTGTTCGGTTCGGCCGACTTCAACTTCACCGACACGTTCGACGTCCGCGCCGGCGCGCGCTGGTCGCACGACAAGCGTGACTTCAAGGCGACCCGCTTCCTCGGCTTCACCGGCCCGGTGGGCCCGCTCACGTCCGACCCGACCGACTCGCGCTGGAGCGGCGACCTGACCGGCACGTGGCAGCTGAGCAAGAACTCCAACGTCTATGCCCGCGTCGCCAACGGCTTCCGCGCGCCCAGCGTGCAGGGCCGCATCAACTTCGCCAACAGCATCTCGACGGCCAAGCCCGAGACGATCACCTCGTATGAAGTGGGCTACAAGTCCACCTCGGACGACAACAAGATCCGTTTCAACGCCGACGTCTACAAGTACAACATGCACAACCAGCAGCTGACCGCCGTGGGCGGCAGCAGCAACGTCACCGAGCTGATCAACGCGAAGAAGACCGAAGGCTACGGCGCCGAGTTCGACCTCGAGGCTTACCTGACCCCGCAGTTCTACATGACCGCTGGCGGCAGCTATAACCACACCGAGCTGAAGGACCACGACCTGGCCGTCGCTCCCTGCGGCGGTGGCTGCACCGTGATCGATCCGCTGAACGCCTCGGGCAATGCGCTGATCAACGGCAACACGCTGCCCAATGCACCGAAGTGGATCGGCACCTGGACGGCCCGCTACGGCATCCCGTACGGCGAAAGCGGCGAGTTCTTCGTCTACACCGACTGGAACTACCGCAGCGAAGTGAATTTCTTCCTGTACGACTCGGAAGAGTTCAAGAGCAAGCCGTTCCTGGAAGGCGGCGTGCGCGTCGGCTACAACTGGGACTTCGGTAAGCGCGAAGTCGCTCTCTACGGCCGCAACATCACCAACAAGAAGGTGATCACGGGCGGCATCGACTTCAACAATCGCACCGCCTTCGTCAACGACCCGCGCATCATCGGCGTCGAGTTCCGCGCGGAGCTTTAAAGCCAGGCGTTGAGGCAAGGAAAAAGGCCGCGAGCGATCGCGGCCTTTTTTTGCGCCTGTAGGTTGAGGGAGGCGCGGGTGGGAAGGCCCTTGGGGCCGACATTGAGCAGAGGGCCGCTCAGTCCACGGTTTTCGCCCCAGTGAGGCTACGGCCCGGTCCGCAGGACTGCGATTGGCGGCCCCAAGGGCCTGCCCGCCTCCGCCTCCGCTCGCGCCACCCCGCCCGGCAATGTTGCGGCAACGCTGGGGCACGCCAATGGGCGGCGCCTTGCAACCCTTTGGCGGGGTGCCGCATCCGAAGGGGTGCCCGGACCGCTACCGCACCACCACACCCCCGGACCCGGCATAGGCCATAAGTCATATGGAAATCCAAGAGATTTTTCTTGACGACTCAAAATCTGGTGTTATAGTTCACTACAACACCGGTCACCCAGACCACTACTGGAGAGAGCACCATGAAAACCCTGAACAGCCTCAACTACGTCGCCCTGGCCGCCTCCCTCGCCATCGCCTTCGCCGCCCTCGGCATGTTCCACGCCAGCACGTTCGCCGTCGCACCGCTGAGTGAGATCAACGGCACCCACGTCACCGACCTCGCCCCCGTCGTCGTCTACGCCGACGAAGGCACCAGCGTCGCCTCCCTGTAACCCAACGCCACACGCAGCAAACGTCATCGGAGTCGCCCCATGAAAGCGCCGAACCTGATCGCCCTGACCGCTTCCTTCCTGATTGCCGGCACGAGCGTGTTCGCCCTGCGCTCCTTCGATGACCGCGCCACCGCGATGGTCGCCGCGCCGCACTTCGTCAACGGCATCCGTGTCGTCGACCTGCCTTCACTCGAAGTGCGGCCCACCGCCGCCGACGTGCGCGAAGCCGCCCAGCTGGGCGAAGCCACCCTGGATTCAGCCGCTGATGCCCTGCGGCGTAGCGCGGAAGATCGCGCCGCCGCACTGATCAGCGCACAGCTCGCCATGCCCTACTATTCGTTTGGCAACGCACTGCGCCATTCGGCGAAGGATTGAACTACATGTCCATCACCTGGAACGACAGCGTCCCGATCTACCGCCAGCTCCGCGAACGCGTGGTGGCGATGATCCTGGACGGCGCCTTGAACGAAGGCGACCCGCTGCCGTCGGTACGCCAGGTCGCGGGGGATTTCCAAATCAACCCGTTGACCGTTTCGAAGGCGTACCAGGAGCTGGTCGACGAACAACTGGTTGAGAAACGGAGGGGTCTTGGCATGTTCGTGATCGATGGAGCGCGCGACGCGCTGCTCAAGAGTGAAAGGGAGCGCTTCCTGCGCGAAGAATGGCCGGCGCTGTTTGCCCGCCTGCAGCGCATGGGCCTCGACCTCAAAACCCTGATGCGCGAGGCCAATGGCTCCGCGGAGGACGCGTCATGACTGCGGTCGTCACTGCCAACGGCCTGACCAAGCGCTACAAGAGCGGCGCTGCCCTGGATGGCGCCAGCTTCCAGATCGAAGCAGGCCGCATCGTGGGCCTGATCGGCCCGAACGGCGCCGGCAAGACCACCGCCCTGAAGGCGATCCTCGGCCTGACGCAGTTCGATGGCGAGCTGAGCGTGCTCGGCCTGGATCCGCGCAAGGATCGCGGCAAGCTGATGGAACAGGTCTGCTTCATCGCCGACGTCGCCGTGCTGCCGCGCTGGCTGAAAGTGCGCGACGCCGTCGACTTCGTCGCCAACACCCACCCGCGTTTCGACCGCGCCAAGTGCGACGCCTTCCTGGCCCGCACGAAGCTGCAGCCGCAACAGAAGGTGAAGCAGCTGTCCAAGGGCATGATCGTCCAGCTCCACCTGGCGCTGGTGATGTCCATCGACGCCAGGCTGCTGGTGCTGGACGAACCCACGCTGGGCCTGGACATCCTCTATCGCAAGCAGTTCTACCAGTCGCTGCTCGAAGACTACTTCGACGAGGAGAAGACCATCATCGTCACCACGCACCAGGTCGAGGAGATCGAACACATCCTCACCGACCTGATGTTCATCCGCGACGGCAAGATCGTGCTCGACACCGACATGGAAAGCCTGGGCGAGCGCTTCGCGGAAGTGCTGGTCAACGCCGAACTGGCCGCCGCCGCCCGCCAGCTCAATCCGCTGGACGAGCGACAGGTGTTCGGCAAGAGCATCTTCCTCTTCGACAACGTCAGCCGCCCGCAGCTGGAAAGCCTCGGTGAGGTGCGGCGCCCGTCGATCGGCGACCTGTTCGTCGCCACCATGAAGGGTACCTACGCATGAAAAGCTTCTACTGGCTGGTGAAGCGCGAATTCTGGGAACACAAGGGCGGCTTCTTCACCGCGCCCATCGTGGCCGGCATCGTCGCGCTGGTGCTCAATGTCATGCTGTTGATCACCGCCGAGGTGCTGGGCCGTCGCTGGGCCGGCGTCGGGACGGGCGACAGCTTCCACACCAACTTCGAAGGTGCGTTCAACGGTGGCAACCTGGCCCAGGCCGGCGCCGTGCTCGACATGACGCTGTACGGGGTGACCTTCCTGCTGCTGGGGATCATGGCCATCGTGGTGTTCTTCTACTGCCTTGGCGCCCTGTACGACGACCGTCGCGACCGCAGCATCCTGTTCTGGAAGTCGCTGCCGCTGTCGGATACGTCCACCGTGTTGTCGAAGGCTGTCAGCGCCGTGTTCCTCGCCCCGGCCATCGCCGTGGTCACGGGTGTCATCGCTGGCCTGCTGCTGATGATCGTGGTCGCCATCTTCGCTACGTTCCACGGCGTGCCGGCCTGGCGCCTGCTGGTCGAGGCCCATCCGTTCCGCGTCGTGTTCACCCTGCTCCTGCTGCTGCCGCTGTACGCCATCTGGGCGCTGCCGACCCTCGGCTGGCTGCTGCTCTGCTCGGCCTGGGCACGTAGCAAGCCGATCCTCTGGGCCCTGGCCCTGCCCACCGCCGCGGGCATCGTGGTCAGCTGGTTCGGCGTGATGGGTATCTTCAACCGCAACAGCAGCTGGTTCTGGACGAACGTCGTGGGTCGCCTGCTGGGTAGTCTCATCCCCGGCGGCTGGGTCGGCCAGACCTCGCCGATCATGATCCCGGGACATGACGACCCGGCCGCGGTGCTCAACGCCCTGGACCTGTCCTACCACTACAGCGCGCTGGCCAATCCCTCGACCTGGATCGGCGCACTGGCAGGCATCGCGATGATCGCCGGTGCCATCTGGTTCCGCCGCTGGCGCGACGATTCCTGATCGACCACACGCGACGACGGCCTCTTCGGAGGCCGTCTTTTCATGGAGGGGTTGGACATGCTTCGTTCGATGCTCTTCGCGGCCTGCGCGGCCGCCACGCTCCCGGCCTTCGCCGCGGGGGATCCCGTTCCCGGCCTGATGAAGGCCGCCGATGTTCCCGGCCTGGCCGTGGCGATCATCCGCGACGGCAAGGTGGTTTCGGTCAAGGCCTATGGCTTCCGCGACCTGGAAAAGAAGCTGCCGCTCACCACCGACACGGTGATGTACGCCGCATCGCTGACCAAGGCCGCGTTCGCTTATGCGGTGATGGGGCTGGTCGATGCGAAACGGCTCGACCTCGATGCGAGCATCGCGGGCGACCTGCCCAGGCCGCTCCCCACGTACGAGAAGTACGCCGACCTGGCCGGCGACGATCGCTGGAAGAAGCTTACCCCTGCCCTGCTGCTCAGCCATCGCTCGGGCTTCCCCAACTTCCGCTTTTTCCCGCCCGGCAAGGACTACGACGCCGACGCGAAACTCGCCTTCTACCAGGAGCCCGGCACGAAGTACGGCTACTCCGGCGAGGGCATCAACCTGCTGCAGTTCGTGCTCGAGAACGGCAAGGGCATCGACGTCGCCACGCTGATGCAGGACCGGCTGTTCAAACCCTTCGGCATGACCCGCACGAGCATGACGTGGCGGCCCGACTTCGCCGACAACCTCGCCATCGGCTACGGGCTCGATGACAAGGCGCTGGGCCACAAGCAGCGCGAATCCACGCGCGCGGCGGGCTCGATGGACACCACGATCCATGACTACGCAAACCTGCTGGCGGCCATGGTCCGCGGCGACGGCCTGTCGAAGGCGGCTTACGCGACGTGGCTGAAACCCGTGGTGCGGATCCGCTCCGTGCGGCAGTTCCCGACCATGAACCTGCCTGACACCGACGACAATGATGCGATTTCGCTGGGCTACGCCATGGGCGTGGGGACGTTCGATTCACCGCGCGGCCCGGCGTTTTTCAAGGGAGGGCACGACGACGGCACCAACAACGTCTTCGTCTGCCTGTCGCGTTCGCGCGACTGCGTGCTGTTGATGAGCAACTCGAGCCGCGCCGAATCGATCTTCCCGGCGTTGCTCGACGCGACACTGGGGAAGACCTGTTTCCCGTGGTATTGGGAAGGTTACGTGCCCTACGACAAACGCGGACCGGAAACCGAGGACACCGTCGCAAATCGCCATCCGGCCTGTCCGCACTGATGGCGTAAGCCCTATGGCCGATTGTGGCCACCCTGCCCGGGGTCTAAAAACGAACGTTGGCACGTCGCCCCGGGGAGAGGCGCATGGCGACCACGCTCGAAGACGAAGCCCTGGCCACGCGCCGCGCGCAGGCAGGGCTGGCTTCCGACGCTCCACGCACCGGCCTGGCGTTCTCCGGTGGTGGCATCCGCAGCGCGACCTTCTGCCTCGGCGTCCTGCGCGCCCTGGCCCGGCACCGGCTCGTGCACCGCTTCGACTACCTGTCGACCGTTTCGGGCGGTGGCTATGCGGGCTCGGCGTTTGGACGTCTGTTCCATCCTGGCCAGGGTGGCGGCGCCGCCGCGGTGGAAGAGGGACTCGGGCGCGACGACACCTCGTTCCTGTGGTGGCTACGCAATAACGGACGCTTCCTCGCGCCGGCCGGTGCGGGTGACCTGTTCCAGACCTGGGCGACCCAGCTGCGTGGCTTCATCGCCACCCAGGTCGAAGTCGCCGTGCTGGCGATCGTCCTTGCCTGCCTGATTACCCTGCCCCACCTCGCATACACCGCCATGCCCGACGACAGGTGGTCGCTGCCGGTGATCGTCAGCCTGTGGTGGTGGCTGCTGCCGATCCCATCGATCATGGCGGCCATCGCGTGTTATGGGTACTGGTTCCTCGGCCGCGTGACCCTGGCCGGCGTGGTCACGGCGGTCGCCGCGGGCTTCGCCAGCTATAGCCTGGGCATGCGTGCATGGGCGAGCCACGATCCGGTCGAACAGGTGCTATGGACCGCCTGCGCCCTGTTCTTCGGCCCCGGCCCGCTGGCCTGGGTCGCCGCACGGATCAGTTCGGCTTTGCGCACGGAGGAAGCCAACCGGGTGCGCTATGCGCATGCCTTCACCGCCTTCAACGGACTGTTCGTCCTGATCGCGTTGATCGGCGGCGTCGACATGCTGAGCTGGTACGTGCGCTCGCGCCTGGGCAACCTGCATCCGGGCCTCGGCCTGTTCACCAGCGCCGGCATCGCTACCGTCCTGCTTGCGCTGGTGCGCGCCGTGATGCCGTTGCTGCAGCCGTCGGGCAAGGCCGGTCCCAAGGTGTCGTTGAACGTGGTTGCGCAGGTGCTTGGCCTGTCGACCCTCGCACTGATCGTGCTGTTCTGGACCACGATCTTCCAGTTCCTGGTCTTCCCGCCCGACCAGGGTGGCAGCGGCATCTTCCAGCACGCGTGGGTGCGCTGGGCCGCCGCTGCCCTGGTGGTCGTGGTCTACCTCCTGATCAACGGCCGCGACATGCGCCAGCTCAACCAGTCGTCGCTGCACCTGTTCTATCGTTCACGCCTGGCGCGCACGTATGTCGCCGTCGGCAATGCGCCGGACGCCAGCACCGCCGCGCGCACCCGCTTCCCCGCGCCCCTGCTCGCACCGAACACGCGAGCCACGACCGAGACCATCGTGAAGGTCACCGAGCTATTGCCGGGCGACGACGTGGCCCTCACCGACTACACCCCGTACCGCTTCGGCGGGCCGATCCATCTGGTGAACTGCTGCATCAACCAGACGGTGGACGACCGCACCGGCACCTATAACGCCGACCGCAAGGGCGTGAACCTGTCGGTCAGCGCGCTGGGCGTCGAGACCGGTACGCACGGACCCGACCCGGCCGTGTTGCCCACGCTGCAACGGACGACGCTCGCCGAATGGGTCGCCATCTCCGGCGCCGCCCTCGGCTCGGGCATGGGCTCGCTGACCCAGTCGGGTACGGCGGCGCTGTTGTTCCTCAGCGGCTTGCGGTTGGGCTACTGGCAGCGCAACCTCGCCAGCGAGCCACCCCCGAAACGTAGCCTCGTCGCGAAGTACCAGGCGTTGCTACGCGAGATGCTCGCGCGCTTCCCGGGCGTGCGCGACGCGGATTGGTACCTCAGCGACGGCGGCCACTTCGACAACACCGGCGTCTACGCACTGCTCAAGCGCGAGCTCAACCTGATCGTCCTGGTCGACTGCGGTGCCGACCCGGACTACCGTTTCGCCGATGTCGAAAACCTTGTGCGCAAGGCACGCATCGACTACGACGCGTCGATCGCCTTCATCGATCCGCTGTCGCTGGCGCCGCTCGCCGGCACGTCGGCCGTGCTGTTCGCCACGCCGGACACGATGACCTCGGATCCCGCGCCAGCGCATCTGCTGCTCGCGCGCATCGTCTATCCGAGCGGTGCGCAGGGCACGTTGCTGATCGTGAAGCCGCGCCTGCCCCAGGGTTTGCCACTGGACGTCGCCGGCTACGCCGATCGCGAACCGACCTTCCCGCAGCAGAGCACGTCGCAGCAGTTCTTCAGCGAGTCGCAATGGGAGAGCTATTGCCAGCTGGGCGTGTGCCTGGGCAGCTCGATCACGGCCGACATGCTGGATCAACTGTCGACCTGGGCGTGGCAGGGCACGGTGGTCGGCACGCAGTCGTCAACGCTGACGCCGACGGCGATCCCACCCAGCCGGTTCCGGCAGATGGCGACCACGGTCGGCACGTCGATCGGCCTCGGCGCGGTGTTCACCGCCGCCATCGCGGGCTGGCAGGCGATCGACTCGGCGCGCCAGCAGGAAGCCGCCTTGCAGGCGGCCACGCAGCAGAAAACCCAGGACATTACCGGCAAGGCGCTGGCGATCAGCGGAAGCTTCCAGCCTGGCACGCAGTTCGACGATGGCATGCGCAGCAAGATCGCCGACCTGCTGCGCGACCTGGCCTCGGTGCAGATGCCGGACCGCTTGCGTGAGCGCCTCGCCGGGCTGGTTGCCCCGCTGTCCACCGTCTGCGACGCGACCACCGACGCGCAGCAACAGGGCACTTGCGAGTACTACGCCAACATCCTCGCGTGGCGGACCAGCGTGCCACCGACGTCATGGCAACTGGCCATGCGCGATTACGATCGCTGGCGCGACCCCGGGCACGCCACTGACGAAGGCGTGGCCAACACGAGTGCCGAAACGCCGCCGGCGGCACCGCCGCCACAACCCGATACGACCGCCGTCGCCCCGCCGCCACCCATGGCCGACGTCGCGCCACCGCCACCACCACCACCGCCGCCGGTGGCCATGCCAGCACCGGCACCCCCGCCGCCGGAGGGAATGGCCGGCAACCGGCCCGGTGCGATGCCGCGCGAGACGCAAGGCGGTTCCGCCAGGCCGCCTGAGCCGACGACCGCCGCCGCGGTGGTCGCCTCGGTGGTCGCCTCATCGCTCAAGTCACCGCCCGCGGCGGAGGCAGCGCGGCCGGCGCCATCCGCCAGCGAACTCGAGGAACAGGTGCGTAACGCCTGCGGCCAGCCGACCCAGCCCTACACGCTTTATACGCAGGTGTATGACGAGGCGAGCCGCACGGCAGCGGTCGACGTGCTCGCCCGCGTGCATGCGCTGGGCCTGGTCGTGCCGGGCGTGGAAAACGTCAGCACGAGTGCGTCGCACAACGGCACGCGCACGCCGTTCGAATGGCGCGCGCCGACGGTGCTGTACGCATCGAACGGGGCGTCGTGCGCGAATGCGCTGGTGGATTGGGCGAACACCACGCTGCCGCAACTGGCGCACGTGAAGGCACGCGCCGTGGCCTTGCCGCCGGGTACGGGCAAGGCCACCGTGCTGGAACTCTGGCTGCCGCGGCGGCGTTAACCGCCGCCGCCACCGCCGCCGTGGATGCCGCCCCTGGTCAGGGCGGCCGGATCGAGCAGCTTGGCCAGCTCGGCCTTCGACAGGCCGGTCGTCTCCAGCGCCACGTCCATGATCGGGCGTTTTTCCTTGTAAGCCTGCTTCGCCGTGGCCGCGCCCTTCTCATAGCCGATCACCGGGTTGAGCGCGGTGACCAGGATCGGGTTCTTGTCCAGCGCCTCGCGGATGTGTTCCTCGTTGACCTTGAAGCCAGCGATCGCCTTGTCGGCGAGCAACCGGGTGACGTTGGCGAGGATGTCGATCGATTGCAGCAGGTTGTACGCGATCACCGGCAGCATGACGTTGAGCTGGAAGTTGCCCGACTGCCCGGCGATCGCGATGGTGGCGTCGTTGCCGATCACCTGTGCGGCGACCATGGCCGCTGCTTCGGGGATCACCGGATTGACCTTGCCCGGCATGATCGACGAGCCCGGCTGCAGCGCCGGCAACTCGATTTCACCGAGGCCGGCCAGCGGACCGGAGTTCATCCAGCGCAGGTCGTTGGCGATCTTCATCACCGCCACGGCCAGCGTGCGCAGCTGGCCGGACAGTTCGACCGGCGCATCCTGCGCGGCCATGCCCGAGAAATAGTTGTCGGACGATTCGAACTTCACGCCGGTGAGCTTGCCCAGCTCCACGGCGACCGCGGGGCCAAACTTCGGATCGGCATTGATGCCGGTGCCGACCGCGCTGCCACCCTGCGGCAAGCGGCGGGTACGCTTGAGCGTGTCGTTGATGCGCTCTTCGGCATCGCGAACCTGCGCGGACCAGCCGCTGAGCTCCTGGCCGAAGGTGATCGGCATCGCGTCCATCAGGTGGGTGCGGCCGGTCTTGACGACCTTCTTCAATTCCTTCGCGCGGGTGTCGATGGTCTTGCGCAGGTGCTTCAGCGCGGGCAACAGCTTTTCGCTGGTGGCCAGCGTGGCGCTGACCAGGATCGCCGTGGGGATCACGTCGTTCGAGCTTTGGCCCGCATTGACGTGGTCGTTGGGGTGGACCTTGCTGCCGGCGGCCTCGGCGAGGTGCGCGATCACCTCGTTGGCATTCATGTTCGAGCTGGTGCCCGAGCCGGTCTGGAATACGTCGATCGGGAAATGCTCGTCGACGTCGCCGGCCGCGACCTTGTCGGCAGCGGCACGGATCGCCCTGGCGGCAGCCTTGTCGAGGTGGCCGAGCTTGACGTTGGCCTCGGCGGCGGCGGCCTTGACCAGGCCCAGGGCGCGGATGAATTCGCGCGGCATCGCCAGGCCCGACACGGGAAAATTGTCCACGGCCCGCTGGGTCTGGGCGCCATAGAGCGCCTTCGCGGGTACCTTCAATTCGCCCATGCTGTCGCGTTCGGTACGGAATCTGGTCATCGGTGGGGATCCGGTTGGTGGGAGCCCGATAACGATAGACCCATCGGGGGATAACGTCATCGGGCGCGGTCCCACACAGCCGCCGCCCCCCCCTGTAGGAGCGCGCCTGCGCGCGATCACCCCCCGCCAGCCCCGCCCCCACCCGGGTATAATCACCGGCTGCCCCGCTTCTCGCTTCCCAGGACCCCACCATGTCCCACGCCACGCTGACCGCCCTCTCGCCGCTGGACGGCCGCTATGCCTCCAAGTCGGGTTCGCTGCGCCCCATCTTCAGCGAGTTCGGCCTGATGCACCGCCGCGTGCACGTCGAGATCCACTGGCTGCTCGCCCTCGCCCGCCATCCGGGCATCGTCGAACTGCCCGAGTTCCCGGCCGACTCGGTGGCCCGCCTCGAAGCCATCGCCAACGACTTCTCCGTCGACGACGGCGAGCGGATCAAGGCGATCGAAGCCACGACCAACCACGACGTCAAGGCGGTCGAATACTTCATCAAGGAAAAGATCGGCAACGAAGCCGCGCTTGCCCAGGCGAAGGAATTCGTCCACTTCGCCTGCACCAGCGAAGACATCAACAACCTCGCCTACTCGCTGATGCTGCGCGACGCACGCGAAACGGTGCTGCTGCCCTCGCTCGACCAGGTGATCGGCAAGCTGCGCGGCATGGCGCACGACCTCGCCGGCCTGTCGCTGCTCGCGCGCACCCACGGCCAGACCGCCTCGCCGACCACCATGGGCAAGGAACTGGCCAACGTCGTCGCGCGCCTGGAGCGCCAGCGCAAGCAGCTCGTCGCCATCGAGATCCCGGGCAAGATCAACGGCGCCGTCGGCAACTACAACGCGCACGTGATCTCCTACCCGGCCGTCGACTGGCCGGTGCTCGCCGCAGGCTTCGTCGAAGGCCTCGGCCTCACCTTCAACCCGTACACCACGCAGATCGAACCGCACGACGGCATCGCCGAGTTCGCCGACGTGCTGCGCCGGATCAACATCATCCTCATCGACCTCGCCCGCGACATCTGGGGTTATATCTCGCTGGGCTATTTCCGCCAGGCGCTGAAGGCCGGCGAAGTCGGTTCATCGACGATGCCACACAAGGTCAACCCGATCGACTTCGAAAACGCCGAAGGCAACTTCGGCCTGGCCAACGCCCTGCTCGGCCACTTCGCCGAAAAGCTGCCGATCAGCCGCTGGCAGCGCG
This sequence comes from Bacillus sp. NP157, assembly GCA_018889975.1. Classification (NCBI taxonomy): domain Bacteria; kingdom Bacillati; phylum Bacillota; class Bacilli; order Caryophanales; family Bacillaceae; genus Bacillus; species Bacillus sp. NP157. Next base: position 2,100,959 of record CP076546.1, read on the forward strand.
ACCTCACCGACTCCACCGTGCTCCGTGCACTGGGTACCGCGTTCGGCCACTCGCTGGTCGCACTGGAATCGCTGATGAAGGGCCTGGGCAAGCTCAACGTCAACGCCGAGCGCATCGCCGCCGACCTCGACAACAGCTGGGAAGTCCTCGCCGAAGCCGTGCAGACGGTGATGCGCCGCTACGGCCTGCCGGAACCCTACGAACAGCTCAAGGCCCTCACCCGCGGCCAGGGCATCACGAAGGAATCGATGCGCACCTTCATCGACAGCCTCGACATGCCCGCCGACGCGAAGAAGGCGCTCGCGGAGCTCACCCCCGCCACCTACATCGGCCTCGCCGACAAGCTGGCCAAAGCCATCTGACCGATCCACGGATGCGAACGATCAAAAGCCCGGCCATGCCGGGCTTTTGTTTGGCCAGTCATCCGTGCATTGGACGTGCGCTGCCTCAGCCATTACGTTCTCCCAGGCTGTCGCCCTGACGGACGCAGACCTCACCTGAAAGGATATCCGGGATGAAAACCTTCGCTACCGTCGTTGCGCTCTGCCTTGTCGCAATGCCTACCATCGTCTCGGCATTCGATGACTCGACGGAGCAAGCCTTGAGGCACTCGGCACCGAAAGGCATCACGGAAGCGTTTTTCGCCTGCACGAAGAAAACCGGCTTCGACAAGGCAGAGCTTTCCAACTGCATCTCGACGGAACTCAAGGTGCAAGACCGCCGCCTCAACAAAGCTTACAGCGCACTGATGACGCATCTGGACGACAAGTCCAAGGCTAGCCTGCGAGCAGCCGAGCGGGCATGGCTCGATTTCAACGTGAAGTCGATCACGGCAGAGACCGACATCGGCGGAACGAACCAGACGACGGATCTCGATGTGGCACAGGCCGAGCTGTATCGATACTGCGACCGCGCGAACGTCCTCGAGCGCTATCTATTCGGACTCGGTTTGTAGGCGAAGAGCAACGCCACCTGGTCATCGGCAGTCGAGCCGCACGCAGGCGCTCCAGCCAGCTTGCCCCAGTGATGAAGAGAGCCCTCGGTGCCTACCCTCGAGGCGAGTTCCGCACAAGCGAGCGGCCGAAGGCCATATAAATACATGGGCCGCGGCTGCGGCCATCCTTATCGAGCGCGGAGGACCTGTCTGAGCAGCGAGGGTAGGCACCGAGGGCTGTCCTGCGGCCAGGTTCGAGCGCCGCGCGGACGGCCATCGCGCGCAGGCGCGCTCCTACAGGGCGGCGGTTCGGCCGAAGGCCGTGGGGGCATGCGCCGCGAAGCGGCGAACCGATACAATCCCGCCCATGGCTATCAAGACCCCCACCCGCAAGCCCCTCCCCATCGAAGTCCGTGGCAACGCCACGCAGCCGCTGGGCATGAGCGCCACGCAATTCCTACGCGACTACTGGCAGAAGCGACCGCTACTTATCCGCAATGCCTTCCCCGGATTCGAGGCACCGATCCAGCCCAACGACCTGGCCGGCCTGGCCTGCGAGGAAGGAGTTCTGGCCCGCCTGATCATCCACGACGAAAAGCGCGACAGGTGGACGGTAAAGAACGGCCCGTTCGACGAGGCCGAATTCGGCAAGACCCCCAAGCGTGACTGGACCCTGCTCGTCCAGGACGTCGACAAATGGGACGCCGACGTGGCCGCCCTGCTCGAAACCTTCGCCTTCCTGCCCAGCTGGCGGGTCGACGACGTGATGATCTCCTATGCCGAGGACGGCGGTGGCGTCGGCGCCCACGTCGACCAGTACGACGTCTTCCTGCTGCAGGGCATCGGCGAGCGCCACTGGGCGATCAGCGACGACCCGGACGCGCCGCTGGACTTCCGCAACGACGTGGAGCTCAAGCAGCTGCAAACGTTCGAACCGACCCACGAATGGCTGTTGGAGCCGGGCGACATGCTGTACCTGCCGCCGGGCGTCCCGCACGATGGCGTGGCCATCGGCAACTGCATGACCCTGTCGATCGGCATGCGCGCACCCTCGCAGGCCGAGCTCACGGGCGACCTCGCCGACTTCCTCGCCGAGCGGATGCCCGAGGAACTGCGCTACACCGACGCCGACCTCACGCCCGCAAAGCGTGCCGGCGAGATCGATGCCGCCGCATTGAACCGCCTGCGCCAGGCCCTGCCCTTCGCCGCCGCGCTCGACCGCGACCTGCTGGCGGAATGGTTCGGCCGCTTCATCACCCGCTACCGCAACGCCCAGGAAGCCGCGCCCCCGCCGAAGGCGACCACTGCCGCCGCGCTGGACAAGGCCCTCGACGGCGGCTCGACCTTCGTCCGCCACCCGTTCGCCCGCCTGGCCTGGGTCCGCGGCAAGAAAGACGCCACGCTCTACGTCAGCGGCAGCGCGTACGAGTGCCCGGCCGACCTCGCCGAAACGCTGTCGGGTCAGCGCGAAGCCACCTTCGACAAGGCCCCCGGCGCGGCCGGCAAGGCCGTCCTGCTGGCCCTCGTCAACGACGGCCACCTCGGCATCCGCAAGGGCCGCCGTCGGTGACCGGGGCGGCGGACATGAAGCTGGAGGCCGTCGACCGGGCTGGCCTCGAAGCCGCCCATGTCCGCCTCCTCAGCGGCGCCCGCTACCGGGCGTCGATCTACCTGCCGGTGATGGACGCCGGCGTGCTGGAGAGTGATGAGGCCATGGCCGAGCTGCGCCGGCTGGCCACCAGTGGCCGGCATGCCCGCATCCGGATCCTGACCCACGATGCCAACCGCGCCCATCGCGACGGACATCGCCTGGTCGCCCTCGCCCAACGCCTGCCGACGGCGGTCGCCATCCGCGTGCCCACCGACGAAACCCACCTGCATTACGGCTCCGCCTTCACCGTGGACGAGCTCAGTGCGTTTCTGTTCAGGCCCGTGGCCAGCCGCTTCGATGCAGAGGGCTCGCTCGATGCGGCGGGTGAGACCTCTCGATTAATGGCCTATTTCGACGAAGTCTGGGAGCGGGCCGAGCCGGCTTGGCAGATAAGACCACTGGGTATTTGATATCTCAGACATACGGCAAAAGCGTTGGCGCGGTGCAATGACGCAGGGCTATACTTAACGGATTCTTTGCCGCGGGCGCGTCTTCCCCTCCACCCGCGACAGCCCGCCCTTTCCGTGTGTGCCGGTGGTGACGTGAGCGCAAACCTGATCCGCGAATTTTCCGAATCTTCCCAGCTCGCTGGCGGCAACGCCGATTACGTAGAGCAGATCTACGAAGCCTGGCTGGCCGATCCCGGCTCTGTCCCGGCCGAATGGGATTCCTATTTCAAGTCGTTCAAGGGCCGCGAAGCCGGCGATATCGCCCATTCCGGCGCCATTGCCCGCATCGAAGCCGCGCAGAAACAGCGCCGCGCGGGTGGGACGACCACCGTCGCCGCTCCGGCTGACAATGCCTATGCGCAGAAACAGGCCGGTGTCCTCCGCCTGCTCACGGCCTACCGCTCGCGTGGCCACCTGGCCGCCCAGCTGGATCCGCTCGGCCTGACCGCGCCCGACGTGGATGCGCCGGACCTCGGCCTCGCCTTCCACGGCCTGACCGACGCCGACCTCAACACCGAATTCGATTGCGGCACCTTCGCCGGCGGTGGCCAGCGCATGACGCTGCGCGACCTCTGGTCGAAGCTGAAGGCGATCTACACCGGCACCGTCGGTGCCGAGTTCATGTACATCTCCGACTACGACCAGCGCTCCTGGATCTATTCGCGCCTTGAAAAGGCCGCCGGCAAGCCGGGGCTGGAAAAGAGCGAGAAGGTGCGCGTGCTCGAAGCACTGACCGCGGCCGAAGGCCTCGAGCGCTACCTGCACACCAAGTACGTCGGCCAGAAGCGCTTCTCGCTGGAAGGTGGCGACAGCCTCATCCCGATGATGGATGACGTGGTCCGTGCCGCCGGCGACAACGGCGTCAAGGAAGTCATCATCGGCATGGCCCACCGCGGCCGCCTGAACGTGCTGGTCAACATCCTCGGCAAGGCCCCGTCGCAGCTGTTCAACGAGTTCGAAGGCAAGTTCGAGCACGACGACAGCCCGATGCACACGGGCGACGTGAAATACCACCTCGGCTTCTCGGCCGACGTAAAGACCCCGAACGGCGGCGTGCATGTCGCGCTGGCGTTCAACCCGTCGCACCTGGAAATCGTCAACCCGGTGGTCGCCGGCTCCGTGCATGCCCGCCAGGGCCGTCGCCGCGACACCGCGCGCGAGAAGTCGCTGGCCGTGCTCATCCACGGCGACGCCGCGTTCGCCGGCCAGGGCGTCGGCATGGAACTGATGCAGATGTCGCAGGCCCGTGGCTTCGCCATCGGCGGCACGCTGCACCTGGTGATCAACAACCAGGTCGGTTTCACCACCTCCAAGCGCGAAGATTCCCGTTCCACGCTGTACTGCACCGACCTGGCCAAGATGGTCAACGCGCCGGTGTTCCACGTGAACGGCGACGATCCGGAAGCCGTGATCCAGGTCACCCGCCTGGCCTACGAGTTCCGCAAGCAGTTCAAGAAGGACGTGGTGATCGACCTCGTCTGCTACCGCCGCCACGGCCACAACGAGGCCGACGAACCGGCAGCGACGCAGCCGCTGATGTACCAGGTGATCCGCAAGCGCCCGACCACCCGCGACCTGTATGCACAGTCGCTGGTGAAGTCGAGCACGATCGGTGCGGACGACGGCCAGAAGATGCTCGACGATTACCGCGGCCGCCTCGAAAAGGGCGCCTCGCTGATCTCGATCGAGCCGAACCCCACCCGCGACATCCCGGTGGACTGGACCCGCTTCGTCGGCAACGCGCTGTCGATGGACGTCAAGACCGGCGTCTCGCGCGAGGTGATGTCGAAGGTGCTGGACACCATCCTCACCATCCCGCCGAACGTCACCCTGCACGCCCGCGTCGCCAAGATCTACGACGACCGTCGCAAGATGGCCTCGGGCGAGCTCCCGGGTGACTGGGGCTTCGCGGAAAACCTCGCCTACGGCACGCTCATCGCCGAAGGCAACGACCTGCGCATCGTCGGCCAGGACGCCGGCCGCGGCACGTTCTTCCACCGTCACGCGGTGCTGCACGACCAGAACAGCGACGACACCTACATGCCGCTGGCGAAGGTGCGCGAAGACGCCCGCGTCGACGTCATCGACTCGCTGCTCTCCGAAGAAGCCGTCATGGCGTTCGAGTACGGTGAAGCCACCACCTCGCCCGACCAGCTCACCATCTGGGAAGGCCAGTTCGGCGACTTCGCCAACGGCGCCCAGGTCGTGATCGACCAGTTCATCAGCTCGGGCGAAGCCAAGTGGGACCGTCTCTGCGGCCTCACCCTGCTGCTGCCGCACGGCCAGGAAGGCGCAGGCCCGGAGCATTCCTCCGCCCGCCTCGAACGCTTCCTGCAGCTGTGCGCGCTGGACAACATGCAGGTCTGCGTGCCGACCACCCCGGCCCAGGCGTTCCACATGATCCGCCGCCAGCAGGTGCGCCCGGTGCGCAAGCCGCTGATCGTGATGACGCCGAAGTCGCTGCTGCGCCACAAGCTGGCCGTGTCCACGCTGGACGAGCTGGCCAACGGCAAGTTCCAGCTGGTGATCGGCGAGCACCGCGACCTGCAGGCGAAGAAGGTCAAGCGCGTGGTGCTGTGCTCGGGCAAGGTCTACTACGACATGCTCGAGGAAGCCGACAAGAAGGGCATCACCGACGTGGCGATCGTGCGCGTCGAGCAGCTGTATCCGTTCCCGCGTCCGGAAGTCTCGGCCGAACTGGAAAAGTACCCTTCCGCGAAGGAAGTGGTGTGGTGCCAGGAAGAGCCGATGAACCAGGGTGCATGGTTCCAGATCCGTCACCACCTGCAGGCCTGCATCGGTCCGAAGCAGAGCCTGTCCTATGCGGGACGCTCGCGCTCGCCGTCGCCGGCACCGGGCCATCTCAACACCTACCTCGCCGAACAGGCAGCGCTTGTCGAGCAAGCGCTCGTCGCGCCTGTCGGCACCGATCACGCAGCGGAGTAAGGCAAGCATGTCCATCGAAGTCAAAGTCCCGGTCCTGCCCGAGTCGGTCTCCGACGCGCTCATCGCCACCTGGCACAAGAAGGCCGGCGACGCGGTCAAGCGCGACGAAAACCTGCTGGATCTCGAAACCGACAAGGTCGTGCTCGAAGTGCCCTCGCCGGTCGACGGCGTGCTGAAGGAGATCAAGTTCGAGGAAGGCTCGACGGTCACCAGCAGCCAGGTTATTGCCGTGATCGAGGAAGGCGCCGCCGCTGCCGCGCCCGCCCCGGCCGCCGCTGCCCCGGCTCCGGCCGCCGCCGAAGCCCCTAAGGCTGAGAAGACCGACGCGCCGAAGGGCGTGGACGAGCTCTCGCCGGCCGGCCGCCGCGTCGCCGTGGAAGACAACATCGACCCGTCCAAGGTCGCTGGCACGGGCCGCGATGGCCGCGTGACCAAGGAAGACCTGGTCAACGCCGGCAAGGGCGGCAGCGCCCCGGCCGCCGCCGCGGCGGCCCCGGCAGCGAAGCCGACCCCGGGTTCGCGTCCGGAAGAGCGCGTGCCGATGACCCGCATCCGCACCCGCATCGCCGAGCGCCTGATGCAGTCGAAGAACTCGATCGCGATGCTCACCTCGTTCAACGAAGTGAACCTCGCCGAGGTGGTCAAGCTGCGCAAGTCGCTGGGCGAGCAGTTCGAGAAGGCCAACGGCGTGAAGCTGGGCTTCATGAGCTTCTTCGTGAAGGCCGCCACCGAAGCGCTCAAGCGCTACCCGGTGATCAACGCCTCGGTCGACGGTTCGGACATCATCTACCACGGCTACCAGGACATCTCGATCGCCGTGTCGACCGAGAAGGGCCTCGTGACCCCGGTGCTGCGCGACGTGCAGGACATGTCGTTCGCCGACGTCGAGAAGGGCATCATCGGCTACGCCAAGAAGGCGCGTGACGGCAAGCTGGGCCTGGACGACCTCCAGGGCGGCACCTTCACCATCACCAACGGCGGCACCTTCGGCTCGCTGCTCTCCACCCCGATCGTGAACCCGCCGCAGAGCGCCATCCTCGGCATGCACACGATCAAGGAGCGCCCGATCGTCGAGAACGGCCAGGTCATCGCCGCGCCGATGATGTACATCGCCCTCTCGTACGACCATCGCATCATCGATGGCAAGGACGCGGTGCTCTTCCTGGTCGACATCAAGAACCAGCTGGAAAACCCGCAGCGGATGCTGCTCGGCCTCTGATGGTCGGTTAAACGCCAGATGTGAAGGCGGGAGTCGAGAGGCTCCCGTTTTCATGTTCCGACCCCATATCGGGCGGTAGCCAACTACCGCCAGCATCACCCGGAGCAAGAGCTATGAGCGACAAGTTCGACGTCATCGTCATCGGTGCGGGCCCCGCCGGCTATGTGGCCGCGATCCGCGCCGCGCAGCTGGGCCTGAAGACCGCCGTGGTCGACGCCTTCGTCGGCAAGGACGGCAAGGCGGCCCTCGGCGGCACCTGCCTCAACGTCGGTTGCATCCCGTCCAAGGCGCTGCTGGATTCGTCCAAGCAGTTCCACAACCTGACGCACAACTTCAAGGATCACGGCATCACCGCCGAGAACCCGAAGATCGACATCGGCACGTTCATCGGCCGCAAGGACAAGATCGTCAAGCAGTTCACCGGCGGCGTGACCATGCTGTTCAAGGCGAACAAGGTCACCTCGTTCTTCGGCAAGGGCAAGCTGCTCAAGGGCAACGAAGTCGAAGTCACCGGCAACGACGGCACCGTGTCGAAGATCTCCGCGACCAACGTCATCCTCGCCTCGGGCTCGGTGCCCATCGAGCTGCCGTTCGCGAAGTTCGACGGCAAGCACATCATCGACAACGCCGGCGCGCTGGACCTGACCGACGTACCCAAGCGCATGGGCGTGATCGGCGCCGGCGTCATCGGCCTGGAGCTGGGCAGCGTGTGGAAGCGCCTCGGCGCCGAAGTCACCGTGCTCGAAGCACTGCCGAAGTTCCTCGCCGTGGCTGACCAGGACATCGCCAAGATGGCCGCGCGTGAGTTCGCCAAGCAGGGCCTCGACATCAAGGTCAACGCCAAGGTCACCGCCGCCGAAGTGAAGGGCGACGAAGTCCATGTCAGCTACACCGACAAGGACGGTGCCGCGCAGTCGCTGGTCGTCGACAAGCTGCTGGTCGCCGTGGGCCGCCGCGCCTACACCGCCGGCCTGCTGGCCGACGACACCGGCGTGAAGCTGGACGAGCGTGGCCGCATCGTGGTCGACGAGCATAACCACACCGGCGTGGACGGCGTGTGGGCCATCGGCGACGCCGTGCGCGGCCCGATGCTTGCGCACAAGGGTTCCGAGGAAGGCGTCATGGTGGCCGAGCTGATCGCCGGCAAGCCGGGCCACGTCAACCTCGACACCGTGCCGTGGGTCATCTACACCGAGCCGGAAATCGCCTGGGTCGGCAAGACCGAAGAGCAGCTGAAGGAAGAAGGCATCCCCTACAAGACGGGCGCCTTCCCGTTCGCCGCCAACGGCCGTGCCGTGGCGATGAACGAAGGCATCGGCCAGGTGAAGATGATCGCCCACGCCGAAACCGACCGGATCCTCGGCGTGCACATGGTCGGCCCGGTCGTCTCCGAGCTGATCCACGAGTGCGTCGTGGCGATGGAGTTCAAGGGCTCGTCGGAAGACCTCGCCCGCATCGTCCACGCCCACCCGGCCCTGTCGGAAGTCGTGCACGAAGCCGCCCTGTCGGTCGACAAGCGCGCCATCCACAAGGGCAACTAAGCCTGCGTGAAAGAGCCCGCCCGTGCGAGTAGCATGGGCGGGCTTTTTCGTTTCCAGCAACCGGTGTTTTTGTAGGAGCGCGCCTGCGCGCGACATCTTTTCGCGCATACGCCCAGGTCCCGGCCCAGGTCCCGGCCCAGGCCCCGCTACACAGAGCCTTTTCCATCGGACCAGATCCGTGCAATGGAATCGGATCCGTAGCATCGGACCAGATCCGATCGCGCGCAGGCGCGCTCCTACAAACACATCGAGAAGGATTGGCATCATGCGCGACATCAAGGCCCTCTGCGTCTACTGCGGCTCCAGCAGCGGTTCGCGGCCCGAGTACACCGAAGCCGCCACGGCGTTCGGCACCCGCCTGGCGAAGGAAAACATCGCCCTCGTCTACGGCGGCGGCAAGGTCGGCCTCATGGGCACCGTTGCCGACGCGGTGATCGCCGCGGGTGGTCGCGTCATCGGCGTCATCCCACGCCAGCTTGTCGAGAAGGAAGTCGCCCACACCGGCCTCTCCGAGCTGCACGTCGTCGAAACCATGCACCAGCGCAAGACGCGCATGTACGAACTGTCCGACGCCTTCGTCGCCCTGCCCGGTGGCTTCGGCACCATGGACGAAATGTTCGAGATGCTGACCTGGGCGCAGCTTGGCCTGCACACCTATCCGTGTGGTTTCCTCAACGTGCTCGGCTTCTACAGCGGCCTGTCGGCAAGCATGGACCACATGGTGGCCGAAGGCTTCGTCAAGCAGGTCCAGCGCGAACAGGTCTGGTTCGGCGAAAGCATCGATGCACTGTTCGACTGGATGAAGACCTACGAGTCCACCTACACCCCGAAGTGGATCACGAAGGAATCCGTGTAAAGGAGAGATCCATGACGCAGCTGAAAGCTTTCCGCATCAACAACGACGCCAGCGGCTATCGCGGCGCCGTCGAAACGATGGACATTGACGCCCTGTCCCCGGGCGAGATCCTGGTCAAGGCCGAATGGTCGTCGGTCAACTACAAGGACGCCCTGGCCGGCACCGGCAAGGGCAAGATCCTCCGCCAGTACCCGCTCAACGGCGGGATCGACGTCGCCGGCACCGTGGTGGCATCGACGGATCCCTCGTTCCGCGAGGGCGACAAGGTGCTGGCCACCGGAAGTGGCCTGTCGGAGACCCGCGATGGCGGCTATGCCGAATACGTCCGCCTGCCCGGCAGCGTCACCATTCCGCTGCCCGCCGCCTTGACCACGCGCGAAGCGATGGTGCTCGGGACCGCCGGCTTCACCGCCGCCCTGGCCCTGCTGCGCATGCTCGACAATCGCCAGCGCCCGGATATGGGCCCGATCGCGATTACCGGTGCCACCGGCGGCGTCGGCATGCTCGGCGTGGACATCTTCTCGAAGGCGGGTTTCGAAGTGCACGCCGTCAGCGGCAAACCCGAGCATTTTGACTTCCTGCGCACGATCGGCGCCAGCCAGTGCATCGACCGTCACCAGCTCGCCTTCAGTGGCAAGCCGATGGATTCGGCGAAATACGGCGGCATGCTCGACAACGTCGGCGGCACCATGCTCGCCGGTTTCCTGCCCCTGATCGCACCCTACGGCAATGCCGCGATCTGCGGTCTCGCCGGCAGCCCGGAGCTCCCGACCACGGTGATGCCCTTCATCATCCGTGGCGTGAGCGTGCTGGGCGTGGCCTCGGCTGGCACGGCGCGGGACATCCGCGACGAGGTCTGGCATCGGCTGGGCGGCGCGTGGAAGCCGCGCCACCTCGAGGAGGTCTGCACCCGGGAAGTGGCCCTCGGCGACGTCGCCAGCGTGTTCGAGACGATGCTTTCCGGTGGTTCCTTCGGCCGCACCGTGGTGCGAATCGGCGGCTAAGTGCCTGCAACGGCAGGTTTCGTGCCTTCTACCATTGATACAACGCGTTAGGCCGGTAGAATGGGCCATCGCCAAAGGCGCAACGCGCGACGGTTTGCCGTCGCTGCCGAATTTAGGCGACCGCCCGGACGGTGGTCGCATCAAAGGAACACAATCGGGCATGGCCCGGGGGAAAGTTAATGGCTCGTATCCTGATCGTCGACGACTCGCCGTCGCAGCTCCTGGGCATCAAGCGTATCGTCGAGAAGCTGGGCCATGAGGCCATCACGGCGGAAGACGGCGCCGCCGGCGTGGAAGCCGCCAAGCGCGAACTTCCCGACCTCATCCTCATGGACGTGGTGATGCCGAACCTCAACGGGTTCCAGGCCACCCGCACCATCAGCAAGGAAGAAACCACCAAGCACATCCCGATCATCCTGGTGACCACGAAAGACCAGGACACCGACAAGGTGTGGGGCCTGCGCCAGGGCGCGAAGGACTACGTGGTCAAGCCGATCAAGGAAGAAGAACTGGTCAAGGCCTTAAAGACCCACCTCCCCGCCTGAACACCCCCTGGCTCCGTGTTGTAGGAGCGCGCCTGCGCGCGATGGGGTTTGCGATAAATCCCCAAATATAAACACGCGCCTGCTCTTAAAAACGCGCCTGTTCACAAAAAAGCGCCTGCTCACAAAAGCGCGCCTGCTCAAAAACGCGCCTGCTCAAAAAAGCGCCTGCCCAAAAAAACGCGCCTGCCCACGATGGAGTTTTCCTCAACCCCATCGCGCGCAGGCGCGCTCCTACATGGCATGGCGTGGCGTTCGGCCTTCAGCGGCGCGGGTCGAAATCCTTGAAGGCATCCTTGAACTCCGCATAGGCGGCCTGCTCCTCGTGCGTCTCCGGCACCGGCACGCGGATTTCCAGCACGACGATCTGATCGCCCGGCTCACTGCCCGGCAGGCCACGGCCCTTCAGGCGCAGCTTACGCCCCGACTGCGAGCCCGCGGGGATGCGCAGGTCGACGTGCCCACCCAGCGTCGGCACGGCTACCGTGGCGCCCAGCGCGGCTTCCCACGGCGAAATCGCCAGGGTGTGCGTCACCGTGCGGCCTTCCAGGCGGAAACGCGAGTCGTCGCGCAGGGTGATTTCCAGCAGCAGGTCACCCGAGGGCCCACCGCCCGATCCCGGATGGCCCTGGCCACCGAGGCGAATGGTCTGCCCACTGGCGATCCCGGCCGGGATCTTGACCTCGAGGACGCGTTCTCCGCCGGAGGCATCGTTCAGCACGACCCGGGTCTTTCCACCGTTGAAAGCGGTCTGCAGGTCGGTCTCGATCCTGGCGTTGATGTCGCGGCCGCGCCGCGCCTGCGTCTGCTGCGAACGACGGCCACCAGCGCCGCCGCCGAACAGGCTCTCGAAGAAATCGGAGAAGTCGCCCGTGCCGCGGCCACCCATGTCGCCGAAGTCGAACCCACCGCCGCCTCCGCCGCCCTGCCCCCAGCCCGGCGGCGGCCGGAACTGCTCGCCCTGGCGGTACCCGCCGGCACGGAACTGGTCGTACTGGCGGCGCTTCTCCGGATCCTTCAGGGCCTCATTGGCCTCGTTGACGGCCTTGAACTTGTCCTCGGCCCCTGCGTCCTTGTTCTTGTCCGGGTGGTACTTGCGCGCAAGCTTGCGATACGCCGCCTTGATCTCGGCGTCGGTGGCTTCGGGCTTGACCCCGAGAATCTCGTAGTAATCCTTGAACTCCACAGGCTCTCCCGGGCTTGTGTCGACAACCAAAAACGAAATGCCCGCGGTGGACCATGTCCACCGCGGGCCAGGCTTACAAGCTTAGAGCGAATTAGCCCGCGGCGTTAACCACAATACGCCGCGGCGCGCTCTGCGCCTTCTTCGGGATGGCGATTTCGAGCACGCCGTTGGCACCCGAGGCCGTGATGCCCTCGGCGTCGGCGCTTTCCGGCAGCGTGAAACTGCGCTTGAACCCGCCCGCCACGCGCTCGACGCGTGAGAACGTGCCTTCGGTCTCGCTGGCAAATGCCTTGCGCTCACCCTTGAGGCTGAGCACGTTCTTTTCCATCTGGATCTCGATGGCGGCCAGGTCGACGCCCGGCAGGTCGGCCAGGATCAGGAAGCGGCCGGCCTCTTCACGGATGTCCACGCGCGGCGCCCAGCCAGACTCGGCGGGGGCGGTCGGCGCGGCGATCTCGCTGCCGAAGAAGTGATCGAACACATTACGCAGTTCATGGCCGGACACCGGCGCACGGCGAAACGCCACATGACGAAGCTGGTTCATCTGTTTGACTCCAATAAGGTTTTCCGGCCCGGTGGCCGTCTGGGATCAAACATATGAGCGGCTGGGCGCGATTCAAGGGGCCTATGGGCAACGGCCTATGGGGACGGGGTCAATTGAGACGGGCTGCCTTGTCGTTTCATTGGCTTTTCGCGCGCGGGCGCGCTCCTACATTTACACTTGGGGAATCTTTCAACGAGGCGCGCTTCATGACCATTGCTGTCGGCGACCGTATCCCTGAATCCACCGTCACTTACTTCGAGGACGGTATCCAGACCGCCTCCACCCTGGACCTGATGGGTTCCGGCAAGGTGGTGCTGTTTGCCGTGCCGGGTGCCTTCACCCCGACCTGCTCCAACAAGCACCTGCCGGGCTATATCCAGCACATGGATGAGTTCGAGCAGCGCGGCGTGAAGGTGTTCTGCGTCTCGGTCAACGATGCCTTCGTCATGGACGCCTGGGGCAAGGAGCGCGGTATCCCCGCCCACCTGCACCTGCTGGCCGACGGCAATGCCGCCTTCACCAAGGCGCTCGGTCTCGAACTGGATGGCACCAAGAACGGCATGGGCATCCGCGCCAAGCGCTTTGCGATGTACCTGGAAGACGGCGTCGTCAAGGTCCTGAACATCGAGGCCCCGGGCGAGTTCCGCGTGTCGTCCGCCGAGGCGATGCTGGAAGCGATCGACGCCTGACGGGCCGCGTGGCGGGCTAGCCCGCCGTCGCCGCCACGCCGTTACCCAGCAACCCGGCCAGCACGTCGGCGGCCGGGTTGGCCCGCTCGCCACGGACCAGGAACACCGACGCATCACCCAGCGCGGGCAGGCCATCGCCCGCGTCGATGCGGCGCAGGCCGGCCGGCGCATAGATCGCCGGCCGCGCCACCCAGCCCAGCCCCGCGCGTGCCGCGGTCCACAGGGCGGATACGCTGCGTGCGGTCACGGCGATCCGCCAGGGGATGTGCGCGGCGTCGAGCGCGGCGATCATGCGGCGCCGGAACACGCAGGGCGCTTCCAGCGTCAGCAAGGGTAGCGGGCCATCGGCGACCCCGGGCACGCCGTCGGCCGCGAACCAGTACACGGGGAACGCGCCCAGCAAGCTTCCCGCCATGCCGCCATCGCTATCGAAGGCCAGCGCGAGGTCGACGCCACCGTCGCGCACGCCCTGCAGCAGCGCCGCACTCTGGTCCACCGTGAGCTCGAGACTCGTCGCCGGATGCGCCGCCGCGAACGCGGCAAGCGTCCCAGGCAGCCACGCTTCGGCGAAGTCGTGCGGCACCCCCACGTGCACCCTGCCCTCGACCTGCACGCCACGCACCGCATCCACGGCACCGGCATTCAGTTCGAGCATGTGGCGCGCGTAGCCGAGCAAGCGCTCGCCCGCGTCGGTGAGTTCCTGTTTCCGACCGACGCGCTGGAAGATCGCCGTGCCGAGCCGGTCTTCCAGGGCACGCAGCTGCAGGCTCACCGCGGACGGCGACAGGTGCAGTTTCTCCGCCGCACGGCCGAATCCGCCGAGGTCCACGGCGGTGACCAGGGTACGCAGCGTGGCAAGGTCGAGGATCATGCTTAAGCGTGGCTCACGCGTGGGTTTGGAAAACGTCGCTTTTAACGCGGCGGCGGCGCTACCAGCATGCATGCATCCCCTGATGCAGGTCCAGAGCCATGATCGCCATGCAGTACAGCTTCGATCTCGAACCCACCGTCGATCCCGACGCCGTGAGGGCGCGGGCGCGCCGTATCGCCCCGTCGTTCGAGGGAATGCCGGGGTTGCGGATGAAGGCGTTCCTCGTCGCCTCCGTGCCGGCGCGCTACGCGCCGATCTACCTGTGGGACGACGACGCATCGATGCGCGCGTTCCTGCAGTCGCCCGCGTTCGAACGCGTCGTCGCGACTTACGGCAAGCCGACCTTCCGGCTCATGTCGCCGATCCACGTTGCACGCTCGGCGTCGACGGGACCGATCCGTTTCGCGACCCAGGAGCGTTCCGCCCTGCCGGTCCCGGCCGTGTTCGACGGCAACGGCGGCACGGTGCGCGGCGATGCGAACGTGCTCGTGGGTGCCGACCTCAGTCGCTGGGAGTCGGTGCGGACGATGTTCTGGCGGGAGCCGCCGCCGGTGCGCGAGGGAGAGGTGGTTTATGACGTGGCGTATTTGATCGGGGGGTTGGGTGGTGACGTGAGCGGCGACTTGGGTGGGGATTTGGTTGGGGAGCTGGGTGGGGATGTGGGTGGGAATGTGGGCGGGGAACTGGTGGGGGGTGTGTCGTGAGCTGGCTATCGCGCGCGGGCGCGCTCCTTATTTGTCCCGATCGGTCCAAAGTAGGTGCCGAGAGCCGGCGTGGTCGACCGTTACGCTCCCGGATCTGCACGATCGTGTCGTAGCAGGGTCGCCACGCCGGATCTTTTCGCTAGACGCCCGAACAGTTGCCCGAGTAAGCGCTCGGAAATAAGGCTGGGCTACGCGAGAAGGGCTCTCGACACTCCTAGGCTAGCGGAGATCGCCATGATTGGCATGATCGGCATCGGTGCAGGTGTGGACGTCAGCAAGGCCCATCTGGACGTGGCGGTGTTCAACCACCGCGAGACCCAACGATTCGCCAACGGGGCTGCCGGCTGGGAAGCCCTGGCGGCGTGGTTGGCGCCCCACCATCCGGCCCAGGTCGTATTGGAAGCGACGGGTGGATACGAGAAAAGCGCCCTCGCGGCGCTGCACGCCGCCGGCCTGCCAGTGCGCCGGATCAACCCGCGCCTGGTCCGCTATTTCGCCCGCTCCAAGAGCCAACTGGCCAAGACGGACCGGATCGACGCCCGCGTTCTGGCCCACATGGCCAGCGTGATGGAGCTGGTGCCGTTCCAGCCGCCGAGCGAAGAAATGGCCACGCTGCAGCAGTACAAGGCCCGGCGCGATCATCTGGTCCAGAATCTCACGGCGGAAAAACAGCGCCGCCGCCAGGTCGTCGACAAGACCCTGCGCGAGGATCTCGAGGCGCACATCGACTACCTGGAAAACGCGCTACGCCGGATCGATGCGGTGATCGGCCGGCTGATCAAGGACACGCCGCAAGCAAGGGTTGCCGCCACGATGAAAGGCGTCGGGCCGGGCATGGTCGCGTCGATGATCTGTGACCTGCCCGAACTGGGCCATCTCGGTCGTAAACAAATCGCCAGTCTCGTCGGCGTAGCGCCGATCAACTGCGACAGTGGCGTCTTCCGTGGCAAGCAATCGACCTGGGGCGGACGCTCCAGGCCCCGGGCGATGCTCTACATGTCGGCCCTGTCGGCGAGTCGCCATGATCCGATCCTGAAGCCGTATTACGAGGGCCTGGTGACCCGCGGAAAGCTAAAGCGCGTCGCCCTGATCGCCGTCATGCACAAGCTGATCGTCATCCTCAACGCCCGGATGCGGGACGAGCTGGCTGCGATGGGCTGACGGGACACAGTTGCTACGGCAGCTTTGGGTGGCTTGTTTGCATGTGCCGAGGTGGTGAAAAAAAACCCGCCGTGAGGCGGGTTTTTCGTGGAGCTTATTCGCCGTCTACCGGACCGGATTCGATCGGCGGGAGGTCGGCGGCGGCTTCACCGCCTGGGACTTCGCCGCTGGCGACGTCGCCATTGGGCAGTTCGCCCTCGATGTCGCCTTCGATCTCTTCCTCGGCTTCGAGGCGGACGATGCCAATGAGGACTTCGTCCTTGGGCAGCTTGATCAGCGTGACGCCCTGCGTGTTACGACCCACCTGCGCGACTTCCGACACGCGGGTGCGTACCAGCGTGCCCTGGTCGGAGATCAGCATCAGCTGCTGGGTCTCGGTGACCTGGGTCGCCGCGACGAGGTTGCCGTTGCGCTCGGAGCACTGGATGCCGATGACGCCCTGCGTGCCACGGCCCTTCTTCGGGAACTCGGACAGCTCGGTGCGCTTGCCGAAGCCGCGTGCGGTGGCGGTGAGGATGTCACCGTCGCCGCGGGCCACGATCAGCGAAACCACCGTGGTGTCGTCGGCCAGCAGCATGCCGCGCACGCCCGTTGCCGAACGGCCCATGGAGCGGACCTTGTTCTCGTCGAAGCGCACGACCTTGCCGTTGGATGCGAACAGCAATACATCGCTGTTGCCGTCGGTCATCGCCACGTCGACCAGCGCATCGCCCTCGTCGAGGTTGATGGCGGCCTTGCCCTTCTGCAGCTGGAAGGCGAACTCGGTCAGCGGGGTCTTCTTCACCGTGCCCTTGCGGGTGGCGAAGAACACGAAGCAGTCCGGGTCGTAATCGCGGATCGGCAGCACGGCCTGGACCTTTTCGCCCTCGCCCAGCGGCAGCAGGTTCACGATCGGCTTGCCGCGGGCACCCGGGCCCGCTTCCGGCATCTGGTACACCTTCAGCCAGTAAACGCGACCGGTGCTGGTGAACGTCAGCAGCGTGTCGTGGGTGTTGACCACCCACAGCTGCTGCACGACGTCTTCGTCCTTCAGCGCCGATGCGGAACGACCCTTGCCGCCACGCTTCTGCGCGCGATACAGGCTCGCGGCCTGGCGCTTGACGTAGCCGGTGTGCGACAGCGTCAACACCACGTCTTCGGGCGTGATCAGGTCGAGGACGTTGAGGTCTTCCTGCGAATGCTGGATTTCCGTGCGACGCGCGTCGCCGTAATCCGCACGGATCTGCTCGAGTTCGCCACGGATGATTTCCAGCAGGCGGACCGGGTTTTCCAGGATCTCGATGAGGCCACGGATGGTCTCGAGGATCTCGCGGTATTCGTCGCTGAGCTTGTCCTGTTCCAGGCCGGTCAGGCGATGCAGGCGCATCTGCAGGATCTCGTTGGCCTGCACTTCCGACAGCTGGTAACCGTCGTCACGCAGGCCGTCGCGCGGATCCATGTCTTCCGGACGCGATGCGTCGGCGCCGGTGGCCGACAACAGGGCCTTGACCAGGCCCGGCTCCCAGCGACGGGCGACCATGCGCTCGCGCGCTTCCTGCGACGACGACGAGGTGCGGATCAGCTCGATCATCTCGTCGATGTTGGCCAGCGCGACCGTGAGGCCTTCGAGGATGTGCGCGCGCGAACGCGCCTTGCGCAGTTCGAAGATGGTGCGGCGGGTGACGACTTCGCGACGGTGGCGGATGAACGCTTCAAGGATCTCCTTGAGGTTCAGCAGCTTCGGCTGGCCGTCGAGCAGGGCCACCATGTTGATGCCGAAGGTGACCTGCAACTGGGTCTGCTGGAACAGGTTGTTCAGCACCACGTCGGCCATGGCATCGCGGCGAATCTCGATGACCACGCGCATGCCGTCCTTGTCGGACTCATCGCGCAGCTCGCTGATGCCCTCGATCTTCTTTTCCTTGACCAGCTCGGCGATCTTTTCGATCAGGCGAGCCTTGTTCACCTGGTACGGCAGCTCGTGCACCAGGATCGTCTCGCGGCCGTTAGCCTCGGTTTCGATCTCGGTGCGCGCGCGGACCAGGATGCGGCCACGGCCCGTGCGATAGGCCTCGACGATGCCCGAGGAGCCGTTGATGATGCCGGCGGTCGGGAAATCGGGGCCCGGGATGTGCGTCATCAGTTCATCGACGCCGAGCGACGGCTCTTCGATGAGTGCCAGCGTGGCGTTGATGACCTCGGTCATGTTGTGCGGCGGGATGTTGGTGGCCATGCCGACCGCGATGCCCGCCGAACCGTTGACGAGCAGGTTCGGTACGCGGGTCGGCAGGACCAGCGGCTCGCTTTCGCTTTCGTCGTAGTTCGGCCCGAAATCGACGGTTTCCTTGTCGATGTCGGCAAGCAGCTCATGGGTGAGCTTGGCCATGCGCACTTCGGTGTATCGCATGGCCGCGGCGTTGTCGCCGTCCACCGAACCGAAGTTGCCCTGGCCGTCGACCAGCATGTAGCGCAGCGAGAACGGCTGCGCCAGGCGGACGATCGCGTCGTAGACGGATGCATCGCCGTGCGGGTGGTATTTACCGATCACGTCACCGACCACGCGCGCCGACTTCTTGTAAGCCTTGTTCCACGAGTTGCCGAGCTCGTTCATGGCGAACAGCACGCGTCGATGGACCGGCTTGAGGCCGTCGCGCACATCGGGCAAGGCACGCCCGACAATGACGCTCATCGCGTAGTCGAGATAGCTCTGGCGCATCTCGTCTTCGATATTGACGCGGATGACTTCTTTGGCGAGTTCTGCCATCAATCGGCTTCCTGGGTGTCCGTATGAGTGCCCCCGCCGACCGTGGCCTTCGCCCAAAGGGCGCCACGCTCGGCTCAACCCGTCGATGGTAACACAACGGGTGTCGAAATGACAGCTAAAAAAGCCGCAAATTCAATGGTTTAGCAAGGGGATTTGGCGGTCATGGAAACATGATCCGCATCTGCTCTTCGTCGGGCTTCAGGATCACGCCGCGCTCGGTCACGATGGCGTCGATCAGGTCGGCCGGGGTGACGTCGAAAACGGGGTTCCAGGCCTCCGCACCCTCGATCACGGTGCGGGTCCCGCTCATGGAAAGCAGCTCGGTGGCGTCGCGCAATTCGATCTCGATGTCGTCGCCGCTGGCGGTCGCCATGTCCACCGTGGTGGACGGCGCGACGACCATGAACTTCACCCCATGGTGGCGTGCCGCGATGGCCAGCTGGTAGGTACCGATCTTGTTGGCGGTGTCGCCATTGGCCGCGATGCGGTCGGCGCCGACGATCACCCACTTCACCTTGCCGTCCTTCATCAGGTGCGACGCGGCGGAATCGGCGATCAGCTTCGCGGGGATGCCGTCGCGCACGAGTTCCCACATGGTGAGGCGCGCGCCCTGCTGCCAGGGGCGGGTTTCACCGGCGAAGACCTGCTCGATGCGGCCGGCTTCCACGCCGGCGCGGATCACGCCCAGCGCCGTGCCGTAACCGGCGGTCGCAAGGGAGCCGGTGTTGCAGTGGGTCATCACGTGCGACCCGGCTTCGATGAGCGCCGCGCCAAGCTCGCCCATGTGGCGGTTGGCGGCGAGGTCCTCGTCCTGGATCGCCTGGGCTTCGCGCTCCAGCGCCGCGGCATCGGCACCCGCGTCGACCCGCGATTTCATGCGATCCAGCGCCCACATCAGGTTCACCGCCGTGGGCCGCGCCGCACGTAGCGTGGCCATGGCGGCGGGCAGGTTTTCACCCTTCTGCGCCGCCAAAACCACGCCCCACGCCGCGGCGATGCCGATGGCCGGCGCACCGCGCACGGCCAGGTCGCGGATCGCCTGCGTCACGTCCGCCGAGTCCACGCAATCGAACCAGATTTCTTCCGCCGGCAGGCGGCGCTGGTCGAGCAGGTGGAGGCGGTCGCCGAGCCACTGGACGGCACGGATGGAGTCGTGGGAAGTGGGCGTATTCATCGCGCAATTATCGCACGGCCCGCCACCCCTGTAGGAGCGCGCCTGCGCGCGATCGGGGCATCGGGTACCCCTCGCGATCCGGGCATCGGGTAATCCCAATCGCGCGCGGGCGCGCTCCTACAGGGATCGTTTGGCTAGCCACTCGTGGATGGCGGGCGGGACCAGCTTCTGCGCCCTGCCCGACACGTAGATGCCGATGTGGCCACCCGGGAACGGCAACGCCGTGTAGTCCTTGCTGCCGATCGCATCCTTCAGCGGGATGGATGCGGCGGGCGGGACGAGATGATCCTGCTCAGCGTAGATGTTGAGCACCGGCTGGCGGATCGTGCCCAGGTCGATGGTGTGTTCGCCGATCGTCGCCTTGCCCTGGATCAGCAGGTTCTTCTGGAAGAAATCGCGGGTGAACTGGCGGAGGGTTTCACCGGCCTGGTCGGGGGAATCGAAGATCCACTTTTCCATGCGCAGGAAGTTTTCGACTTCCTTCGGGTTGTCGAGGATGTCGACCATCGCGACGTACTTCTGCTGGTTGAGCCGCAGCGGTTTCAGCGTGAGGTAGGCGAAGTTCATCAGGTCCGCGGGCACGTTGCCGATCGTGTCGACGAACAGGTCGATGTCCACGTTGCGCGCCCAGTGCGAGAGCATGTTGTCGGCCGTGTGGAAATCCACCGGCGTGACCATGGTCACCAGGTTCCTGACCTTGTCGCCGTGCAGCGCCGTATAGCAGAGCGAAAACACGCCGCCCTGGCAGATGCCGAGCAGGTTGATCGCATCCAGCGCATGGCGCTTGCGGACGACATCGACGCAGCGGTCGAGGTAACCGTCGATGTAGTCCTCCAGCGTGAGCCAGCGGTCGGCACCGTCGGGATAGCCCCAGTCGATGAGATACACGTCTTCGCCCTGCGCGAGCAGGTTGCGCACCATCGAGCGGTCTTCCTGCAGGTCGACCATCCACGGCGTGTTGACCAGCGCGTAGCAGATCAGCAGCGGCACCTTCGCGGTGGGCTTCGTTTCGCCCTTGAAGTGCCAGAGGGTGAGCTTGTCTTCCGTGTAGACGGTCTCGCGCGGCGTCGTGCCCAGTTCGATCGGGCCGACGTTCTTCAGCGTTTCCATGCCGGCTTCGACCTTGCGGCGGAAGGCGTCGACCTCTTCGCGTGCGCGTTCGGGGTCGATGTGGAAGGGATTGGCGGTCATCGCCTGGATTTCCTGGCCGCCGGCTTCGCCTTGCGCAGCGTGGCGACCTCGGCACGGAGGGCTTCGACTTCGGCGGCCAGGCCCTGCATGTGGCGGAGTTCGCGGCGGACAGCCTGGAGGCGTTCACCGAGGCTGTCGACGTCACGGCGGGTCGGCAAGCCGGCCTGCACGGCGAGGCGCTCGACCTGGCGCTGCTGCAACACCTTCAGGTGCATCTGCGCATTCACCAGCGCGGCATACACCTCGCGGAATTCGTCCGACATCGCCGCGTCGGCGTAGCTCTCTTCGGACAGGTTCACCCAGCGATCGTAGACGGCACGCAGGCTGTCAGCGTCGGCGGGCATGCCCTGCGCACGCAGCGTATCGCCGGCGCGCTCCTGCACGCGTTGCATAAGCGCGTGGTAGCGGCCGAAGTGCTGCGCGTAGTCGATCCACGCACGCAGCAACGCCTGCTGTTCTTCCTGCTGTTCACGGTTGAGGCCCAGGCCGGGCATCGACAGGGCTTCGCGGGCGACCTTCGCCCACTCGTCGAAACCTTCGCTGCCGGGCGTCGCGCCGGGCGGCGGACCATAGCCGAAAGGCGGCATGCCCGGCTGCGCACCGGGCGGCGGGCCATAACCAAACGGCGGCATCCCTGGCTGTGCGCCGGACGGCGGGCCGTAGCCAAACGGTGGCGTGCCGTGGGCGAACGGTGACGCCGGCGGCTCGCCGCTGGTGAAGGCACGCATCCAGTCGCCGAAACCACCCAGGCCGGCGAACAGCCGACCGACGATGTCGGCCGACGGCGCCTCGGCGTGTGCCGCGCCGGGATCGAACTGCCGGGCCCAGGTCTCGACGCCCTGGCGGACGAAGGCCTGGTACTGGTCGATGAAATCGTTCGGTTTATCTGCCATGCGCGTATGGTACGGCACCGGGCCACCCACCGCGCCCCGCGCTCAGGGCGTGATGCTGAACGACGCCGCCTGGTCGGCCGTGGAACTACCACCCACCCACACCGTGTACCGGGTCGGCTCGACCACCTCGTCGCTCTTCGCGTTCCAGAACGACAGTTCGGGGAAGCCCAGCTGGAACGTCACCTGGCGGGATTCGCCGGGCTTGAGCGCCACCCGCTGGAAGCCCTGCAGGCTACGCACGGGCTGGGTGAGGCTGGCACCGAGGTTGCGCACGTAGAGCTGGACCACCTCGGTGGCCGCGCGCGTGCCGGTGTTGGTCACCGTTGCCGTCACGCCGACGAGGTCGCGGGCGTCGGCGCGGTTGGCTTCCGCCAGTGGCACCTGCTTGCGCGATACCTGTACGCCCGAATAGGCGAAGGTGGTGTAGGTGAGGCCGTGCCCGAACGGATAGAGCGCCTGGTTCGGCGTATCGATGTAGCGCGACACGTACGAGGTGCCCTTCCCCGGCGCCTGCGTCGTATCGATGTCGCCGGCCGGGCGCCCGGTGGGGAACTGGTTGTAGTACAGCGGCAGCTGGCCTTCGGTGTAGGGGAAGCTCATGGTCAGCTTGCCGCTGGGTGCGACATCGCCGAATAGCACGTCGGCGATCGCGTTGCCCGCCTCGGCGCCGGGGAACCAGACCGCCATGATCGACGCGACATGCTCGTCGGCCCAGCGGAGCACCAGTGGACGACCCGAGAACACGAGGAGAACGATCGGCTTCCCGGTCGCCGCCACCTGTTGCAGCAGCACCTGCTGGTTGCCGGGCAGGCGCAGGTGCGCGCGGGCACCGGCCTCGCCGCTCATGTGCGCGGCCTCACCCAGTGCCATGACCACGACATCCGCCTGCGCCGCGGCTTTCAGGGCATCGGCGAAACCGTCTTCCGCGTCGGATTCGATCTCGGTGCCTTTCGCGTAAACCAGGTCGCCGCCCTGCTTCGCCAGGCGCGCGGCAAGGCCTGCGCGCACGGTGGTGAAATCGTCGAACTGGCGTGCCCCGCCCCACGGGCCCTGCATCTCGCTCGCGGCATCGGCCAGCGGACCGATGAGCGCCACGTGGCGGACCTGCTTGCCCAACGGCAATGCGGCCGGCATGCCCTGCCCACCGTTCTTCAGCAAGACGAACGATTCCTCGGCCGCCTTGCGGGCCAGCGCGTGGTGGGCCGCGTCGGGCGCCATCGATTCCTTCCCGCGCGCATACGGGTGTTCGAACAGGCCCAGTGCGAATTTCACTCGCAACACGCGACGCACCGCTTCATCCACGGTCGCCATCGACAGCTTGCCCTCGTCGAGCAGCTTCGGGATCTGCGTATCGTAGAAGTGGCTCATCATGTCCATTTCCACGCCGGCCTGCAGCGCCCTCTGCGTCGCCGTGGCCGCGTCCAGCGCGATGCCGTGGTGGGTCAGTTCCATGATCGCCGTGTAGTCGCTGACGACGAAGCCGTTGAAGCCCCATTCCTTGCGCAGGATGTCGGTCATCAGGTACGGATCGGCGGTGGCGGGCACGCCATTCAGCGCGTTGAACGCGCTCATCATCGTTGCCGCGCCAGCTTGCACGGCGGCGCGATACGGTGGCAGGTAAACCTGGCGCAGGCGCACGTCGGACATGTCGGTGGTGTTGTACTCGCGGCCTGCTTCGGCCGCGCCATAGGCCGCAAAGTGCTTCACCGATGCCGCGACGTTTTCCGGGTTGGCCAG
This sequence comes from Bacillus sp. NP157, assembly GCA_018889975.1. NCBI lineage: Bacteria > Bacillati > Bacillota > Bacilli > Caryophanales > Bacillaceae > Bacillus > Bacillus sp. NP157. Next base: position 2,124,994 of record CP076546.1, read on the forward strand.
GTCGTTGCCCTGGTAGCCGCGGATATACGCGCGCGCGATCGCCGCGCCAAGGTAAGCGTCTTCGCCCGCGCCTTCCGCCGAGCGGCCCCAGCGCGCGTCGCGCGACACGTCGACCATGGGCGAGAACACCCACTTCACCCCGCCACTGGTCGCCTCCAGCGCGGCCATGTGCGACAGGTCCTGGACAAGCTGCGGATCCCACGTGGCGGCCAGCGCGAGCGGGATCGGATAGATCGTGTGGTAGCCGTGGATGATGTCGGCACCGAACAGCAACGGAATGCCGAGGCGGCTCTTCATCGCCGCTTCCTGGAACGCACGCGTACGTGCCGCGCCGACGAGATTGAGCACGGAGCCGAGTTCACCCTTGCGGGCGAGCGCCATCGTGTCGACCTGCGTGCGCGTTTCCGGGTTGGGTGCGAAGGCGTCGGCATCCGTCGGCGCAGACCCACCCCTTGCCGCGTATTGCGATAGCTGGCCGACCTTTTCCTGCAAGGTCATGCGCGCAAGCAGCGCATCGACTTTTTTCTCGATGTCGGGCGATGCAAGCTGCGCATTGGAAGGCGCACTGGCGGTCACGGGTGTCGCGGCGGAAAGCGTGGTCGACAGGGCCAGCGAGATGCCGACGATCAGGGCGTGGAAGCGCATGCCATCTCCGAAGCGGTGCGCGGGGGGCACCGCGATACGCTGGAGCGTGCCAGCGAAACGTTTACATCGCCAGCAACCGCCGTCACGGAGCAGCGATCAACGCGGGCAGATGCCGTCGAGGAACAGGCCGACACGATGGTCGATGCGCGGCGTGGCGGAAGCGTCTTGCTCGACCGCCAGCGAGATCGCCATGACCATGCAGACGAGGTCGTCCATCGATACGTCGGCGCGCACGGCATGCGCCTGCTGTGCCGCCGCCAGCAATCGCTCGCCTTCGGCGCGGCTGGCGTGGCAACCGGCCGTGCCACTCTGCAGCACGGCGCCGAGCGACGCGGCGAGGCCACGGTAATGCGTGGTGTGCGCGACCAGTGCGGACACGAACCCGCGCACGGCGTCACCCGGCGATAGCGTGCCGCCCCGCCCTTCGCTGTCGCGCACGAGGGCGAGCAGGCGGTCGTCGCTGTTTGCCGCGAGAAGCGCCTCACGCGTGGGGAAGCGCCGGTAAAGCGTGCCGATGCCCACCTTGGCACGCTTGGCGATTTCCTCCAGCGACGCGTCCGCGCCGCGCTCGCGGAACACCTGCTCGGCGGCCTCGAGGATGCGCTCGCGATTGCGTGCGGCGTCCGCCCGCAGCGGCGCATCGTCCGGCGAGATCGCCGGCGCGGCCACGGGGGGACTGGCGGGGGTTGTCGAACGGCTCACGGCCAACCTCGGTTGAAAAGTGGATGGTGCCTCCATATAGTAAATGGAGCAACCCTCCACTTTTAACAAGGACCATCCATGAGCAACCGATTCGAGAACAAGATCGTCGCCATCACCGGCGGCAGCGAAGGCATCGGCCTGGCCACGGCGAAGGCCTTCGCGGCGGAAGGCGCGCGGGTCTACATCACGGGCCGGCGGCAGGAGAAGCTGGACGAGGCGGTCGCCGACATCGGCCATGGCACCGTGGGTGTGCAGGGCGATGCCGCGAGCCTGTCCGACCTCGATCGCCTCTACGCTCGCATCCGGGCCGACCACGGCCGGCTCGATGTCGTTTTCGCCAACGCGGGGGTGACGGAGTCCGAGTCCCGTCCACTGGGCGAGATCGATGAGGCCGGCTTCGACCACGTCTTCGGCGTCAATGTGCGCGGCCTGCTCTTCACCGCGCAAAAGGCCCTGCCCCTGCTTTCGGCCGGCGGCTCTGTGATCCTCAATGGCTCGGTGGCCGGCAGCAAGGGCTTTGCCGGGCAGTCGCTCTACAACGCGAGCAAGGCGGCGGTGCGCTCGTTCGCGCGCAGCTGGACGTCGGACCTGAAGGACCGCGGCATCCGGGTGAACGTGGTGGCGCCCAGCGGCACCGAGACGAAGCTGATGCGCACGTGGCTCGACGAGCGGCCGGGCGTGGAAGACGCGCTGACGCAGATGGTGCCGATGGGTCGGCTGGCGTTGCCGGAGGAGATCGCCGACGCGGTGTTGTTCCTGGCGTCGGACCAGGGGCGGTACATCGCTGGCGTGGAGCTGGTCCTGGATGGCGGTTTCACCGCCGTCTGACCGGATCCCGCAAATGAAAAGGCCCGGCACTTTCGTGCCGGGCCTTTCATTCAACCGGGGGCGATGATCAGCCCGCGGCGTTTTCTTCTTCGGTGACGGCCTTCATCGACAGGCGGATACGGCCCTGCTTGTCGACTTCGAGGACCTTGACCTTGACGATGTCGCCTTCCTTCAGCTTGTCGGAGACCTTCTCGACGCGCTCGCTGGAGATCTGCGAGACGTGCACGAGGCCGTCCTTGCCCGGCATGATGGTGACGAACGCGCCGAAGTCCATCAGCTTCGCGACCTTGCCTTCGTAGATGCGGCCCGGCTCGACGTCCGAAACGATCTGTTCGATGCGCTTGCGCGCGGCTTCGGCGGCTTCACGGTTGACCGAGGCGATCACGACGTTGCCGTCGTCCGTGATGTCGATGGTGGTGCCGGTCTCTTCGGTGATCGAGCGGATGGTGGCGCCGCCCTTGCCGATGACTTCGCGGATCTTGTCCGGGTGGATCTTGATGGTGAGCAGGCGCGGGGCGTACTCGCTCATCTCCGAACGCGGCTGGTCCATTACCTTGGCCATTTCGCCGAGGATGTGCAGGCGGCCACGCTTGGCCTGGGCCAGCGCCGTACGCATGATCTCTTCGGTGATGCCGTCGACCTTGATGTCCATCTGCAGCGCGGAGACGCCATCGGCGGTACCGGCTACCTTGAAGTCCATGTCGCCGAGGTGGTCTTCGTCACCCAGGATGTCGGAGAGCACGACGAAGTCGTTGCCTTCCTTCACCAGGCCCATGGCGATGCCGGCGACCGGCGACTTCAGCGGAACGCCCGCGTCCATCATGGCCAGCGACGAGCCGCAGACCGAAGCCATCGACGACGAACCGTTCGACTCGGTGATTTCCGAGACGACGCGGACGACGTACGGGAACTCTTCGATCGTCGGCTTGACGGCCTGCACGCCGCGCTTGGCGAGGCGGCCGTGGCCGACTTCGCGACGCTTCGGGCTACCGACGCGACCGGTTTCGCCGACCGAGAACGGGGGGAAGTTGTAGTGGAACAGGAACGTGTCCTTCCACTCGCCTTCCGGCGCGTCGATGATCTGCGAGTCGCGGGTGGTGCCGAGCGTGGCAACGACCAGCGCCTGGGTTTCGCCGCGGGTGAACAGCGCCGAGCCGTGGGTACGCGGCAGGACGCCGACGCGCACGGTGATCGGGCGGACGTCGTCCAGCTGGCGACCGTCGATGCGGACCTTCGTGCTGAGCACGCCGTCGCGCAGGGTGCGGTACTCGACTTCGCCGAAGGCGTTGCCGATGTCGCCATCGGTCCAGCCATTGGCTTCGGCGTCGGCGGCGATGGCGGCCTTCACGTCGCTCTTGAGCGCGCTGATGACGTCGCGGCGGGCCAGCTTGTCGCGGATCTGGAAGGCTTCGCTGAAGCGGTTGCCGACGGCAGCCTTGACGGCGTCGTAAAGCGCGGTCTTGGCAGCCGGGGCTTCCCACTTGAACGTCTTCGCGCCGGCTTCGGCGACGAAAGCGTTGATCGTGTCGATCGCGACCTGCATCTGCTGGTGGCCGAAGACCACCGAACCGAGCATGACGTCTTCGCTGAGCAGCTTCGCTTCCGACTCAACCATCATCACGGCGCTGGAGGTGCCGGCCACGACGAGGTCGAGGTCCGAGGTCTTCAGCTGCGACGCGGTCGGGTTGAGGATGTACTGGCCGTTGGCATAGCCGACGCGTGCCGCACCGATCGGGCCCTTGAAGGGCACGCCGGCGAGCGACATGGCAGCCGAAGCGCCGATCAGCGCCGGGATGTCACCGTCGACTTCCGGGTTCAGCGAGACGACCTGGGCAATGACCTGGATCTCGTTGCGGAACTCTTCCGGGAACAGCGGACGCAGCGGACGATCGATGAGGCGCGAAGTCAGCGTCTCCTTCTCGGTCGGACGGCCTTCGCGCTTGAAGAAGCCACCCGGGATGCGACCAGCGGAGTAGAACTTCTCCATGTAGTCGACCGTGAGGGGGAAGAAGTCCTGGCCTTCGCGTGCCTTGGGGGCCGCGACGACCGTCACCAGGACGACCGTGCCGCCCATGCTGACCATGACCGCACCGGAGGCCTGCCGGGCGATTTCGCCCGTCTCCAGTGTGACTTCGTGAGAACCGTACTGGAATGACTTGGTTACTTTCGCCACTTCGATCTCTCCTCGTCCTGTTCCGGTGATTTAGCGGCGCAGGCCGAGGCGTTCGATCAGGGTCTGGTAGCGAGCGAAGTCGCTCTTCTTCAGGTAGGCCAGAAGCGTCTTGCGCTTGTTGACCATCTTGAGCAGACCGCGACGCGAGTGGTGGTCCTGCTTGTGCGCCTGGAAGTGATCCTGCAGCGCGGTGATGTTGGCGGACAGCAGCGCGACCTGGACTTCGGTCGAGCCGGTGTCGTTTTCCTTGCGACCGAAGTCCTTGATGATCTGGCTGGTCTGTTCGACGGTAAGCGACATGTGTATCGATTCCTTAAAAAAGCGGATGCGAGACTTGCGCAACCTCAACGGCCACCGGTGAAGTTGCGCAAGCCTCGCTTTAATGAAAGCTGGTAAACGAGCACGTAATTGTAACGTCCTGCGCGTAGCGGCAACAAGCCCGGTCAGGGTGGCGGCAGGTTGAAACCACGCAAAACCTTCAGAACACCATCTTCGCCGACCTCGGCCAGGGCCATCAGCCGGCCATCGGCCCCCCACGCGCCGCAGCGGCCAGGCGCAGCCCCGGCACCGAGCGGCACGGGTTGGCCGAAGCCGAGCACCCGGGTCTGCTCGCCGTCGAGTTCCACCCGGGGAATATGCGAGAGTCCGGCATCCACCGGCAGCAGGCACGCTTCGAGCTGGTCGGGGCCCGCCTCGGCGGCGCTGCGCAGTTCGTCCAGGGTGACCATCGCCGGCGCCAGGAACGGGTCGACCCACAGCCGGCGCAGGCCGATCAGGTGGGCGCCGCAGCCAAGGTTCGCACCCAGGTCGACGGCCAGGCTGCGCACATAGGTGCCCGAGCCGCACTCGACGTGCAGGCGCAGGGTGTCCCCTGCCCGCTCGATCACGTCGAGCCGGTAGACGTCGACCTCGCGCGACGGCACATCGACGGCCTCGCCGCGACGGGCACGCACGTAGAGCGGCACGCCATCCTGCTTGATCGCGGAATACGCCGGGGGCACCTGGGTGATGCGGCCGCGCAGCGGCGCGAGCGCCACTTCGATGAGCGCATCGTCCAGCGCCGGCACGGGCCGGGCCTCGACGATCTCGCCTTCGAGGTCGGCCGTGGTCGTGGTCGCGCCGAGTTTCACCTCGGCCTCGTAGGCCTTGCGCGAGCCGAGCAACCAGCCGGCGATCTTGGTGGCTTCGCCGAAACACAGCGGCAGCAGGCCGGTTGCCAGCGGATCGAGGCTGCCGGTGTGGCCGCCCTTGGCCGCGCCCACGAGGCGGCGCGCCGTCTGCAGCGCCTGGTTGGAGCTCAGGCCGAGCGGCTTGTCGAGGAGGAGGATGCCGTGGAGGTCACGGAACGATCGGCGGTTCATTAAAAACGTTATTCGTTGGGCTCTTCGGCCGGCGGCACCGGGTTTTCGCGCAGCAGCGTCTCGATGCGCTCGCCACGGTCGACCGATTCGTCGTACTTGAAGCGCAGTTCGGGGACGCGGCGCAGGCGCATGGAGCGGGACAGCTCCCGGCGGAATTCCTTGGCCAGTTCCTTCAGGCCCTTCACGGCTTCGGCGGACTTTTCCGGCATCAATGCCGTCACCCACACCGTGGCCACGTCGAGATCCTTGGTCGTTTCCACGTCGGACACGCTGACCGAAGGCAGTGCGTGGTCGCGCACGGCGGCGTGCACCAGCAGGCCGATCTCGCGGCGCAGCTCGGCGGAAACGCGATCGGTGCGTTTGAAATCACGGGACGGCATATCCGCCTCCTATAAACAAGAAAAGCCTCCCCGGCGAACCGGGGAGGCGGGGTCTTCCAATTACAGCGTGCGAGCCACTTCGATGCGCTCGAAGCACTCGATCTGGTCGCCGACCTTGACGTCGTTGTACTGCTTGACCGCGATGCCGCACTCGGTGCCGTTGCGGACTTCGTCCACCAGCTCCTTGAAGCGGCGCAGCGATTCCAGTTCGCCCTGGAACACGACCACGTTGTCACGCAGCACGCGGATCGGCTTGGAACGCTTGACGATGCCTTCGATGACCATGCAGCCAGCGACCGCGCCGAACTTCGACGAACGGAACACGTCGCGGACCTGGGCCACGCCGATGATCTCTTCGCGCACTTCCATGCCGAGGAGGCCCGAGGCCGCCTGCTTCACCTGGTCGATCACGTCGTAGATGATCGAGAAGTAACGGACGTCGAGGCCCGCCGTGTCGATCACCTTGCGTGCCGATGCATCGGCACGGACGTTGAAGCCGATGACCAGCGCCTTCGAGGCCGCGGCCAGCTGGGCTTCCGACTCGGTGATGCCGCCCACGCCGGAGGCGATGACGTTCACCTTCACGCGCTCGTTGCCGATCTGGGTCAGCGAGTCGCGCAGTGCTTCCACCGAACCCTGCACATCGGCCTTGACCAGGATGTTGAGGGTCTGCTGACCCTCGCCCTGGCTCATCTGGGCCATGATGTCTTCCAGGCGGTTCGACTTGGTCACCAGGCGCGTTTCGCGACGCTTCTGCTGACGCTCGGCGGCCACCTGGCGGGCGAGGCGCTCATCCGCCACGCAGACGAAGTCGTCACCCGACTCCGGCACGCCGGAAAGACCCAGCACCTGCACGGGGATGGACGGACCGGCTTCGTTGACCTGCTTGCCGGTTTCGTCGATCAGCGCGCGCATGCGGCCGTATTCGATGCCGCAGACCACGAAGTCGCCCTTCTTCAGGGTGCCCTGCTGGACCAGTACCGTCGCCACCGGGCCGCGACCGCGATCCAGGCTGGATTCGATCACGACGCCCGAGGCGAGGCCATCGGCCACGGCCTTGAGCTCCATGACTTCGGCCTGGATCGAAATCGCGTCGAGCAGGTCGTCGATGCCCATGCCCGTCTTCGCGGACACCGGCACGAACGGCGTGTCGCCGCCCCACTCTTCCGGGATGACTTCGAGGTTGCCGAGGCCCTGCTTGACGTGATCGACGTTGGTGTCGGTCTTGTCCATCTTGGTCAGCGCGACGATCAGCGGCACCTTGGCGGCGCGCGCATGCTTCACGGCTTCCACCGTCTGCGGCATGACGCCGTCGTCACCGGCCACGACCAGCACCACGATATCGGTGGACTGCGCACCGCGCGCACGCATGGCGGTGAACGCCGCGTGGCCCGGGGTGTCCAGGAACGTGATGACGCCGCGGCTGGTTTCGACGTGGTACGCGCCGATGTGCTGCGTGATGCCGCCGGCTTCGCCCGACGCCACCTTGGTGCGACGGATGTAGTCCAGCAGCGAGGTCTTGCCGTGGTCGACGTGGCCCATGATGGTCACGACCGGCGGACGGGTCACCTTGTCGCCTTCCAGTTCCACCGCGCTGGTGTGCGAGGCGAGCGCCGCTTCGGCACCGTTCTCGGCGACGCGGACCGGGTTGTGGCCCAGCTCTTCGACCACGAGCGATGCGGTATCGAAGTCGATCGTCTGGTTGATGGTCGCCATGACGCCCATCTTGAACAGCGCCTTGACCACTTCGGCGCCCTTCACGGCCATCTTCTGCGCGAGGTCGGCGACGATGTTGTTGTCGCCGATCACCACGTCGCGGACGACGGCGGCGGTCGGGCGGGTGAAGCCGTGCGGACCGGACGAACCGGCGGAACCGCGCGACGGCTCGCTGCGACCACCACCACGGCCCGGCTTGCCACGACCACCCTTGCCGCTCGAGCGACGGGCGCGATCGGCATCGGACAGGTGCATTTCGCCACCGGCGAACCGCTTGCCTTCGCGCTCGTTGCCACGACCGCCACCACCGCCGCTGTTGTTACCGCCAGCGCCGTGCTTGGGACGGGCATTGCCACGCGTGTCGTTGGCAGCCGCGACCGAACCCGGAGCCGGACGGGCAGCGGGTGCCGGACGTGCGCCCGCAGCGGCGGGTGCCGGTGCCGGACGTGCCGCGACGGGAGCCGGTGCCGGCGCCGGGGGCGGCGGCGGCGGGGTCGGCTTGGAAACGATGCGCTCGCGCTTACGCGGCTCATGGATGCGCGGCAGGATCATGCCGAGCGAGCGCGTATCGAGCTTGGAGGTCTGGTGACCCAGTTCGTCCGTGGCAGCGGCAGCGGCGGGAGCGGCAGGCGCCGCTTCCGGCGTCGCCGATGCAGGCGTGGCAGCCACCGGTTCGGCGCTGGATTCGCTGGCGCGCGAGGCTTCCTCGGCGCGCGCACGCTCCGCGGCAGCCTGGGCAGCCTCGGCCTGGCGGCGCGCTTCCGCAGCCGCTTCCTCCTGGCGACGCGACTCGGCTTCGGCCTCGATGCGGGCCGCTTCGGCCTGCTCGCGGCGCTCGGCTTCTTCGCGGCGCTGGTTTTCTTCGTGCTCGCGCTCGGCGTGCGATTCGGCCAGCTTGCGCGCAGCCTCTTCGCGCTCGGCGTCGGCACCGGCGTCGTCGCCGATCGTGCCGCGCTTCACGTAGGTACGCTTCGCGCGCACTTCGACGTTGACCGTCTTCGCCGGGCCCGCACCGCGGCCGGAGCCGGAGCTGACCTTCAGCTCGCCGACCGTGCGTCGCTTGAGCGTGATCTGGCGCGGCGCCGTGTCGTCCACTTCGGGAGCGGGCTCGTTCTTGCCGTGCGTACGGCGCAGGAAGCCAAGCAGCTTCACCTTTTCAGTGCTGCTGATGACTTGCTCCGCGTTGTTGAAACTCATTCCGGCTTCGCCAAGCTGCGTAAGCAGCCTGTCGACCGGCATGCCCAGTACCTGGGCCAGTTGTTTGATCGTGACGTCCGACATCGTTCTTTAATCTCCGCCGTTCCCGCGCGTTACCCGTGCCTTTGATGCAATCTCAAGCTGCCTCCATCCCTGGCGGGAAGCCGCGTGGCCTCCCTCGGGGCGCCCCTCCGGGGCGCTTCCGGTCCCGCGCTTAGCCGCCCTTCTCCAGTCGGGCGATCATCGGTGCGCGCGCGGCCATGATCAGCTGCGAAGCGCGCTCCTCGGTCATGCCTTCGATATCGATCAGTTCGTCAACGGCCAGGTCGCCCAGGTCGTCAAGCGTGCGCACGTTGCGCTCGGCCAGGGCGTATGCCGTGGCCTCGTCCATGCCGTCCAGGTCCAACAGCTCCTGTTCCGGCCCTTCCACGTTCTCTTCCACGGCCAGCGCTTCGGTGAGCAGGGCATCGCGTGCGCGGGCGCGCAGCTCTTCGACGATGTCTTCGTCGAAGCCGTCGATGGCCAGCAGCTCGGCGCTGGGCACGTATGCAATTTCTTCCACCGACGAGAAGCCTTCCTGCACGAGGATGCCGGCGATTTCCTGGTCGACTTCGAGGCGGTCCATGAACAGCGCCAGCGCGGCCTGCTGCTCGGCTTCCGTCTTGGCGGTGACCTGGTCCTGGGTCATCACGTTGAGCTGCCAGCCGGTGAGCTTGCTGGCGAGGCGGACGTTCTGGCCGCCACGGCCGATGGCCTGGGACAGCTTGTCCTCGGCCACCGCGATGTCCATCGAGTGCTTTTCTTCGTCCATGATGATGGACTGCACTTCGGCCGGCGCCATCGCATTGATGACGTACTGCGCCTGGTTTTCGTGCCACAGGATGATGTCGACGCGCTCACCGTTGAGCTCGTTGGACACGGCCTGGACGCGCGAACCGCGCATGCCGATGCAGGCGCCGATGGGATCGGTGCGGGTGTCGTGGGCAACCACGGCGATCTTCGCGCGGTCGCCCGGATCGCGGGCGCAGCCCTTGATCTCGACGAGGCCCTGGCCGACTTCCGGCACTTCGAGCTTGAACAGCTCCATCATGAATTCCGGGGCGCTGCGCGAGACGAACAGCTGCGGGCCACGGATTTCCGACTTCACTTCGTACAGGTAACCGCGGACGCGGTCGCCCACGCGGTGCGATTCACGCGGAATCGTCTTGTCGCGCGGGATGAAGGCTTCGGCGTTGCTGCCGAGGTCGAGGTAGACGTTGCCGCGCTCGACGCGCTTGACGATGCCGGTGACCAGCTCGCCCACGCGATCGACGAAGGCATCGACCACCTGCTGGCGCTCGGCCTCGCGGACGCGCTGGACGATCACCTGCTTGGCAGCCTGCGCCGCGATGCGACCGAACTCGGCGTTTTCGATCTGCTCTTCGAGCAGGTCGCCCACCACCGAGTTCTCGTCGTCGTCCAGCGCGTCCATCAGGCGCACCTGGAAGAACGGCGACTCCATCTCGGCGTCGTCGGCGATGACTTCGTAACGGCGGAAGGTTTCGTAATCGCCCGTGTTGCGGTCGATTTCGACGCGGATATCCGGGTCCTCATCGGGGTAGCGCTTCTTGGCGGCCGAGGCAAGCGCCGCTTCCATGGCATCAAAAATAACTTCGCGCGGCACGCCCTTTTCATTGGCGACCGCGTCGACTACCAGCAAAAGTTCTTTGCTCATTGCCGCTACTCCCATGAGGATGCCCCGAGGCATCCCGTCGTGTCGTTATTTGGATTTCTTGCTGGCGCCCGGCGTGGGCTTCGGCTGCGGCGCATAGCCGAGGGCCACCCAGTCGGGAACCACGCGGGCGCTTTCAACGTCCGCGTGCTCGAATTCGAACTTGCCGGCCTCGCCTTCCAGGACAATATGCTCGCCGTTGACTTCAACGACGTTGCCCTTGAGTCGGCGACGGCCTTCGATGGGAGCCTTCAGCAACACCTTCACTTCCTGGCCGGTCACGCGCGCGAATTGCGCGGCAGTGAACAACGGCCGGTCGATGCCGGGCGAGGAGACTTCCAGTACATAGTTGCCGGGGATCGGATCTTCAACGTCCAGCCAGGCCGAGAACTCGCGGCTGGCGGCTTCGCAATCGTCCACGTTGACCTCGGGGGACTCGCGCCCTTCGCGCTGGTCCTCCTGGACATCCAGGAAGACGCGCAGGGTGCTCTGCCCGCCACCGGCCGGGGAAAATTCGATGCCAAGGACTTCGAGGCCAAGGTCGGCCACGATCTCCGAGAAGCGCTGTGATAGTGCGTTTGTGTCCACGTTACCTGCGGTTTTCTGGTCGCCAGAAACAAAAAAAGGGCGCGAACGGCCCATTCCTTTCGTCGCCGATGTATCCCGACACTCTCCTACAGCGCCTGTCGTAAAGCCTTGATGGCGCTCACGAGTGTCGCGGGACGCGCTCCCTGCGCCCAACAAAAAAGCCTCACGAGGAGGCTTTCTTGTAATAAGAAAGTTCCTTGAAGCCGACGCGGTCATCAATGTGTCATCGATGGCCAACGGCGCTTAAGATTCAGCAATTCTATCGCAAATACCTTGCTTCGCGCAAGTTGGCCCATGTCGGCGCCCCCCGTGTAACCGCGCGGCACGGCGTGCGTTATGGCCCTAGAATGAGGCCGACGAGCCGCACGGGGGAGCGGGACGGATGGATGGGACGACCGGGCTGGACATCCACACGCTGGGCATCATCGGCCTGGCGGTCGGCATTGCCATCGCACTGAGTTTCTCGCTCCTGAGCCTCGTACTGCGTGGCATGGCCGCGCTGCACGTGTGGGCCGCCGCGTTCTGGCTGCTGACCCTGGCCGGCCTGGCCGAGGGCTACGACGAAAACGGCAAATTTCTTTCCGCCATCGTCGGCAGCGCCCTGATCGCCCTGGCCAACGCTGCCATGCTGGTCGGCATCGCCATGCACCTGGGCCGCCCGCTGCGCTGGCGCTGGCCGGGCCTGGTCATCGCCCTCTTCCTGCTGATCCAGGCCGGCTTCATGCTCTGGCCGCCCTCGGGCGCCGTCGAAAGCATCGTCTTCGGGCTGAAGAGCGTGACATGGGACGCGTGGATGGTGTTTTTCCTGCTGTTCCGCGCACCGCGCGAGCTGAGGGTCGGCGCGGCGTTCACCGCGGCGGTTTTCGTCGTCGACACCCTTTTTTATATTTCTCGCGGCTTCATCTCACTGCATCCTGAGATCGATTCGCCCGAGCTCACCTCGCTGCTGACCACCTCGAACTACCTGTTCGGGATCCTGTGCACCTTCCTGCTCAGCACCGGGTTCACCCTGATGCTGTCCCAGCGGCTGGTCCACGACCTGCGCGAAGCCGCCGAATTCGACGGCTTGACCGGGCTGCTGAACCGCTCCGCCCTGCTCAAGGCCGCGGCGCCCATCCTCCAGGGCAACCGCGGACACACCCACGCCGCCCTGCTGTTCGACCTGGACCACTTCAAGGCGATCAACGATCGCTGGGGCCATGCCGGCGGGGATGCGGTGCTCAAACACTTCGCCCAGGTGTTGCGCGACGGCGGCGGTGCATCGAAAGGCATCCTGCTGTCGCGCTACGGTGGCGAAGAGTTCCTGCTGCTGGCCCCGTGCACCAGCCCGAACGTCGCCGCCACGCTGGCCGAGTCGTTGCGTGCGCTGGTCGAACGCTCCCCGGCCAGCCATGGCGGCCAGGCCATCGCGTTCACCACCAGCGTCGGCGTTGCCACCGGCACCGGCGACAACATCCAGCGACTGATCGACACCGCCGACGCAGCGCTCTACCAGGCCAAGCGGACGGGACGCGACCGGGTGGAAGTCATGGCCACCGGCATGGACGAGACGCCGGGCGACATGCGCCAGGCATCCCTGGACGCAGCCGTCTGATCCGGATCAGGCTGCTACGCGCGGTGTGATCCGCTCGAGTGCGTCGCCGATGCGGCGCTCCGCCACTTCCAGTTCGTAGTTCAGTTGCAGGTTCATCCAGCTACGTGGGTCGGTGCCGAAATACCGTGCGAGGCGCAGTGCGGTATCGGCGGTAAGGCCACGCTTGCCCGTCACCAGCTCGTTGACGCGCGCTGCCGTGACGCCGATGGCGAGGGCAAGGGCATTCGAAGAAAGACCCATCGGGCGCATGTAATCCTCGCGGAGCACTTCGCCGGGATGGACTGGGGGCAGCCTCTCGGTCATGGGACACCTCTAGTGGTAATCGACGATTTCGACGGCGTGCACATCGCCGTCCACCCAACGAAAACAAAGACGAAACTGGTCGTTGATGCGGATGCTGTATTGCCCGGCGCGATCACCTTTCAACAACTCAAGCCGGTTACCCGGCGGACACGCCAGGAAGGCGAGCGTGGCGGCTGCGTTGAGCTGTGCGAGCTTTCGGCGCGCGACCGTCGCAAAGGCGATCCAGCGCCGCGGGCAATGACCGTGAAAGAGCGCTTCCGTGTCTTTGTCGGTGAATGAGAGGATCATGGCATATCATTTATCGATTGTCGATATATGATCATGTCATTCCAGACGATCCCTTTTTAGAGGCGCTGGTCGCTACGGCGGCCTGTACCAAATCGCTTCGTAGCGTCGGTTTGGGATGGTCGCGCGCAGGCGCGCTCCTACAACTGGGGTGGGTGGTAGAAGGGCCAGAGGTTGGGGGTGGCGTAGGCTTTCTGCCAGGAGCCGTGGCCGACGCCGGGGTACTCGGTGTAGCGGACCGGGGAGCCGATGCGTTCGAGCGCGGCGTGCATCTGGCGCGACTGTTCGGGCGGGACGGTGCCGTCGTCGGCGCCGTGGAACAGCCAGACCGGCGTGCCCTTCACCTTCCCCGCCACCCAGTCGAACAGCGCCTGCGGCCCGTCGTGTGCGGGCGCACCCCAGATGGCGGTGTAGGCCTGGCCGTCCCATGTGGAGAACACGCCGCCGCAGATGATCACCAGCCCGGCGAATTCCCCGGGGTGCTCGGCGCCGAGCTTCCACGCGCCGAAACCACCGTCGGACAAACCCGTGACGTAGACCTGCTTCGGATCGGCATGGAACTCGGCCATCGAGGTACGGAGGATCGCCAGCGCGGCAGACGCCACCGTGTTATGTCGCCAGCTTTGTTGCGGATGCGCCTGCGGCATGACCACCACCGCGGGGAAATCGAGGTGTTCCTTCAGCCACGGCGGCAAGCCCTGGCTCATCTGCGCCTTGTTGTCTTCGCCCTTCTCGCCGCTACCGTGCAGGAACAGGACGATCGGCGGATGGCTCGATGGCGAGAGACCACCCGGAACGAACACCTGGTAGCGATAGTCGACGCCTTCGATCTTCGCGGCGCGTTCTTCGAAATGCCCCGGCGGCGTGGCCATGGCGGCCGTTGCCACCAGTGCGAACAACAACCCGATCAATCGCTTCATCGATCGCTTCCCTTGCGTGAGTGTGCGATGTACCGAGCAAAAGCCGTGCCGCGCGCCAGACCGCATGGCCCCGTGATGCCCGGTGTCCGCGGACAAGCAGCGGACACCGGACGTATCCGCGCATGGCGTCCGGCTCAGGATGCCAACGTCACCCGGGCGATCCAATGGCGGGCGCGGCGGCCGAGGCGGTCCGACGCTTGCTCGCCTTCGAAGTCGACGACGACCGGATCCGGCAAGGGGCCGATGCCTTCGAATGTCCGCGTGTTCACCACGGCATGCAGCCTGCCATCCATCTCGCCGGTGCACAGCGGAACCACGCCGCACGTCGCGCACACATGGAAGTCGGCTGTCCTGGTGCCGAAGCGATAGCGCGCGGCACGCGCCGCGTCGACGATACGCACCGACAGCACCGCATCGGGATGCGCCGTCCACGTCGCGCCGTGCTTCTGGCAAAACGTGCAGCTGCATGCGCGTGGCTGGACGACGACGCCGTCGGGCCATTCGAGATCAAACGTGATGTTGCCGCAATGGCACGCACCGTGGACCAGCATGCTTGTTTCCCTTCCGCGTAGCTGCGCCGATGGTAACGCCCTCAGCGCTCCGCCAGCCAATGCCACGGTGGCTCGTCGAGCATGCCCTGGCCCTGGATCGCCGTCTGGCTGAGGACCTTTTCCAGGCGCACGGAATGGCATGCGTCCGATGCCTCGAGCGTGGCGATCAGCCGCGACGCGTGTGATACGACCCAGACCTGGCTTCGCGTCGATGTCGCGAGGATCAGTCGCCCCAACGCCGGCAAGAGGTCCGGATGCAGGCTCGTCTCCGGCTCGTTGAGGACCATCAACGGCGGCGGCCGCGGCGTGTGCAGTGCGGCGATCCAAAGCAGGTAGCGCAGCGTGCCGTCGGACAGTTCGCCCGCCGACAGCGGACGCAGCAGGCCGGGCTGGTGGAACCACAGCACCAGCCGGCTGCCTTCGGAGGCAATGCTGACATGCGCACCGGGGAAGGCGTCGTCGACCGCCGCATCGAGGGCGGCAACGTCGCCGATCTCGCGGATCGTCTGCCAGGCCGCGGCAAGGTCGCGACCATCGTGGCTGAGCACCGGCGTGCGCGTCGCCAGCTGCGGCGAGCGCGCGGGCGCATCCACGTCGGAACGAAAATGATCGTAGAAGCGCCAGCCACGGATCGTCTCGCGCAGGAGCATGACTTCGGGCGCGCGTTCGGGGTCGGCGACCTGGGTGAAGATCGATTCGAACGGCGCGAGGTATCCGCCGATGTCGCGCCAGCTCCTGCCCTCGCGCGAACGTGCCGACGGCCCCTTGCGTTCGATCAGCTTGTTCGCGTCGCGCAGGAAGGCACCCTTGAAGATCACCTCGGACTTGATCACCGGATCGAAATCGAAGGCCGACATCGACGGCACCGGGAAGCCGAGGTCGATCGCGTAGCCGAAATCATCGCTGGCGAAACCGAGGCGCAGCGATATCGAGTGTTCGCGGCGAAGGCCCTCCACCGGCTGGGTGCCGGCGAGCATGCCCTTGGAGAACTTTTCGGGGCCCGCCCACAACGTGGAGCCAAGGCCACCCTCGCGCGAGAGCGCACCAACGATGCCGCCCTGCGCGGTTTCGGCGAGCAGCCGGAGCGCACGGTAGAGGTTGGACTTGCCACTGCCGTTCGCGCCCGTGACGAGGTTGACCGACGACATCGGCATGACCAGTGAGCGCAGCGAGCGGTAGTTGGCGACGGCGAGCGTGGTGAGCATGTTGATCCTTCAACCCTGGGCTGGTGGCAAGCATAAGCGCCGCGGGTCTCCGGGGATGAGACCCGCCGCCCCCATGGGGCCCCGGCGTCCCATGCTTGACCTGGTGGATGATCTGCGCTTAGATACTTAGCAACTTTGCTAATTAGCGAAACATCCATGGCCATCGACAAGGTGTTCGAAGCCCTCGCCTCGCGGCCCCGTCGCGAGATCCTCGCCTACCTGTCGGCCACCGAGCTGACCGCCGGCGAGATCGCCAGCCGCTTCGACATGAGCGCCCCATCGATTTCCAGGCACCTCTCCGTCCTCGAGGGCGCCGGCCTGGTATCGAGCGAGAAGCGTGGCCAGTTCGTGGTTTACCAGCTCAACCGGGACAGCCTGGTCAACACGCTCACCGGCTTCGCCTTCGAAATCTGCCCGGTGGGCAAGCCGCTGAAGCGCGAGTCGAAGAAGCTTTCCACGAAGAAACAGCCAGGCTGACAGCAGCCGCCATCGGTAGAGGGATCGCCATGTCATCGCACGCCGAGTCCGTCGCATCGTTTCCCAGCATCAGCATCCCCTCTGCCGCGGACGGCCCGCCCGTTGAGGTGTCGCTTATCGCCCAGCTCGGGCATGGCGCGGGTAGCCAGCTGGTAGCCGCCTCCTCGTTGCGCCAGCGGGCGCACGCGGCCTTCGTGGACGAGCTCGACGAGCCGTCGGCGAAGCTGGCCGGCACGCACTTCGAGCACGACGACCCAAGCTCGCTCTACACCTTCGCGGTGGGCGCCAAGGGGCACCCGTTCCACCGCCACGCCGGCCATCGGATCTTTACCGCGGTGTCGGGCAGCAGCGGTGCCCTGCTGCGCTTCTGCACGGCAACGGCCGCCCAACTCGCCGACGACCCCACGCATTTCCTGCGCGCGCTGCGCCATGTCGAGATCCCGCCCGACTCGCTGTTCACCGTCCGCTTCGGCGGCGGCACCTGGCATCAGTTCCAGCCCTTGCGCGCTGGGTCGGGCCATCCCGCGTTCTTCGCCCTGTCGTGCCACACCAACGAGCTGGGCGGCGACCTTCCCGATGCGGTGCGCCAGCAGGTGCTCGACGATGGCGCCAGCATCCCCTCGCTGACCGAGCTGCTGCCGGACGCCGTGCAGGCGCTCCTGGATGGCATGACGCCCGGGCATGTGCATGTGCCGACGGCGAGCCTGTCGCTTGAGGCCGCACCGGGTTCGCTGCAGGTGACCCTATGCGGCTTCGCCCGGCGAACGCTGGGCAAGGTCCGCGCACTGCTCGCGGGCTGGGGCCGTGGCGGAGGCTTCCTGTCGCGCACGCAAGGCTGGCAAACCGTGGTGGAGCTGGATGCGCCCGACACAGACTCCCTGCTGCGCGAGCAGTTCGCCGGCGCGGTCGACCACGAAGACGGCTTCCGGCTCGTGCTCGCCGAGCGCCAGCCGCGCCATGCGCGGGCGTCGGTCCTCCTCGCCGACCTGCTCGATGCCTTCATGAAGCATCCGCCGGGGAGCGTGTCCCGGCTGATGGCGTTGCGCAACCTGCTGGTCATGCCCCTGGGGCTTCGCCGCTCGCCACTCGCCTGCCCGGTCTCGTCGCTCCTCGCACCGCTGGACAAGCGCGTGTTCGCCGGTCGCTTCCCCGTGCTCGACCAGCGCATCGACGGCGACGACAGCTTCGCGCAAGTGATCCTGGGCGCGGACGACAAGCACCTGTCGTTCCGCTCCTGCGTCGCGCTGCGCGTCGTCGACGGTCGCGTCGACGTCACCCTGGGGACCCGCGTGCGTTGCCGGAACGCGTTCGGTCGCGTCTACCTGGGACTGATCGATCGCGTGCATCGCCGTTACGTCAGCCCGCTGGTCCTGCGTGGCGCGGTAGCCCATGCCTTTCCCGTGCAGGACGACGCCGTCCTTCGCCGCCGCCCGACGACCACATCGCTGCCGACGCCGCTTGCCTGACCCGACGGCTCACCCGGCCCCGGGGGCCGCACGAAAGTGACTGGGCGGCAGCGCGTGGTTGCGTGCCCATGCACGGCGAAGCTGGCGCGACGAGCCGAAGCCGGATCGCTCGGCCACGGCTTCCATGTCGAGACGCGATTCGGCCAGCAGCTCGCGGGCCAGGGCCAGGCGCATGCGCGCCACGTACTCGCTCACGCTCATGCCGGCATGCTCGTTGAACAGGCGTGACAGGTGGCGGGGGCTGGCGGCCGCGACGCGTGCCAATGCATCGACCGACCAGGGCCCTGCCGGATCCGACGCCACCGCGTCCTGCGCGCGATGGATCGCGGGGTGCATGTGGTTGCGGCCCTCGAGCCACGGCGACAGTTGCGGATCGCCGCCGGCACGGCGCAGGTACACCACGAGGTAGCGCGCGATGGCCACGGCGATGGATGGCCCGACGAAGTCGGCGACGACGTGCAGCATGAGATCGATGCCCGAGGTGATGCCGGCGCTGCTGAGTCGCTCGCCGTCTTCCACGTAAAGGCGATTCTCGCGGACCGTCGCCTGCGGGACGGCTTCGGCCAGCTTCGCCGTGTCCGCGTGATGGGTGGTGCATTCGAAGCCGTCCAGCAAGCCGGCACGTCCCACCAGCATGGCGCCGGAGCAGATCGACATCACGCGAATGCCGGGCTTCACCACCGTCGCCAGCCAGTCGACGATCGCTTGCTCGGCTTCGAGATCCTCGGCGGGCGTGGTGCGCGGCGCGCCCATCGGCACGTCGGCGTGGCCCGGGACGACCACCATCGATCCGGCGGGCAGCCGCGACGGCATGCTGGCGATGCCGTCGATGCCCAGGCCGATCGAGCTTCCGACCCGGCGTCGCGGCCCGACGAAAGCCACCTCGAAACACACCTCGGATTGCAGCAGGTTGGCCTTGCGCAACACTTCGATCGGACCTGCAAGGTCAAGCAGCAGGACGCGAGGTGGCACGACAACGAAAACGGGCAGCAACGTGGCCATCACGCCGCCCGGGTCAGGCCGTGCGAGAGCGCCTCGTCCACCGTCGCGATGCGCGCGAAGCGACCGGCGAGGACGAGTTCGGTGCGGGCGCGGATCTCGGCAGCGCTCCACTCGCGCCCCGTGGCGTCGGTCATCGGGAAGGTCAGCGTTGCTTCGCCGACGTAGTCGACGTCGTAACCGAGGTCCGAAGCATGCCGCGTGGTCGTCTCGCAGCACTGCTCGGTGCGGATGCCTGAAATGATCACCCGGCGGATACCGTGCTCGACGAGCCACACGTCGAGCCCCGAACCCATCAGGGCGCTGTGCCGGCGCTTGCGGAACGTCACCGCCGGCTCGATGCGCAACGGCGCCATCGTCGCCACGTAGCCCGAGGCCTCCGAGAACACGCCTTCGTCTTCGACGTGGAAGATGCGTACCACGGCGATCCCCTGCGCCCTTGCGCCGTCGATCAACGCCTGCTGCCGCTCCAGGTAGGCCGCGACGCCGTCGTCCCGCCAGTAAGGCCGGTGCCGGAACGACTCCTGGACGTCGATCACGATCAGTGCGGTATCGGTGCTCATGGTGGTCGGCCTCCGTGACTGTAGGGATACAGTGTGCGCCGCCGTCCATGGCCCCGACAGCCCCTGCGGGGACATCGACCGGACGATTCAAGCCATCGCCGCCTTCCTGCTATCGTGCGCCCAGTCGCGGCTCAACAGGGATGCCTACATGCCATCGGAACATGCGCGCCGCCTGGGCGTTCGCTGCGTGCAGGCCCTCGGCCTGCTGCTTGCGGTAGGGGTAACCGCCACCGTCGCCATCTCATACGGCCAGGGCCGCGCCCTGGAAGCGACCCGCGCCGGCGGGACGGAGGCGGCCGCCCGCGCATCGTTCTGGTTCTCGCCGGAAGTGGAAACGGCGGATAACGCCGGTCCGGCGGCGCGATTCATCGATTCGGCGACGCGGCGCTGCACCAGCCCGTGCGTGCGGCGGCTCTGGTGGGTCCACCCGGTGCTGCGCGACATCGAGGCATGGTCGGTCGATATCGATGGCGACGGCAAGGTCGTCGACAGCTATCACTGGACCTCGCCCTGACACGACGATGCCCGCCCCCAGGGGGACGGGCATCGGTTCAACGTTGACGCCTAAAGCGGTTAGTTAGTCCACGTCGCCTTGAGGGTCACGCCCGAGAACGCGGCGTAGCCGTTGAGCATGACGTAGTACGTGCCGGTCTTGGGCGTGGTCACCGAGCAGCTTTCCGTGTTGCCGGTAACGTACGGGCGGCAATCGTAGCTGGAAGTCGTCGGCGCGGAGCCGAACTTCAGGTACAGATCCGCGTCGCCCGAGCCGCCCGAGATCGCGACCTTCAGGTTCTTCGCGCCGGCCGGAATGGCGACGGTGTAGCTGAGCTGCCCATTCTTCGCCGCCGACAGGCCGGTCACGGCCACGCCATTCTGCAGCACGTTGCCGCCACCACCGCCGGTGGCCGTCACCGTGACCGAGGAGGTCTTGGTGTTCGTCGCACCCGCGTTGTCGGTGACCTTCTCACTGACGCTGTACGTACCGGCAGCCGCGTACGTATGGCTCGGGCTGGCAGCGGTCGACGTGCTGCCGTCGCCGAAGGTCCACGCGTGCGATGCGATGCTGCCATCGCTATCGGTGGAGCTATCGGTGAAGGTCGCGGTCAGGCCACTCGTCGCGACGCTGAAGTTCGCCACGGGCGGCGTGTTGGTGGTGCCGCCACCACCGCCGGTGACCCAGTTCGCCGCGGCGTACGTGTTGAGCTTGCCGATGTCGAAGCTGCCGAAGCCGGTGGCTTCGTCGAAGCCGGTGGCTGCGGTGTAGCCATGGTTCTGGTAACCGTTGTTGCCCGAGGTGACGTCATGCAGCAGCGAGGTCTGCGTCGGGAACGCGGCGTAGAACTTCGATGCCGGGAAGCCGATCGCATTGCCGTTGGCGGACTCGATGCGGGCAAACGCACCGACGAACAGCGGGGACGCCAGCGAGGTACCGCCGACCTGCTCGGTCGAACCGTTGACGACGATCAGGGCACCGGACGACGAGGCCGCGTCGAAGGCGACGTCGGGGCCGACGCGCTTGGTGCTGCTGGACACCGACGACTGCCAGGACGGCGCCGCTTCGTACAGGCTGGTGCCGCCGCCCGTCGCCCACAGGCGCTGGTTGTTGTCGCCCTGGCTCGGCGCGATCGCCGCAAGGCCTTCGTTCCACACGGTTTCGCCCGACCAGGTCGTGCCGCTGGTCGACAGCTGCGTGCCGCCCACCTGGATCACGTACGGCGAGCTGGCCGGTTCGCTGACCGAGTAGTGGGTCAGGTCGATCTTTACCGTGCCCGCCGAATTCGCGACATAACCGGGCGAGCCCGAGGTCGGATCGGTCGACCACTGGTACACGCCGGCATCGCCCGATGCGATGG
Source organism: Bacillus sp. NP157 (assembly GCA_018889975.1). Lineage (NCBI taxonomy): Bacteria > Bacillati > Bacillota > Bacilli > Caryophanales > Bacillaceae > Bacillus > Bacillus sp. NP157. Next base: position 2,146,511 of record CP076546.1, read on the forward strand.
AGAAGATCTGGCCCTGCGCGACCGCCTGCTGGAAGATCGCGTCGTCGGCCGCCTGCGTGCCGGATTCCTCGGCGGCGGTTTCGTCTTCGCCGAGCGACACGTTGATCAGCTTGGCGATGTTGTCGGTGACCGCCTTGTTGTAGGTCGCCGTGATGCCGGCATCGGTGATGCCCGACGAGCTGGAGTTACCGTTGGCCGAGGTATAGAAGATCAGCTGCTTCACGCCACCGGCGATACCGACGATGTCCTGGCTGTCCAGCGACCATTCGCCGTTGGAATCCGGATCGTTGGCGAAGGTGCCGCTACCCACCTTGGTGATGGTGCTGTTCACCGTGCCGAGGCCGGCGCTGGAGGTGAAGCTGTTGAGGTCGGTGACGGTCTGGGTGATCGAACCCCAGGTGATGATGCCGACCGCGGTATTCGTCGCTGCCGCGAGGCCGCTACCGCCGTAGATCGCGGCGAAGTCCTGCGGGTGGTGGGCCGCCACGGCCGCGGCTGCCTGCGTGCTTGCGGCAGGGCCCGGGGCGGTGACGCGTTCCGGGTGGTACACGTGGTGCAGCGTGTGCTTGACCGACACGTTCTGCAGGCCGAGCACGGCGTTGACGGATTCGCCGAGCGCGGCAGGCACGAGCGCCGGGGTGTCATTGGCGAAGAACTCGCGACCGCCCTGGCTGAAACGCTTGATCGAGGTGTGGAAGCCATTGGTTGCCGCGCCCGCGGTACCGTCGGCTTCGATCAGCAGGTTGTTCGGCGCTACCTGGATGTTGGTGAAGCCGTTCTGCTGGAGGTGCGCGACCACCGCGTTCACCTGGGCCTGGGTCGGTCCGAACTGCGCCTTGAACTGGTCGGGCGTCAGGAAGTGGCCGAAGGCCGCGTTGCCCGGCGTGGTGACGTTATGCAGGAACGCCTGCAGCTGGTCGGGATTGCGCAGCTTCATGCCGATGACCACGTGCAGCGGCTGGTCCGCGGCGGCCGCGGTCACCGCGGTGCCGGCGAGCGACGGCTGCCCGGTCATGTTGATGGTGTAGCCGGCGGACACAGGGGTCGACGCCGTCGTGCTGGCGGCCATCACCTGGCTACTGCTGCTTGCGGGCAGTAGCGCTGCCTTCGTATTCGTGGAGACCCACGCATCCTCTGCGTGCGCACCCAGGGTCGTCATCGCGAGGGTGATCGCGACCGTCAATGCCGTCTTGCGAGTGACGCGAAAAGCATCGATCTTCATTGCGTTGTGTTCCTTCGTTTGCCCGTAGGAATGCCATTCACGTTGCGTGCTGGCGTTGTCACTGCAGGTGTTCCGGCGCAGGAAATTGCGAACCCCCGACCGTCCCGCCGTGTCTCCCCCTGTCCATCGAGAAGGCGGCGTTGAAACTTTCGCCATCCTTTCTTCGGGGGTGTTTTGGTTGACGAAGGGGGTGTTCTTGTGACGGAAGTCGTGCAAATCGGGTGAAGAAGGATTTCGACCCGATGCGTCGGTGCTTACCCGTTCGCAAGTTACTGCGCACATTGCGCAGGAACGTTCAAACGATGGGCAGGTAGATGTCGGTGATCGCCGCGTGCTCGGGCACGTCGGGGAAGAAGGCGACGCGCTGGAAAAACAGCGGTGCATCGCGCGGTGTTTCATCGGTGGCGCTGAGCCATTCGCCGTAGAGGAAGCGAACGCTGTCGATCAGCTGCGCATCGGCACCGACATGCCGGAGCACCGCACAGCGACCGCCATCGATCTGCGCTGCGACGACGCCTTGCGTGTTCGGCAGGACGTTGGCGCATGTGCAGCAAATATCCATCCGATACGTTTCCGGCGGCGTGTCGTCGGGATCGTCGTAAACGAGGTTCCACGTCGCCGCCTTCGCTGGCGGCAGGTGGTTCGCGCGACGCCATGCGATGAATGTCCGGATGGTCTCACCGATGCGTCCTGGTGGCCCGACGTGCGACAGGCAGGCTACCGGTGTTTCTGGAAAGTCGACGATGCGCACATCGTCGTGGGCGTGGCGCACGGGCATATGGAATCTCCTTACCTGGTCAAGGTCGTGCCAGGCACGCGCCCAGCGCGCCCAGTCGGGTTGTTCGCGGAACGCGGAAGGCGACTGGCCCAGGCGCTGGCGGAACGCGCGGGCGAATGCTTCGGGGCTTTCGTAACCAGCATCCAGTGCCATCGCCGTCACCGGCACGTCGGCACGGAACGCCGCTTGCCATGCGGCGCGCTTGAAGCGGGAGAGCTGCACGTAGCGATGCACGCCCATGCCCGTCAGCGCGGCGAAGCGTCGGTGGAAATGGAACGGCGAATACGCGGCCTGCGTCGCCAGCACGTCGAGCGACAGCACGTCGTCGAGGTGGCTATCGATGTAAGCGAGCACGTGGCGGAAGCGATCGTCGGTCATGGGTAAAGCGTAGCGGCGATGCGCCCTCCCCGCCTGACGGATCTTGCGCGATGCGGGCTGGGTACCTCGCGGGGCTTGTCATTTTCGTTTACACGTGTAATCTCACGTTACGATTACGGATGTAAACGGAGATACACCATGCTCGAACCGCTGGCACCGGGACTAGCCGACGTCGCCATTCGCGCCGTGCTCGCCTTCACCATCACGACCGGCTGGTTGCTGGTCCTGCGCCGCCCGTGGCGGCGCGTGTTCGGCGCGGGCTCCACGTACATGCTCTGGTCGGCGTTGCCGCTTGCGCTCATCGTCGCCAGCCTGCCGTTAGCCGACAGCCGCGCTCCCTTCATGTCCATCGCGACGTCGCTACGCGAGGCAACCAGTGCCGCCGCAGCCCGGGTGACGCATACGCCGGCGGGCGTCGATGCCGGTGCGGCCCTCGCCATGGCGTGGCTGGTCGGGAGCGTGCTCGCCCTCGCCTGGCACGCCGTGGCGCAGTGGCGCTACCAACGGGCCCTGCGCGACGCCGGCCGCCTGCCGGATCACGCGGGCATCCCCGTGCTGAAGGCCTCGCGCCCGGACCTCGGCCCGGCGCAGGTCGGCATCCTCCGTCCGCGCATCGTGCTGCCTGCCGACTTCGACGAGCGCTTCGCTTCCGGCGAGCGGGCGCTGGTCCTCGACCACGAGGCGACCCATGCCCGACGACGCGATGCACTCTGGGCAGCGCTCGCGCATGGGCTTGCCTGCGCGTTCTGGTTCCATCCCTTCGCATGGTGGGCACTGCGTGCCTTCCGCACGGACCAGGAGCTCGCCTGCGACGCTGCCGTCGTGCAGCGGCAACCGTCCTCCCGGCGCGTTTACGCCGAAGCTCTGCTGAAAAACCACGCCATGGTCGCGTTGCCCGCGGGCTGCCCATGGCCTTCACGACACCCCTTGATGGAGCGCATCGCCATGTTGAAGCAGTCGCCGTCCCGCCGTCGTCGCACGCTCGCCCTCGTCGCCCTGCCCTTCGCCCTGGCCGGCGTCACCGCCACCGCATGGAGCGCGGCGCCCACCCCCGCCGCGGGCAAGCCGCAGTACCAGGTCGAAGCACGCATCGCGTCGAACGACGGGAACGATGCGCATGTCACCGTCTGCGCCTACGAGAACCAGCCCGCAACGGTGACTCCGACGGCGGTCGACGGCAAGCCTGCATGGAAGGTCGCCTTCACCGTCGTGCCTTCGACGGAGCCAGGGATGCTCGATGTCACCATCGACAGCGCATCGGACCACGACCATCACCTGCGGACGTCGCGGGAGATCCTGAGGGTCACGCCGAATGCATCCGCCGACGTGGTGTACTCGGACAAGGCCGACAGCGGCCTGCGCAGCATCGACATCATTCCCACGACGGGCTGCCCCGCCGCGGCGAAGGCCCACGCATGAGTACGCCGATTACCGAAGCGGAGGCCGTGGTTATGGTGGCCCTGTGGGAACAGGCACCACGCAGTACCGAAGACATCCTTGCGGCGGTCGGCCCCGCCCAGGGCTGGCAACTGGGCACGGTGAAATCACTGGTGAATCGGCTGCTCAACAAGCAGGCGATCAGCGCAGAACAGGATGGGCGCCGCTACCTCTATCGCCCGATGCTATCGCGCGAAGACTATATCTCGGCCGAAAGCGAAGGGTTGCTCGACCGATTGTTCGGCGGGAGGGTCGCACCGCTGGTCGCACACTTCTCCGAACACCGCCGGCTGTCGAAGAAGGACGTGGCCGAGCTGAGGAAGTTGCTGGACGAGTTGGACTGACTGGCCACGGATGGGTCCGTGGCGAAGCTCACATGGACGTAATCGGAGAAAAACTTCGCACTGGCAAGGACGATCGCCAGCACCGCAGCCCCTCCCAGCATCCGGTTTTTCCAGCTGGTGAGCTTGTCGACCTTCTTCCTGGTGGCATCGGTGACGTGCTGGATATGCTCCAGTTGCGTCTGCATGCGCGGCATGGCCCGATAAACCTCGACGAGCATGTTCAGGCCCATGTCACCACCCACGCCGAAGTCACGGCCGTGGGTGCCGAAGCCGTCTCCTGACGTGCGGCTTCGCACGCGCTGGCGACCCATGTTTTTCATGCGGCTCGTCTCCTCGGGCTCAGGTGGATGTGACTGCAGGCGCTCGATTGCGCCAATGCGCTACGCAGGAAACGTTAGGCGCATGGGCAGGTACCGACAATGGCCGCGGAGTGCGCCGGCATGTCGTCTCTCGACGATTTGCTCTGTCGGCACTCGACTACAGGAGGGCTTCGCGCGCAGGCGCGCTCCTACATTAGAGTGCGTGTCGAGCGGCAAATGCGGGCAACAAAAAAGGCGCTGACCGGGGTCAGCGCCTTTTCTTTTGAAACTGGTAGCGGGGGTAGGATTCGAACCTACGACCTTCGGGTTATGAGCCCGACGAGCTGCCAGACTGCTCCACCCCGCATCAGGAGAAAGAAAGTATAGGGAGGTGGCGGGATTCTTGCAAGCCCTTTTCTTACATGTTTGTGAAAAAGTTTGGGCGTGGAAGACGCAAGGAAAAAGGCCCGGGGTTAGCCGGGCCTTTTCGTGTCAGGCGCCGAAGGCGCGCTGGCACCATGCGAAGAGCGGTGCCCAGGTGAAGCCGAGCACGAGCAACGCGATGGCGTTGATCGACAGCAGCCAGCGCGATGCGACGTCCGGCGTCGGGCGCACGTCGGTGCCCTCGTTCGGGGCATCGAAGTACATCACCTTGACCACGCGCAGGTAGTAGTAGAGACCGATGATGGCGAACACGGCGCCGGCCAGCGACAGCCAGAGGAAGCCTGCATCCATCGCAGCCTTCAGCACCAGCAGCTTGCCGAAGAAGCCGAACAGCGGCGGCACGCCAGCCAGCGAGAACATCACCAGCAGCATCATGAAGGCGAACCACGGCGAACGCTGGTTCAGGCCCTTCAGGTCGTCGATCTCTTCGCACTCGAAGCCGGCGCGCGACAGCACCAGGATCATGCCGAACGCGGCGGCGCTGGTGAGCGCATAGCTGACGGCATAGAACATGGAGGCCGAGTAGCCTTCCGGACCCGCGTTGACGAGGCCGAGCAGCAGGTAACCCATGTGCGAGATGGTCGAATAGGCCAGCAGGCGCTTGAAGTTGGTCTGCACGATGGCGACGAGGTTACCGATAGCCAGCGAAAGCACGGCCAGCACCGCCAGCATCAGCTGCCACTGGGCCGCGAGGCCCGTGGCGCCACCGGCGATGTCGCCCATGCCGGTCGACAGCAGGCGATAGGCCATGCCGAACGCGGCCAGCTTCTGCGCCGAACCGACGAAGATCGTCACCGCCGTCGGCGAACCCTGATACACGTCCGGGATCCACATATGGAACGGCGCGGCACCCAGCTTGAAGCCGATGCCGACGATCATGAAGACCAGGCCGAACAGCAGCAGCGTGTGCCACTCCGTACCGACGATGGCCGCGTGGATCGCGTGCAGGTCAAGCGTATGCGTCGCGCCATACACCATCGACATGCCGTACAGCAGCATGCCCGAGGCCAATGCACCCAGCACGAAGTACTTGATCGCCGCTTCGGACGACAGGCGCGAATCGCGGTTCAACGCGACCAGCGCATACGACGACAGCGTCAGCAGTTCCAGGCCGAGGTACACGGTGACCAGGCTGCCGGCCGAGACCAGGAACATGATGCCGACGGTGGCGAAGATGGTCAGCGTGTAGAACTCGCCGAACGGAATCGCCCGCTCCTTAAGGTAAGGACGCGCGTAGACGAAGATCACCGCGGTGATCAGCAGCGAGAAGACCTTCAGCACTTCCGCGACGCCGTCGCGGACGAACATGCCGCCGAAGGCGGTCACGCTGTTCTCCGGCTGGCCGCTCACGACCAGCCAGGCGCCGACGAGCAGGACCACGATCGAAAGCCAGTGGACGGCGCCCTTCTGGCCCGGCTTCAGGCACGCATCCAGCAGGAGCAGGATGCAGGCCGCTACCGTGAGGTAAGCCTCGGGGAGCAGGATAATGATGTCAGTGATACCAGGCATGGACTATTTCCCGCTCAGACTTTCGTGATGGCCAGCTGCTCGACCAGGCGAGCCACCGACGCATCCATGAGGTGGACCAGCGGCTCCGGCCAGATGCCGAACAGCAGCACGCCGGCGGCGAACGCGGAAAGCATGAAGATTTCGCGGCCGTTGACGTCGGTCAGTTCCTTCACGTGCGGGTTGGTGATGTCACCCCACAGCACGCGCTTGACCATCCACAAGGTGTAGGCCGCGCCGATGATCAGGGTGAAGGCGGCGAACAGGGCAATCCACGGGTTCGCGCTGAACGCGGCCAGGATGACCATGAATTCGCCGACGAAACCGCTGGTACCCGGCAGGCCGCTATTGGCCATCGCGAACAGCACGTAGAACGGCGCGAAGATCGGCATGACATTGATGACGCCGCCGTAGTCCTTGATCTGGCGCGAGTGCAGGCGGTCGTAGAGCACGCCGATGCAGCTGAACATCGCGCCGGAGATGAAGCCGTGCGAGATCATCTGCACCATCGCGCCCTGCATGCCCAGCCGGGCCGCGTCAGGGTTGTTCTGCTCGCGCACCAGCATGAAGGCGATGAAGATGCCCAGGGTGACGAAACCCATGTGCGCGATGGACGAGTACGCCACCAGCTTCTTCATATCGCCCTGGACCAGGGCCACGTAGCCGATGTAGCAGACCGCCACCAGCGACAGCACGATGATCAGCCACGCGAAGTGTTCCGACGCATCGGGCACGATCGGCAGCGTGAAGCGCAGGAAGCCGTAGCCACCGATCTTCAGCATCACCGCCGCCAGCACCACCGAACCACCGGTGGGTGCTTCCACGTGGGCGTCCGGCAGCCAGGTGTGCACCGGCACCATCGGCACCTTGATCGCAAAGCCCAGCAGGAAGGCGAAGAACAGCCAGCTCTGCTCGGTCATGCTGAGCTGCACCTTGGCCATGTCGGCCAGGGCAAAGCTGCCGCCGGTCTTGTGGTACAGGTAGATCAGGCCGATCAACATGAAGATCGAGCCGAAGAACGTGTAGATGAAGAACTTCAGCGTGGCGTAGACGCGGCGCGGGCCGCCCCAGATACCGATCAGGACGAACATCGGGATCAGCATCGCTTCGAAGAACACGTAGAACAGCAACGCGTCCGTCGCGCAGAACACGCCGATCATGCAGCCCTCGAGGACGAGCATGGCGGCCATGTACTGGTGCGGCTTGTTCTGCACCACTTCCCACGCACCCACGATCACCAGGATCTGGACGAAGGTCGTGAGCACGATCAGGGCAACGGAGATGCCGTCGACCGCGAGCGAGTAGTTGATGCCTAGCGAGGGAATCCAGCTGAAGGATTCACCCAGCTGGAGCGTACCCGTGGCGGCGTCGTAGGCAGGCAGGAGGGCAAGGCTGGCGGCGAAGGTGGCAACCGCGACCAGCAGCGAGATCCAGCGGGCGAGGCCTGGGCGACCGGCTCCGGCGAGCAGCACCGGGATGGCGCCGACGATCGGAAGCCAGATCAGCAGGCTGAGCAAGTGATTCGACATATAGCTCGTTTCCCTTATTGCCCGATCAGCCAGTACCCGCCCAGGAGCAGGATTAGGCCGAGGATCATGGCGAACGCGTAATGGAAGAGGAATCCGGACTGCAGGCGGCGTGCACCACCCGCGATGCGCTGCACGAGGCCAGCCGAGCCGTTGACGATGGCGCCGTCGATGATGGTCTGGTCACCCACCTTCGACAGGCCTTCGCCGAGCTTCACGCCGCCCTTCGCGAACACCGCGAAGTACAGTTCGTCGATCCAGTACTTATGGTCGAGCAGGTTGAAGATGGGCTTGAACGCGCTCTTCGCCTTGTCGGCGACGGCCGGGTTGAACAGGTAGATGTACGTGGCCGAGATGAAGCCGGCCAGCGCGATCAGGAACGGCCAAGCGATGAAGCCATGCAGGCCGGCGGCCACAGCACCGTGGAACTCGTGCGCGAGCTCGCCGAGCACGTTGTTCTCTTCCTTGACCTGGATGGCCTTGCCGAACCAGCCGTCGTACAGCATCGGCTTGACCGCGAAGAAACCGATCAGGATGGACGGGATCGCCAGCAAGACCAGCGGCACCGTCACCACCCACGGCGACTCGTGCGGTGCATGCTCGAGCACGCCCGGCGTGCCATGGCCATGGTCGTCATCGTGGTGGGCGTCGTCATGGTGGTCGGCGTGGGCGTCATGGCCATGGTGGCCGTGTGCCTTGTGCTGCACCGTGAAGCGCTCCTTGCCATGGAAGGTCATGTACAGGAGGCGGAAGCTGTAGAACGAGGTGACGAACACGCCGCCAAGCACGCAGAAGTACGCGTAGCTGGCGCCCCAGCGATGCGACTCGCCGACGGCCTCGATGATCGCGTCCTTCGAGTAGAAGCCCGAGAAGAACGGCGTACCGGCCAGGGCCAGCGAACCGATCCACATCGTGATCCAGGTGACCGGCATGTACTTGCGCAGGCCACCCATGTAGCGCATGTCCTGCTCGTGGTGCATGCCCATGATGACCGAGCCGGCGCCGAGGAACAGCAGCGCCTTGAAGAACGCGTGGGTCATCAGGTGGAACACCGCGCCGCTATAGGCGGACACGCCGAGCGCGACGGTCATGTAACCCAGCTGCGACAGCGTGGAGTACGCGATGACGCGCTTGATGTCGTTCTGCACGATGCCGATCAGGCCGGTGAAGAACGCGGTGGTCGAGCCGATCACCAGGATGAACGACAGCGCGGTCTCGGATAGTTCGAACAGCGGCGACATGCGCGCCACCATGAAGATGCCCGCGGTGACCATCGTGGCCGCGTGGATCAGCGCCGAGATGGGGGTCGGGCCTTCCATCGAATCCGGCAGCCACACGTGCAGCGGCACCTGGGCGGACTTGCCCATCGCACCGATGAACAGGCAGATGCCGATCACGGTGGCCGCGTCCCACGAATGGTCCTTGGTGATGTTGAGCACCTGGCCGACCAGCTCGGGGGCGTGGTCGAAGGCGGTCTGGTAGTCCAGCGTGTGCAGGAAGAACAGCACCGCCGAGATACCGAGCAGGAAACCGAAGTCACCCACGCGGTTGACCAGGAAGGCCTTGAGGTTGGCGAAGATCGCGGTCGGCCGCTTGTACCAGAAGCCGATCAGCAGGTACGACACCAGGCCCACCGCTTCCCAGCCGAAGAACAGCTGCATGAAGTTGTTGCTCATCACGAGCATCAACATCGAGAAGGTGAACAGGGAGATGTAGCTGAAGAAGCGCTGGTAGCCCGGGTCTTCCGCCATGTAGCCGATGGTGTAGAGATGCACCAGCAGCGACACGAAGGTGACCACCACCATCATCATGGCGGTGAGGCGGTCGACCATGAAGCCGACCGAGGCGTGGAAGCGGCCAATCTCGAACCAGGTGTAAACATCCTGGTTGAAGTTGTCCGCGCCACCCCAGACCAGCTGGTAGAGCACGTAGAACGACAGGCCGCAGGCGATCGCCACGCCCAGGATGGTGGCGCTGTGCGCCCCTGCCCGGCCGATCAGCTTGCCGAAGAGGCCGGCCAGGATCGCACCGGCCAGCGGGGCCAGGGCGATCGTCAGCAGGATTGAAAGCGAGAGACTCATCGGATCAACCCTTCATGCTGTCGATTTCGGCGACATTGATCGTGCTGCGATTACGGAACAGCAGGACCAGGATCGCCAGGCCGATGGCGGATTCCGCCGCGGCCACGGTGAGGATGAAGAACACGAACACCTGGCCCGACACGTCGCCGAAGAAGCGCGAGAAGGCCACGAAGTTGGTATTCACCGCCAGGAGCATCAGCTCGATCGCCATGAGCAGCACGATCACGTTCTTGCGGTTGATGAACAGGCCGGCGACAGCGATGCAGAACAGGATCGCGCCGAGGACGATGTAATGGGAAAGCGTGATCACTTGGCGTTCTCCTGCGTCGGATCGGCAGCCGGGGGCGCCGGCGGGGGGACCACCGAAGCCATCTGGGTCGGAGCCATCTTCACCACGCGGACGCGCTCGGTCGCCTGCACGGCAACCTGCTGCGAGGCCGACTGGTGGCGCACGCCGAGGCGCTCGCGAAGGGTCAGGGCCACGGCGGCCACGACACCCACGGTGAGGATCAGGGCGGCGATTTCGAACGGCAGCAGGAAGTCGGTGTACAGGGCCTGGCCCAGCCACGCGACGTTCGAGGTGCCGGCCGGGTTCGGACCGAGGACGTGGCCGTGCATGGCCTTCACGCCGATCATCGCCAGCATTTCGACCAGCATGACCAGTGCAACGATGATGCCCACCGGCAGGTAGCGGATGAAGCCCTCGCGGACGACCTCCTGCTTGATGTCGAGCATCATGACCACGAACAGGAACAGCACCATCACCGCGCCGACGTAGACGACGACAAGGGCGATGGCCAGGAACTCCGCTTCGGCCAGCAGCCAGACGCAGGCCATGCTGAAGAAGGTCAGCACCAGCGACAGCACGGCATGCACCGAGTTGCGCACGCTGATGACCATCAGGCCGGCGATGACGGCAATGCCTCCGAAGAGGTAGAAACAGATGAGTTGGAGCAGGTCGTTATTCATCGATGTGTCCGGGGCCCTTAGCGGTACGCCGCGTCCTGCGCGCGGGCGGCGGCGATGTCCTGCTCGAAGCGGTCGCCAATGGCCAGCAGCTGGCCCTTGGTCACCACGTTCTCGCCACGGTGTTCGAAGTGGTACTCGTGCACGTGCGTTTCGACGATCGAATCCACCGGGCAGCTCTCTTCGCAGAAGCCGCAGAAGATGCACTTGAACAGGTCGATGTCGTAACGCGTGGTGCGGCGCTGGCCATCTTCGGCGCGCGGCGCCGAGTCGATGGTGATCGCCAGCGCCGGGCACACCGCCTCGCACAGCTTGCAGGCGATGCAGCGCTCTTCACCGTTGGCGTAACGGCGCAGGGCGTGCAGGCCGCGGAAGCGGTTCGACTTGGGGATGTGCTCGAACGGATAGCGCATCGTGTATTTCGGGCTGAACATGTAGCGCATGGTCAGGCCCATGCCCTTGAACAGCTCGAGGAGCAGGAGGCTCTTGAAGTAGTGGGTTACGCGGGACATGGTTCTTTAGGCTCCCGTGCCAATGTGGACCCAGCCGAAATACTTCATGCAGCCGGCGACGAGGACCCAGACGATGGTGATGGGGATGAAGACCTTCCAGCCGAGGCGCATGATCTGGTCGTAGCGATAACGCGGGAAGCTGGCGCGGAACCACAGGAACAGGAAGGCGAAGATGAAGGCCTTGATGAACAGCCAGTGGAAGCCACCGTGGCCGATGACGCCCCACGACTCGGGGAACGGCGACAGCCAGCCACCGAGGAACAGGACCGAGGTGAGGAAGCTCACCAGGATCATGTTCGCGTATTCGGCCAGGAAGAACAGCGCGAACGGCGAGCCGGAATATTCCACGTGGAAGCCGGCGACGATTTCCGATTCACCTTCCGCGACGTCGAACGGCGCGCGGTTGGTTTCGGCCACGCCAGACACGAAGTAGATGACGAACACCGGCAGCAGCGGGATCCAGAACCAGTTCAGCGCGCCGCCCGCCTGGGCATCGACGATCGCGGTGAGGTTCAGGCTACCGGTCAGCACCAGCACGCAGACGATGGACATGCCCATCGCCAGTTCGTACGAGATGACCTGCGCCGCGGCGCGCATGGCGCCGAGCATCGCGTAACGCGAGTTGGAGGCCCAGCCGGCGAGGATGATGCCGTACACGCCCATCGAGGTCATCGCCAGCAGGTAGAGCACGCCGGCATTGACGTTGGCGAGCACCACGCCCGGGCTGAAGGGCAGCACCGCCCACGCGCACAGTGCCGGTACCAGGGCCAGCATCGGCGCAAGGAAGTACAGGAACCTGTTCGCGTTGGTCGGCAGCACCACTTCCTTGAGCAGCAGCTTCACCACGTCGGCGAAGGCCTGCAACAGGCCGGCGGGGCCGACCTTGTTCGGCCCCATGCGCACGTGCATCCAGCCCAGTACCTTGCGCTCCCACCAGACGTAGAGCGCGACGCCGATCACCAGCGGCAGCACGATCGCCAGGATGTAGAGCACCGGCAGCAAGAGGTGGTCGAAAAGTTGATCGGCCATGGGTTACGCCTTGCTCAGGGTGATGGCTGCGCCGTAAGGCGGCAGCATCGCGGTTTCGGAAAGCGCGGCGTCGATCCACGCGGCGCCATTCGGCACCGAGCCATCGATCACCAGCGGAAGCACGCTGTCACCGACGCGGACCTTGCCGCCATCGGCCACGCCGAGCTTGCCGGCTTCGTCCGCGTTGATGCGCACGGCGGCCGGACGGTTCAGCGGGTGGGCATTCAACGCACCGGCGCGGCGCAGCACCGCGTCGCCGCGATAGATCGGCACCGTGGCGATGCGCGAGAAGCCGGTGCCTTCGACACGCTGGGCCAGCTGCGGACGACGCTCCGACGCACGCTCCTGCATGCCGTCGCGCAGGCCGGCGAGGTCGTCGAACTCGAAGCCCGAAGCCTTGAGCATGCCGCCCAGCGCGCGCAGCACCTTCCAGCCCTGGCGAGCGTCGCCCGGGGCCTTCGCGCCGGCGACCAGCGCCTGCTTCGTGCCTTCGGCGTTGACCAGGGTGCCGTCCAGTTCCGGTGCGAGCGCGATCGGCAGGATCACGTCGGCCGAATCCTTCAGGGCATCGGAGGCATAGGAAGCGAACGCGACCACGGTCTGCGCCGAGTGCATGGCATGCTGGGCCAGTGCACCGTCGGCGAAGTCATGCGGCGGCTCCACGTTGTAGAGCACGTAGCCCTTGCGCGGCTGCGCCAGCATGGCGCGTGCATCGAGGCCACCCGCGGTCGGCAGCACGCCGACGCTGGACAGGCCGATGGCATTGGCACCGCCCGGCAGTTCGTTGAACGCCGCACCGGCAGCCTGCGCGATGAAGCGCGCGATGGCACGCAGCCACGAAGCTTCTGGATGGTTCGCAGCGGCGTGGCCGAAGATCACCACGGCGCCTTCAACGGCGAACGCGTTGTAGGCGGCGCGATGCTCGTCGGTCGTCGTCGTGGCGTTTACCACGCTGGCGATCGACTCAGGCACGGTCGCACCGTTCTCGGCCGCCACCTTGGCGAACTGCAGCAGCTCGCCGACGAGCTCGTGCGGCGCGGCCACGGCTTCACCAGCCAGGGCGTAGTTGAAGTTGAAGTGTGCCGGGTTCACCGCGAACACCATGGCGCCCTTCTTGGCGGCCTGGCGGATGCGGTGGTTGAGCAACGGCACTTCGTTGCGCAGGTCGGAGCCGACGATCAGCGCCGACTTCACCTTGTCCAGCGAGGCCACCGGGGAGGCAAACGGCTGGGCGAACGCGTTGTCGGCGAAATCGAGCTGGCGCAGGCGATGGTCGACGTGGGCGCTACCCAGGCCGCGGGCGAGGCGGACGAGCAGCTCGCCCTCCTCGTTCGTCGTCGCCGGATGCACGAGCACGCCAAGGTCGGAACCGGCGACGCTCTTCAGCGCTTCGCTGGCGACGGCGAGCGCGTCGTCCCACGTGGTCGTGGCCCACTGGCCGTTGCGCTTGACCATCGGTGCCTTGACGCGATCCGCCGCGTACAGGCCCTGGTGGCTGTAGCGGTCACGGTCCGACAGCCAGCATTCGTTGATCGCTTCGTTGTCGCGCGGCACCGTGCGCAGCACTTCGCCGCGGCGGGTGTGCAGCCACAGGTTCGAACCCAGCGCGTCGTGGTAAGCCACCGACGGACGGGCGACCAGTTCCCAGGCGCGGGCCTGGAACTGGAACGGCTTGTTGGTCAGCGCGCCGACCGGGCAGACGTCGATGATGTTGCCCGACAGTTCGCTCTCGATCGTCTTGCCGATGTAGGTGCCGATCTCGAGGTTTTCACCGCGGCTCATGCCACCCAGTTCGTACGTACCGGCGATCTCGCTGGTGAAGCGGACGCAGCGCGTGCACTGGATGCAGCGGGTCATCTCGGTGGCGATCAGCGGGCCGAGGTTTTCGTCGGCAACCGTGCGCTTGCGCTCTTCGTAGCGGGACACCGAACGGCCGTAGCCGAGCGAGACGTCCTGCAGTTCGCATTCGCCGCCCTGGTCGCAGATCGGGCAGTCGAGCGGATGGTTGATCAGCAGGAACTCCATCACGTTGCGCTGTGACTTGAGTGCCTTGTCCGAACGCGTGAACACCTTCATGCCCTCGCCCACCGGCGTGGCGCAGGCCGGTGCCGGCTTCGGCATCTTCTCGATCTCCACCAGGCACATGCGGCAGTTGGCGGCGATCGGGAGCTTGCGGTGATAGCAGAAGCGCGGGATGGGAATCCCGACGGCATCCGCCGCCTGGATGATCATCGACCCCTTGGCTACCTGCACCGGAACGCCATCGATCTCGATATTGACGAGATCCGGCGCGGCATTGGCTACGGGCTGCGCACTCATGCAGCGACTCCAGTGGTGGCCGTGCCAGCCGGGCCGTCCACGATGGAACGGCCGTGCTGCACGTAGTATTCGAATTCGTGCCAGAAGTGGAACAGGAAGCCCTGCACCGGCCACGCCGCGGCTTCGCCGAACGCGCAGATGGTGTGGCCTTCGATCTGGCCCGCGACGGCCTTCAGGCGGTGCAGGTCATCCTGCGTGCCCTTGCCTTCCACGATGCGCGACAGCACGCGGTGCATCCAGCCGGTGCCTTCGCGGCACGGGGTGCACTGGCCGCACGACTCCGCCATGTAGAAGCGCGAGATGCGGTGGCAGGCGCGAACCATGCAGGTGGTTTCGTCCATCACGATCACGGCGCCGGAGCCCAGGCCCGAACCCGCCTTCTGCAGCGAGTCGTAGTCCATGGTGCATTCCATGATCTTCTCGGCCGGCAGAACCTTCATCGAGGAGCCGCCAGGGATGCAGGCCTTGAGCTTCTTGCCGCCGCGGATACCGCCGGCCATCTGCAGCAGTTCGGAGAACGGCGTGCCGAGGCGGATCTCGAAGTTACCCGGGTTGGCGACGTGGCCCGACACCGAGAAGATCTTCGGGCCACCGTTGTTCGGCTTGCCGATGTTGAGGAACCACTCCGCGCCGTTGCGCAGGATCGCCGGCACCGAGGCGTAGGTCTCGGTGTTGTTGATCGTGGTCGGGCGACCGTAGAGGCCAAAGCCCGCCGGGAACGGCGGCTTGAAGCGCGGCTGGCCCTTCTTGCCTTCGAGCGATTCCATCAGCGCGGTTTCTTCGCCGCAGATGTACGCGCCGGCGCCGAGGGCGTTGTAGATGTCGACGTCGATGCCGGTGCCGTCGATGTCCTTGCCGAGCAGGCCCGCGGCGTACGCTTCCTTGAGCGCTTCCTCGATGTGCTCGAACGGCTCGTGGTGGAACTCGCCGCGCAGGTAGTTATAGGCGACGGTCGAGCCCGTGCAGTAGCACGCGATGGCCAGGCCTTCGAGGACCGAATGCGGGTTGAAACGCAGGATGTCGCGGTCCTTGCAGGTGCCCGGCTCGGATTCGTCCGAGTTGCACAGGATGTACTTCTGGCCCGGCGCATTGCGCGGCATGAAGGACCACTTCAGGCCGGTGGGGAAGCCGGCGCCGCCGCGGCCACGCAGCGAGCTCTTCTTGATCTCTTCGATCAGCGCGGCCGGATCCGGCTTTTCCGCCAGGATCTTGCGCCACGCCTTCCAGCCGTCGACCTTCTCGTAACTCTCGAGGGACCACGGCTTTTCAAAATGCAGGGTCGTGTAGACGACCTGGTGTTCCTGGGGTGCGGGTCCGACCGGACCGGTGGTGCTAGCCATTGCCCTTACCTCACTTCAGACCGTCGAGGATCGCGTCGACCGATTCGGCCGTCAGCTTCTCGTGGTAATGACCATTGACCACCATCATCGGTGCGCCAGCACACGCGGCCAGGCATTCCTCTTCCTGCTTGAGGTAGATGCGCCCGTCGGCGGTGCTTTCGCCCGTCTTGATGCCCAGCTTCTTTTCGCAATGGCGCACGAGGCCTTCGGCGCCGTTGAGCCAGCACGAGATATTGGTGCAGATCGCCACGTTGTTGCGGCCGACCGGCGTGGTCTCGAACATCGAATAGAAGCTCGCCACTTCGTAGGCCCAGATGGCCGGAAGCTCGAGGTACTTGGCGACCGCGGTGATCAGTTCATCGGTGAGGTAACCGACGTTCTGCTCCTGCGCCGCCATCAGCGACTGGATCAGCGCCGAGCGCTTGCGATCCGGCGGGAACTTGGAAACCCAATGGTCGATGTGACCGCGGGTGTGATCGTTGAGCACGGCGAGCGGATCGACGTCCTTTACCTGCTCGAAATGACCGGTGGCTTTCATGGTTCAGTTCACTCCGTCGACTTAGCGGTCGACTTCGCCGAAGACGAGATCGTAGGTGCCGATCATCGCGACGACGTCGGCAAGCATGTGGCCCCGTACGAACGCGTCCATCGAAGACAGGTGCGCGAAGCCCGGCGCGCGCAGGTGCACGCGGAACGGCTTGTTGGCACCGTCGGACACGAGGTAGCAGCCGAATTCACCCTTCGGTGCTTCCACGGCGGCGTAGGTTTCGCCGGCCGGGACGCCATAGCCCTCGGTAAAGAGCTTGAAGTGGTGGATCAGCGCTTCCATGTCGTTCTTCATCTCGACACGGCTGGGCGGGGCGACCTTGTAGTTCTGCACCATCACCGGGCCCGGGTTGGCCTTCAGCCAATCCACGCACTGGCGGATGATGCGGTTGGACTGGCGCATCTCTTCGACGCGGACCAGGTAACGGTCGTAGCAATCGCCGTTGACGCCGACGGGGATGTCGAAATCCATCGCGCCGTAGGCCGCGTAGGGCTGCTTCTTGCGCAGGTCCCACTCGATGCCCGAACCACGCAGCATGGCGCCGGTCATGCCCCAGGCCTGGGCCTTCTCGGGGGAGACCACGCCGATGCCGACCGTACGCTG
The DNA here is from genome assembly GCA_018889975.1 of Bacillus sp. NP157. Classification (NCBI taxonomy): domain Bacteria; kingdom Bacillati; phylum Bacillota; class Bacilli; order Caryophanales; family Bacillaceae; genus Bacillus; species Bacillus sp. NP157. Next base: position 2,163,842 of record CP076546.1, read on the forward strand.
CTTCCAGATACGGTTGTTGGTCAGCAGCAGTTCGTATTCGTCGACGCGCTTGGGGAAGTCGTTGGTGAACTCCGTGAGGTAGTCCAGCATCGAGCCTTCGCGCCACTGGTTCAGGCGCTTAAGGTCCCCGCCCTTGTGCCACGGCGACTCGCGGTACTGCGGCATCTGCTCGGGCAGGTCGCGGTACACGCCACCCGGACGGTAATACGTGGCGTGCATGCGCGCGCCGGACACGGCCTCGTACACGTCCATGAGCTCTTCGCGCTCGCGGAAGGCGTACAGGAACACCGCCATGGCGCCGAGGTCGAGCGCGTTCGAACCCACCCACATGAGGTGGTTCAGGATGCGGGTGATCTCATCGAACATCGTGCGGATGTACTGCGCACGGATAGGTGCCTCGATGCCCATGAGGTTTTCGATGGCGCGCACGTAGGCGTGCTCGTTGCACATCATCGAAACGTAATCCAGGCGATCCATGTAGCCGATCGACTGGTTGAACGGCTTGGCTTCGGCGAGCTTCTCGGTGCCACGGTGCAGCAGGCCGATGTGCGGATCGGCACGGACGATGGTCTCGCCGTCCATTTCCAGCACCAGGCGCAGCACGCCGTGCGCAGCGGGATGCTGCGGGCCAAAGTTCATCGTGTAATTGCGGATTTCTTCCACGGCTTAATTCTCCCGCCAGCGGTCAGCGGCTTCCGCCCTGGCCTGATCGAGGTCGGCATCGTTGCGGATCGTGCGCGGGACAAGCACGCGCGGCTCGATCGAGACCGGTTCATAGACAACGCGCTTCTGCTCGGCGTCGTAGCGGACTTCGACGTTGCCGATGAGCGGGAAATCCTTGCGGAACGGATGGCCGACGAAACCGTAATCCGTGAGGATGCGGCGCAGGTCGGGGTGGCCATCGAAAATGATGCCGAAGAGGTCGAACGCTTCGCGCTCGAACCAGTCGGCGCCCGGCCAGATGCCCGTCACCGACGGCACCACCGGGAAGTTGTCGTCTTCGCAGAATGCACGCAGGCGGATGCGCTGGTTGTTTTCCAGCGACAGCAGGTGGTACACGGCGGCGAAGCGGCGCGGCATGTCGACGTTGCGCGGACGCTCGGCCCAGGTGAAGCGGCCCACGGTGTCGCCTTCCACGCCGCGCGAGAAGCTCTCGCCCTGCGCGGTGTCGGTGTCCCACTCGGCCTTGCCGTAGCTCAGGTAGTCGACGCCACAGATGTCGATGAAGACGGTGAAGCGGAATGCCGGCTCGTCGCGCAGCGCGGTGGCCACGGCGATGAGGTCGCGCGGGGCGACCTCGGCGGTGACTTCATTGCGTTCGACCTTCACCGACAGCATGTCGCCGAAGCGCGCGGCGAGGCGTTCGACCAGCGAGGTCTCGTTATTAACGCTCATGTGCAAGCCCTGTTAGCGCGCGATCGTGTGGGTGCGGCGGATCTTCTTCTGCAACTGCAGGATGCCGTGGATCAGCGCTTCGGCCGTCGGCGGGCAACCCGGCACGTAGATGTCGACCGGCACGATGCGATCGCAGCCACGCACGACCGAATAGGAATAGTGGTAATAGCCGCCGCCATTGGCGCACGAGCCCATCGAGATGACCCACTTCGGCTCCGGCATCTGGTCGTAGACCTTGCGCAGGGCCGGGGCCATCTTGTTGACCAGGGTGCCGGCCACGATCATCACGTCGGACTGGCGCGGGCTGGGACGGAACACGACGCCGAAGCGGTCGAGGTCCAGGCGCGCCGCGCCGGCGTGCATCATTTCCACCGCGCAGCAGGCCAGGCCGAAGGTCATCGGCCACATCGAGCCGGTGCGCGCCCAGTTCATCAGCGCATCGACGCTGGTGACGCCGAAGCCGCGCTGCGGCAGCGGGGCGTCGCCGTTCGGGCGCAGGATGTCGTCAACGAGGTTGAGCGGTTCCGGGTTGTGCATCACCCGGTCGATGGTGGTCATCACTCCCATTCGAGCGCTCCCTTCTTCCACACGTAAGCGAAACCGACCACCAGCAGCGCAAGGAACAGCGCCATTTCAACCAGGGCGACGATGCCGATCTTGTCGAACACCACGGCCCACGGGAAAAGGAAGGCGATTTCGAGGTCGAAAATAATGAAGAGGATGGCGATGAGGTAATACCGCACATCGAATTTCATGCGCGCGTCCTCGAATGCCTCGAAGCCGCACTCGTAAGGCGAAAGTTTTTCCGCATCGGGTCGGCGCGGGCCGGCGAGCACGCCGAGCACCATGAGGACGAGGCCTAGGCCGACGGCCACGGCAATGAACAACAGGACGGGCCAATATTGGGCAAGCACGATGCTGCGTACCTCCGCGCCTCACTGGGCGCATCAGTGACCGTCGGCGGGGACGAGCGGTCCGGCTAGGGGCGCCGGAGCTTTTTTCGAATCGATCCAAACGGACCGATCCGTGCGGACGCGCAAGGCGCGCCAACGACTCCGGAGATCCACAATCTCACGTTGGGGAACCGATCTATTGTACCAGTGCGTGCAGGTATGCCGACAAGTCTTAATAGACGAAAAACGCACTTACTCGTGCATTCGGCAGCTTTCAGGGCACCAGCGCGGAATCTCGCAATTCCAAATAGGAATAATTCGTATTAACCGAATTACATCGTCTGCGTCGGACGCTCGGAGTTGAGGGTGCCTGCGAGGAGTGCCTCGATGCGCTGGCGGGCGCCTTCGCTTTCCGGGGACTCGTTGAACTGGATGCCCACGCCCGCAGTGCGGTTGCCCTGCGCGCCGACCGGGGTGATCCAGACCACCTTGCCCGCCACCGACAACCGCTCGTTGTCGTCGATGAGGGTAACCAGCAAGGCCACCTCGTCGCCAAGGTTGTAGCGCTGGGCGGTCGGCGCAAACAGGCCGCCGGTTTTCAGGAACGGCATGTACGAGATGTACAGGGAATTCACGTCCTTGATCTTCAGCGACAGGATGCCCTGGCGCGGCGACTGGGTGGAAGCATTCATGGAGGCGGTGGATTCCCTAGGTTGACGGCCATCCTAGCTAGGCCACCGGGCGCGCCACAAGCCCGGCGGGCTCGGGATCCTGGCAAACCCAGCCGTAGCGATCGTAGATCCACGGCGTGGAGAGGTCGGCAGTGAGCTTGACGAAGCACGGACCGGGCACGGGGCGCAGGGCCAGCAGCCAGTCGTCGCCCTCCCGCTCCAGTGGCGCGTCGGCCCAGCGCCAGTGGCGAGCGCCCTGCCCGTCCGCCAACAGCACCCGCAGGCGGGTGCGGGCACAGGCACCGGGCCGCCATGGCAGCCGCAGCATGTCGCCAGCCTCGGACGACGGCGGCCGGTCGAACCGCTCCGGACGTGCCGCGACGCCAAGCATACGCTTGCGGCTGAGGAACATCTGAGTGGCATGCTCGAGGACCGCCTCTATCTTGGTGGCCTGGCGGCCCGGGTCAAGGTCGGGGACGAGCAGGTCCTCGGGCGCGCTGGCCTCGGTGCCGTGCACCATATAAGTGAGTACGTCGGCCGTGGCGCCCTCGGCGGCCAGGGCAAGGCGGGCCAGCACGTGCGCCGCGCCATGGTCCGGATGGCTGTCGCCCAGGTCGGGAATGACCACCAGGGTGGGCCGCACGCAGGCCAGCACGGCGCGGATCGCCCCGACCGCCGCCGGATGGCGATGGCGCAACTCGTCGGTGACCTGCATGTCATGCCAGCCCAGTGCGTGCAGCCGCTCGGGGCCGACGCCCAGCCGGGCCAGCGCCGCGGCCACTTCCCTGCGCCGCCGGGCACCCCAGCGCGCGCGATCGCGCGCGCCGATGACGATCCGCCGCTCCATGAAACGCTGTGGCCACGGATTGTCGTCGCCGTCGGTGAGCAGGAGCACGTCCACGCTGCCGCCGAGCGCGAGGCAGCGCTGGATCAGCATCCCGGCGGCAAGCGATTCGTCGTCCGGGTGCGGCGCGACCACGAGGAGCCGGGTGGTGCCGTCGATGACGGGGGCGTGGGGCACGGCGTTTCCGAATAAAGCTGTCAGGACCGATTAGGGCGGATGCGCCGATAAGGCAACGTCAACGCCAGGCGGCGATCAGTTCCAGCAAGACGAGGTCGGTGCGCAGCGGGCCACGCAATGCGTCGCGTGCCCGGTTGGCCTTGCCGTACCAGGCGTCCAGCGACTCGTCGTCGAGCTGGCTCTCCAGCGGCGCCGGCTTGCCCGACGCGCGGGCACGCAGTTCATCGGTGGCCGCCTGTGCGGCGAACCAGACGTAGCGCGCGGGGTCGGTCGCCTGCCAGCGCTTGACCACTTCCATCGCATCGCCGCGACCCGCCGCCAGCGCCTTCAGGTCGTGGCGCACTTCACTGCGCTGCTTCAGCGTGCCATTGGCCGCCCAGTCACGAGCCAGCCCGGGGTTACCGCCCGCTGCCTCGAGGGCGGCCGGGCCGTCGGCCACGCCCTGCTCGCGCAGCCAGGCCAGCGACACCTCGTGCGAGGGCACCAGGAAATCGATGCGCTGGCAGCGGCTGCGGATCGTGGCCGGCAAGCGCGCCGGTTCATCCGCCACCAGCACCAGCAGCGTCGACGGCGTGGGCTCTTCCAGCGTCTTCAGCAAGGCATTGGCGGCGGCCGCGTTCATCGCGTCGGCCGGGTCGATCGTTGCCACCTGCCAGCCGCCGAACTGGCTGGACATGGCCAGCCGCTGCGACAGGTCGCGAATCTGGTCGACGACGACTTCGGTGCGGGTGCCACCATCCTTGCGCAGGCCGAACGTGATGCCGACGATGTCCGGGTGAGTGCCCGCCGCCACCAGCAGGCAGCTGCGGCAGGTGCCGCACGGCATGCCATCGACGGGGCGCTGGCAGAGCAGCCCCTTGACGAAGTCGGCCAGGAATTCGCGCTTGCCGAGGCCCGCGGGCCCCGCGAGCAGCAGGGCGTGTGGCAGGGCATCGCGCTCGCGCCGGGCCTGCAGCCGGGCCCAGGCCTCGGCGTGCCAGGGCCGCGCCGTCACGACACCCGCTCCGCGAAGAGCCCGGCGAGGCCAGCGACGGCCTCTGCCAGCACGGCATCCGGCAGCGCGCTCGCATCGAGCACGCGGAAACGCGCCGGCTCCGCCGCCGCGCGCTCACGATAGGCGGCCCGGATGCGCTCGAAGAAGGCGTCGCTTTCGACCTCGATCCGGTCGGCCTCGCCACGGCCAGCGGCGCGGGCGCGGCCCTGGCTCACCGGCAGGTCGAGCAGCAGGGTGAGGTCCGGCTTGAGGCCGAGTGCCGCCCAGCGCTCGAGTTCGGCGATCCGCTCTATCGGCTGGCCACGGCCACCGCCCTGGTAGGCATAGCTGGCGTCGGTGAAGCGGTCGCACAGGACCCAGCGGCCGGCGGCCAGTGCGGGTTCGATCACCTGGCGCACCAGTTGGGCACGCGAGGCGAACATCAGCAGCAGTTCGGCTTCGGCGCACAGCGCGTTGTTGGTGGCATCCAGAACCACCCCGCGCACGGCCTCGCCCACGTCGGTGCCGCCGGGCTCACGGGTCACCACCAGATCGGCCCCGCGCTCGCGCAGGTGTGCCTCGAGCCCGCGCAGCAGCGTGCTCTTGCCGGCGCCTTCGCCGCCTTCAAGGGTGATCAACCGTCCGCGCTGGGTCACTGGCATCGCTTCAACTGGTAGCAGGCCACGGCCCGGTTATGGTCTTCGAGGGTAGCCGAGAACACGTGGCTGCCATCGCCGCGGGCGACGAAGTACAGCTCCTTGCCCTCGGCCGGATGCAGGGCCGCTTCGATCGCCGGGCGCCCCGGGAGGGCGATCGGCGTGGGCGGCAAGCCGGCACGCGTATACGTATTGTAGGGCGTGTCGGTAGTGAGGTCGCTCTTGTGGATGTTGCCGGCGTAACTGGCGCCCATGCCGTAGATCACCGTCGGATCGGTCTGCAACAGGATGTGCTGCTGCAGGCGGCGGACGAACACCCCGGCGATGCGCGGACGCTCATCCGCCCTGCCCGTTTCCTTCTCGACGATGGACGCGAGGATCAGCGCCTCATAGGGACTAGCCAGCGGCAGGTCCTGCGCACGGCCGCTCCAGGCCGCGTCCAGGGTCTTCGCCATCGCCGCGTAGGCACGCTTGAGGATGCTGCTGTCGGTGTCGCCTTTCACATAGGCGTACGTCTCCGGCAGGAAACGCCCCTCGGGCATCTCGCCATCGGCGCCGATGCGCTTCATCAGCGCTGCGTCGTCCGCGTCCGCCGAGTCGTGCCTGAGCGTGTCGACGGCGCCGAGGGCGCGACGCAGGTCGGCGAAGGTCCAGCCATCGACGATGGTGAAGTTGCGCTGCATGACCTTGCCCGTGGCCATGTCGTTGATCAGGTCGCGCGGCGTCATGCCCTGGCGCAATGCGAATTCACCCGCGTGCAGGCGGCCGGAGGCATGCATCTGCAGGGCCAGGGCGCGCCAGTACAACGACGGCGCCTGGGTCGCGCCGCGATCGTGCAGGTCGCGGACGATGTCCTTGAACGACGAACCGCGCGCCACGTCGATGCTCTGCCCGGTGGACGACACCGCCAGCGGTGAGCGCGCAAAGCGCGCCCAGTCGAACCAGAGCCATCCGCCGGCCGCGATGGCGGCCAGCAAAACCACCAACACGATCGCGCGCCAGGGGGCGACGCCACGCACTTTCATCGATCACGATCCTTCGGATGGTTCGGTAAGGGCAGGCCCAGCGCGGACCAGTGCGCCTGTAGCGCGCGGGTCACGGGACCGGGTCGCCACGTGCGGGCCGCGAAGGCCCGGACCGGGAGCATGCCGCGAACAGCCGACGTGAGGAAGACCTCGTCGGCCTCGCACAGTCGCCCCGGGTTCATCCGGGCCACCTGCACGCCGTGCGTCGCCATGATTTCGGCCCTGGCGACGCCGGCCACGCCGCAGCGCTCCAGCGGGGGCGTCACCAGCTGGCCATCGAACACGGCGAACAGGTTCGCGGCCGTCGCGCACACGAGGTCGCCGTCCATGTCGCTGAGCAAGCCTTCGGCATAGGCGTCGTCATTCCATTCCGCACGCGCCAGCACCTGTTCCAGCCGATTCAGGTGCTTGATCCCGGCAAGCGCAGGCTGCGTTGCAAGCCGAAGCTCGCACAGCCGCACGGCGATGCCATGCGTGGTGGCGTCGGCATCCAGCGCCAGCGGCGAGGCGGAAACGACGAGCGTGGGGCTCGGCGCGGTCGGCAGCGCATAGCCACGTGCGCCGACGCCACGCGTGAACGTGATCCGCACCACCGCGTCGTCGAGGCCTTCGCACAGGCGCAACACCTCGGCATGCACCGCATCGATGGGCGGCACGGGCAGGCGCAGGCGTTCGCACCCTTCGCGCAGGCGGGCCGCATGGCGATGCCACAGCGGCGCCATGCCGGAGACAACGCGCAGCGTTTCAAACAGGCCATCACCGTAGGTGAATCCGCGGTCGCCGGCTGGCACCTCGCCAGCGTCGCGGAAATCCACGGAAAAGCGCGTCGTCATGCCGCGCCGAAGATCCGCAGCAAACCGCGCGCCTTGGCCCGCGTCTCGTCCAGCTCCCGGTCCGGGACGGAGTCGGTCACGATGCCCGCACCGGCGCGCAGCGAGACATCACGCCCTTCAGCCGTCAACGTGCGGATAAGGATGTTGAGGTCCATGTCGCCACTATCGTCGAGGTAACCCAGCGCACCGGTGTAGGCGCCGCGCGGCTCCTGCTCGATGTCGCCGATGATCTGCATGCAGCGGACTTTCGGGCACCCGGTAATCGTGCCGCCCGGGAAAGTCGCCGCGATGACTTCACCCGGCGTCACGCCTTCGCGGGCCCGGCCGCGCACGTTCGAAACGATGTGGTGCACGTGCGCATAGCTCTCCACGACCATCAGCTCGTCGACGCGCACGCTGCCCGGCACGCAGACGCGGCCGAGGTCGTTGCGCTCGAGATCGATGAGCATCACGTGCTCGGCGCGTTCCTTCGGATGTGTGGCGAGTTCGCGGATACGCGCGGCATCGTCGTCACCGGCGACGCGCGGGCGGGTACCCGCGATCGGCCGGGTCTGCAGCACGCCATCGCGCGACTCGACCAGGCGCTCCGGCGAGGAACTGACGATGGCCCAGCCCGCATGCTGCAGCAGGCCGGCGAACGGTGCGGGATTCGCGCGACGCAGGGCCTGCATCAACGCAGCGGGCGCGGGCGCGTCGTCGAAACGGGCCGTCCAGCGGCGCGACAGGTTGACCTGGAAGGTGTCACCCGCGCGCAGGTGTTCGTGGATACGACGGACGCCGGCAAGGAATCGTTCCGGCGCGTCTTCGTCCACGCGGGCGGGGATCGCGAGCGGGAGGTCCGGCATGGCCACGGCGAGGTCGGCTTCGAGCGTATCCAGCCAGTGCGTGGCGCCCTCCTCGGCCACGAGGATGGTGCGTCCCTCCACGTGGTCGACGATCGCCGCCGCCGGCGCACGCAACGCGAACGCCACGGGGACCTCGCCGCGCGAGGCCGGCAGCCTCAGTGACGGTTCGACCTGCGCCGCCAGTTCATAGCCGAGGTACACCACCCAGCCACCGTGGAACGGCAGGCCGTCGTCGACGCGCTGGCGTCGCCGGCCAGCCCAGGCGCGATCCAGTGCATCGAGGAAGGTGCCGTCGACCGGCTCACCGTTCTCGTCGCGCAACGCGCCCTGCGCATCCAGCGCGAGCGACGCATCGCCACCAGCGAAGAGGATGTCGAAGCGCGATTGCGCCGTGCCGGTCACGGCCGACGCAAGCAAGGCGGGATAGCGCGCCGGAAACAGCGCGGCCGGCGCGAGGAGATCGCGCCGGCCGGCAAGGGTTCGCGTCGTAAAAGCCAACGCTATGGTCAGACGCGGCGGAAGACGAGCGTGCCGTTGGTACCGCCGAAGCCGAACGAGTTGGAGATCGCCACCGTCAGGTCGGCCTTCTCGGCCTTGTTCGGCACGAGGTCCATGCCCAGCGCAGCGACTTCGGGATCGACGTCCTGCAGGTTCATGGTCGGCGGGATGATGCCGTCGCGCAGCGCCAGGATGGTGAAGATCGCTTCCACGCCGCCCGCGGCACCCAGCAGGTGGCCGGTGACCGACTTGGTGGAGCTCACGGCAAACTTGCCCTTGTGCGTGGCGTGCTCGCCGAACACGCTGCGGATTGCCTTGGCTTCGCCCATGTCGCCCACCGGGGTGGACGTGCCGTGCGCGTTGACGTACTGCACGTCTTCCGCCTTCAGGCCGGCGTCGTGCAGCGCGTTGCGCATGGCCAGTTCGGCACCGTCGCCGCTCGGCGCGGTGATGTGGTACGCGTCGCCGCTCATGCCGAAGCCGATGATCTCGGCCAGGATGGTGGCACCGCGCGCCTTCGCGAACTCGTATTCCTCGAGCATCAGCATGCCCGCGCCGTTCGACAGCAGGAAGCCGTCACGGCCGGTGTCCCACGGACGGCTGGCGTGCGTCGGATCGTCGTTGCGCGTGGACATCGCCTTGGCCGAGCAGAAGCCCGCCATGGCGGTCGGCGTGGTGGCGAACTCGGCACCGCCGGCCAGCATCGCGTCGGCATCGCCGTATTGGATGAGGCGCATGGCCATGCCGATATTGTGCGCGGCCGTGGTGCAGGCCGAGACCAGCGCGATGTTCGGGCCCTTCAGGCCGTGGTAGATCGACAGGTTGCCGGCCACCATGTTGATGATCGAGCTGGGCACGTAGAACGGCGACACCTTGCGCGGGCCCTTCTCGGCCAGCTCGAGGGCGGTGCCCTCGATGGTGTGCAGGCCACCGATGCCCGCGCCAGCGGCGACGCCCACGCGACCGGCGTTCTCGTCGGTGATGACCAGGCCCGACTGACGGAACGCATGGGTGCCGGCGACGATGCCGTAGTGGATGAACGGATCCATCCGCTTGAAGTCTTTCGCGATGGCGCGGCGTTCGTCCTCGGGCATGTCGGTGCCGTCGAAGAACGCGTCCACGGGATCGAAACCGCGCACCTCGCCCGCGATGCGGGTGGCGTATGCGCTTGCGTCGAATTCGGTGACCGGGCCAATGCCGCTGTTACCTTCGACGACGTTCTTCCAGGCGGTGGCGAGATCGTTGCCGACCGGCGAGACGATGCCCATGCCGGTCACTACCACACGTCGTTTGCTCATGCGTCTGTTCCTTCACTGTGCCCAGCTAACCATACGCGGGCGCAGGTTACGGTATTCGGAAACGAAAACTGCGCCATGACGGCGCAGCTTCCGTGTCGCTCGGAGATCGACGGGAGGCGGCGCCTCCGATCGACAACCAATCGTCATCAGCCCTTCTGGTGGGCGTTGATGTAATCGATGGCCTGCTGAACGGTGGTGATCTTCTCGGCGTCTTCGTCCGGGATCTCGGTCTCGAACTCTTCTTCGAGAGCCATCACCAGTTCAACGGTGTCCAGCGAATCCGCGCCGAGATCGTCCACGAACGATGCGTTGTTGGTGACTTCATCTTCCTTGACGCCCAGCTGCTCGACGACGATCTTCTTGACGCGTTCTTCGATGGTGCTCATGTCGCTATAACCTCCCGAGGGAAAAAATCCGGCGCATTGTAGTGGCTAAGGTCCATACCCGCCAGCATGTGCCGTGACGTAGATAGCGGCCGGGCAAACCCGGACGCGAAAGCGTGATTGTCTCTCAAAATCGGCCCGGTGGCGACTGCCACGGGCCTTGCCCGATCAGGGCATATACATGCCGCCGTTGACGTGCAGGGTTTCGCCCGTAATGTACTTCGCGGCCGGCGAGGCCAGGAAGGCCACGGCCTCGGCGATGTCCTGGCTGTCGCCCAGGTGGCCCAGTGCAATGCCCGAGAGCAGTGCCTGGCGCTGTTCTTCCGGCAGGGCACGGGTCATGTCGGTGTCGATGAAGCCCGGAGCCACCACGTTCACGGTGATGCCGCGCGAGCCGATCTCGCGGGCCAGCGACTTGGAGAAGGCGATGATGCCGGCCTTCGCCGCCGCGTAATTGGCCTGGCCCGGGTTGCCGGTCACGCCGACCACCGAGGCGATGCTGATGATGCGGCCCTTGCGCGCCTTCATCATCCCGCGCATCACGGCCTTCGAGGTGCGGAACACCGAGGTCAGGTTGGTATCCATGATGGCGCTCCAGTCCTCTTCCTTCATGCGCATGAGGAGCTGGTCGCGGGTGATGCCCGCATTGTTCACCAGGATCGACAACGCGCCGGAGCTTTTGGCGATCTCGTCGACCAAGGCATCGATGGCTTCGGGGTTGGTCACGTCGAGGACGCGGCCTTGGCCGCCGTGGGCGGCGAGCCGCTCGCCGATGGCTTTCGCGCCGTTTTCGCTGGTCGCGGTGCCGTACACGGTCGCGCCCAGCGCGGCAAGGCGGTCGGCGATGGCGGCGCCGATGCCGCGGCTGGCGCCGGTGACCAGCGCGATTTCACCGTTCAGGGTGTGGGTCATGATGAGTCCTAGTCAGGAATTCGGGATCAGGCCTGCACGGCGGCGTCGAGCTCGGCCGGGCTGCCGATGGGCCGGGCGTCCACCGACTTGTCGATGCGCTTGACCAGGCCGGAAAGGACCTTGCCCGGGCCGCATTCGAGGATCTGGGTGACGCCATGGGCGGCAAGGGCCTGGACGCATTCGGTCCAGCGCACGGGCAGGTAAAGCTGGCGTTGCAGGGCGCCGCGGATGTCGTCCAGGGACGCATGCACGGTGGCGTCGGCGTTCTGCACGACCGGGATGGACGGCATCGACCACTCGATCGCCGCCATCCGCTCGCCCAGGCGATCGGCGGCATCGCGCATCAACATGCAGTGCGAAGGCACCGAAACGGCAAGTTTCACCGCCTTCTTCACGCCAAGCTCGGCCAGCCGCGCCAGCGCGCGGTCCACGGCCTCGGCGTGGCCGGCGATCACCAGCTGGCCGGGCGAATTGAAGTTGGCCGGGGCGACCACCTGGCCTTCGGCCACTTCCGCGCAAACCTGGGCGATCTGTGCGTCGTCACCGCCGAGGATGGCGGCCATGGCGCCCACGCCCGGCGGCACGGCGGCCTGCATCAGGCGGCCGCGCTCGGCGACGAGGCCGGCGGCGTTTTTCAGCGACAGTGCGCCGGCGGCCACGAGGGCGCTGTACTCGCCCAGGCTATGGCCCGAAAGGTAGGCCGGCAGCTTGCCGCCCTGCTTCAGGTACACGCGCCACACGGCAACGCTGGCGGCCAGCAGGGCCGGCTGGGTGTTTTCAGTGCTGTTGAGCTTTTCTTCCGGACCGTTCCGGGCGATGTCCCAGAGGTCCACGCCGGCACCGTCGGATGCTTCCGCGAAGGTGGCTTCCACTTCCGGGTGGGCGGCGGCCAGCTCGGCAAGCATGCCGACGGACTGCGAACCCTGGCCGGGGAAAACGATAGCGAGCGAGGCGCTGGTCGAGGTCATGCGGATCGATTCCGGGCGTTCAAACCGGGAATGGTGCCCCAACGCCCGCGCCATTGCACCATTCGCAGGCGTGTGGAGCGCCTCGACCGCCTAATACCGCAGCAGCGCCGATGCCCAGGTAAACCCACCCCCGAATGCCTCCAGCAGCAGGTTCTGCCCGCGCTGGACCTTGCCCGAACGCACGGCGTAATCCAGCGCCAGCGGCACCGAGCCCGACGAGGTATTGGCATGCTTGTCGACGGTGACGATCACCCGCTCCATCGACATGTTCAGCCGCTTGGCCGTGGCCTCGATGATGCGCAGGTTGGCCTGGTGCGGGATCAGCCAGTCGATGTCTTCTTCCTTCATCCCGGCATCGGCCAGCGTTTCGCCGACCAGCGCGTCGAGCGTCTTCACCGCGACCTTGAACACCTCGCGGCCGGCCATGGTGATGCGCACGCCGTGGTTCGGTGCGTCGCTGAAGCCCACCGAGACGCCCACCGGGCTGTACAGGAGATTCTTGTAGCCGCCATCGGCATGGATGCGGGTGGCGAGGATGCCGGGCTCGTCGGACGCTTCGAGCACGACCGCGCCTGCGCCGTCGCCAAACAGCACGCAGCTTTCGCGCTCGGTCCAGTCAACCATGCGGGTAAGCGTTTCGGCACCGATCACCAGCACGCGCCGGGCCTGGCCCGAGCGGATGAAGGCGTTGGCCACGCCAAGCGCATAGACGAAGCCCGAGCAGGCGGCGTTCACGTCGAACGCGGCGCAGCCGTTGGCTCCCAGCCGATGCTGGATGAGGCAGGCGGTGGAGGGAAAGACGAGGTCGGGGGTCGTCGTCCCGACAAGGATCATGTCGAGCGTCGAGGCCTGGACCCCGGCGGCTTCGAGCGCGCGCTGGGCGGCGAGGAAGCCGAGGTCACCCGTGGTTTCACCTTCCGCCGCGATGTGCCGCTGGGTGATACCCGTGCGCGTGCGGATCCATTCGTCGCTCGTGTCGACGATCTTCTCGAGGTCGGCATTGGTCACGACCTTGTCGGGAAGTGCGCTGCCAGTACCGGTGATGCGGGCGTATTTCAGGACCGTTCCCCGTTAACAAGGACGGAAACGCAAAGCGGCGCGTTTCCGCGCCGCCTGCGTAAGGATGTTCCCAGCTTGCGCGGGATCAGTCTTCGACTTCAACCGCACCGCGGGTGTCGATGACCTTCTTGCCACGGTAGAAGCCATCCTTCGTCACGTGGTGACGCAGGTGGACTTCACCGCTGGTCGGGTCGGTCGACAGCTGCACGCCCTTCAGGGCGTCGTGCGAACGGCGCATGCCGCGGGTGGACGGGGTCTTGCGGCTCTTGGCAACGGCCATGGCAAATCTCCAGCGATTACTTCTTCATGAGTTCGCGGAGTGCCGCGAACGGGTTGTCGGATGCTTCCGGCGAAGGCGTTTCATCTTCTTCGTCGGAGCCGGTTACGTCTTCGGGCAACTCATAGTCCGGATTGACCGGGACCAGGGGCAGCGCCAACAGCAGTTCGTCTTCGATCGTGGCCAGCGGGTCCAGCTTGCCGTCCTGCTCCAGCAGGAGCGGTTCGTAGCCGGGCGGAAGCGAAGCTTCCTCACGCTCTTCGACGATCAGTCCGAGTACGGCATCGACCTCCACCGGAAGCCGGAACGGCTCCAGGGAACGCTGGCAGACCAGCATGGGTGACGCCGTCGCGCGGACAGCCACGTAGGCAACACCCAGGTCGTCCCGACCGAAATCCAGTTCGTAGGCAACGTCTCCCTCGGGCGACGCAATCACCTCTCCGAGGCGCTTGAACGCCGAAAGGGGTAGCTGGCCCTGGAACGAACGCCGCGCACGAACTTCGCGCCAAGCGTCCACGGACGATGGCAGAGTCACGGACATAATCGGGAAATGGTAGGCATCAACACTCCTGAAGTCAACCGGTTAGCGGTAGCGACAGGTTCAGCGCCCACTTTTTGCGAAGCGGGGCCGGTTTCGGGCAGACTCGCGGCGAGGCTGCAGTGTGCCGCAGCAGGCCCAACCAGGGGAAGAGCGCGCGTGTTTTCTTTTGCTTTTTATGCACTTGCGGCGATGGTCATCGCGGTCGCCGGGCTCTGCGCGTGGACCCTGGCCCACCAGCGCCGTCGCCGCCGGCATGGCGCCCTGCAGGACCTGATGGATCAGGCGGACCGGCTGGAGATCGACCTGAAGGAGTGCCGGGAGCGCCTGCAGCGAGCCCATGCCGTCATGCAGTTCAGCCCCGACCAGCCCGCCGTGGGCGAAGTCGAGGCCCAGCTCGCCGTCGATTCGGGCCTGCGCGCGCTGCTACAGCAGCGCCTGTGGATCCGTGATCGCGCGCCCAGCGCTACCCAGCGCGAGCTGGACGACGCCGTGGATGCACTGGTCCGCGCCCGCCACCAGCTCGAACCGCGGCTGCAGGCCCTCGACGAGGCGCACGCCGCCCTCGACACCGCGGTGCGCGAACATTTCCAGCCGGACCGCTGAACCGTGAGCGTACCCGCCGTCATCCTCGCCTCGACCTCGGCCTACCGGGCCGCCCTGCTCCGCCGCGTGCTGGAGACCTTCACCCAGGCTGCGCCCGGCACCGACGAGGCGGCGCAGCCGGGCGAGGCGCCCGCGGCCCGGTCGGCGCGGCTGGCGGAGGCCAAGGCCCGCGCGATCGCCGCGGCCCATCCGGGCACGGTGGTCATCGGCTCGGACCAGGTCGCCAACCTGGAGGGCACGGTGCTGGACAAGCCCGGCACCGTGGCCGCCGCCCATCGCCAGCTCGAGGCCAGTTCCGGCCGCGAGGTGGTCTTCCACACGGCGGTTTGCGTCATCGATGCCGAGGGCGTCGCCCACGCCTGGGTCGATGAAACACGGGTCGTCTTCCGCACGCTGTCGCGCGAAGAGATCGAGCGTTACGTCGAGCGCGAGCGTCCGCTCGACTGCGCGGGAAGCTTCAAATGCGAGGGACTGGGCATCACCCTGTTCGAGCGCATCGCCAACGACGATCCCACGGCACTGGTTGGGCTGCCGCTGATTGCCACGTCGCGCTTGCTGCGCGACGCGGGGATCGTCCTCCCATAGCGCATCGCCGGCTCGCAGGAGCCCTCGCCGTCAACGCACGTTGGTCGCAGCCTGCGCGCGATAGGCCTGCATCCACACGACGCAGCGGTCCGGATCTTCGACCGGCCCGGGCGACCTACGCACGCGTGCTTCGTAGTACGCGAACCGCCGCCGCCCGTCGAACGCGTCGACCCGGCCAAGCGGCCGCACGAGGTCCACTCGCGAACATACCGAACCGAGCCAGGCGCGAACCTCGCGCTCGCGCAGCGCGCTCTCGTCGACCGCCAGCACCATCGCCGCCCCCGCATGTGCGGCCAGCCCCGCTTCGTCTAAACCCCACGCATGCAGTTGCGCGGCGCGCCCGTGCTTCGTGTTCAGCGGACTGTCGAGGCTATACACCGTGGCATCCGACCCCAGCTGGAAGCGCAGTTCCGCAGCGAGCATGAAATTGTCGGCGACCCACAATGCGCCTTCCGGGCGCGGCGGAAGCGCTGCCGTCGCCTCACGCCAGCCGGTGAAGTTCGAAGGAAACGCCTTGGCACGCGCGAGCACGGCGGACCCATCGACCGATGCCGCCAGCCCGAGATAACCGAAGCCGACCACCATGCCCAGGCACGCCACCCCAAGTGCCACACAGGCAAACCGGCGCATGCGCTGCGACGCCGCGACCATTAAAGCGGGCAACACCACGCATAACAGCACGTAGCCCGGCAGCGGCCAATGCGCACGGAAGCGGACGTCGTCGGCGAACAGCCCCAGGACGAAGTACGCCACGATGAACGTGCCGGCCAACATGCCGACCACGTCATACGGTGCCGTGCCACGACGTCGCCATGCCTGCCACAGCGCCCACAGCAGCAAGGCGTACATGAAGGGCGTGCAGGCGATCGCCTGCTCCAGCGGCTGGACCAGCGCGTCGGCATGGAATTGCCAGGGATTGCGCTCGACCAGTTGGAACGCGAGCCCTGCGCCCCGCGCGGCGAGGTTGTAGAGCACGAGGGGCACGAGCCCGATCGCCGCGATCGCCATTGCCAGCCACAGGCGTGGCTCGCGCCATGTCGCGCGACCCCGGGCGGTGGCCGACAGGCAAACCAGGCCCGCCAGCATGGCCATGGCCGCGCGGTAATGGGTGGCCCACGCCAGCGCCAGCCCGACGCCGAGCAGGAGCCACGCTTGCGTACGATTTGTCTCAAGCGCACGCAGCAAACCCTGCGCAGCGAGCATGATGGCGAACGTCAGTGGCACGTCGGGAAGCGCCAGCACGCCCAGGCTGCCCACGAGCGGAAGCGCCAGGGCAAACGTCGCTGCCTGCCAGCGCGCCAGCTCTCCCCCATGACGACCTGCCATGGCCGCGACCTGCCAGGGCAGCAGCGCGCCGAGCATGAGGAAAGGCAGGCGCATGGGCAGCAGGCCATGCCCGAATACGGCCTCGGATGCGGCGATCAACCACGCGGTCAGGGGAGGCAGGTCGCTGTAGCCCCACGCGGGTTGCAGGCTCTCCTGCCAGTAGAAGGCTTCGTCACCGAAGGGCGACAGCGTGGCCGCTATGACAACCCTCGCGGCACACGCCAGCACGAACAGGACGAGAAACATGCCTCGCCAGTGCCGCGTGCGCACCGCTAAACTCGACGGATCAACCATCGACATGGCTACGCCGGGGGGCACACGCATCGATCATGTCAGCCATTACTCCACTCAATGACGAAATGCTGCGCCACCGGCTGGACGCGGCGCTCGCGCAGGTCAACGGCGTTCTGTTGGGCAAGCCGCGCCAGGTGAAGCTCGCGTTCGCCTGCCTGCTCGCCGGCGGACACCTCTTGCTCGAAGACGTGCCGGGCGTGGGCAAGACCACCCTCGCCCATGCGCTTGCCGCTACGTTCGAGCTCGACTTCCAACGCATCCAGTTCACCAGCGACCTGTTGCCGTCGGACATTATCGGGGTCAGCGTGTACGAGCGCGAGACCGGCGAGTTCCGCTTCATCCCCGGCCCGATCTTCACCAGCCTGCTGCTTGCGGACGAGATCAACCGCGCGACGCCGAAGTCACAGAGCGCCCTGCTCGAGGCGATGGCCGAAGGCCAGGTCACCGCGGACGGGACGACGTACGATCTTCCGAAGCCGTTCTTCGTGGTCGCGACGCAGAACCCGCTCGACCTCGCGGGCACGTTCCCGCTGCCGGATTCCCAACTGGATCGCTTCATGCTCCGGCTATCGCTGGACTACCCGGACCCGGCCGCCGAGCGCGCGCTGCTGATCGGCGAAGACCGGCGCGACATGGTCGCGACCCTGCGGCCGCGACTGGACGTGGAAGCCATCTCGCACCTGCGCGCGGCCGCGCAGGCGGTCAAGGCCAGCAGCACGCTGCTCGATTACCTGCAGGCCCTGCTCGCGGCCAGCCGCAAGCACAACGAGGTGCGCGTCGGCCTGTCGCCGCGCGCCGGCCTCGCCATCCTTGCCGCGTCGCGCGCGTGGGCCATGCTTAGCGGCCGCGACCACGTGATCCCCGAGGACGTGCAGACCGTGTTCGTGCCAGCCGCCGCCCATCGCCTCGTGCCCGGCCGCGGCAGCCACCGCGAAGCCATCGCGCGCGCGATCCTCGCCGAGACGCCGGTGCCCTGATGGAAAGCGGCGTGTCGCGCGTGCTGGGCTGGGCCGAGCGGCGGCTCCCTGCGCTCACCCGGCTGCGGCCGCGCGAAGCGCTGCCCATCGTGCTGCATCGCCGGCGCATCTACATCGTGCCAACCGGCTTTGGCGTCGCGTTCTCCATGGTGCTCGGCGTGATGCTGGTGGGCGCGCTGAACTACGCGAACAACGCCGCCCTGATGCTGACCTGCCTGCTCGGCGCCGCCACTGCCGGCAGCATGCTGGTGGCGTTCCGCACTCTCAACGGCCTGGGCATCGGTGGCTTGCGCGCCGACACGGCACGCGCCGGCGAGCGCATCCATGTGTCGCTGGACCTGTCGGCGAGCCAGCGTGAGCGAGCTGCCGTGCGGATCGATGTCGATGGCGTGGAACATGCCGTGCGCGTGCCCGCGGCGGGCAGTGCCACGGTCGAATTCGAGCTGGAGGCCGAGCGCCGCGGCTGGCTCCCGCTGCCACGCATGCGTGTACACACGCGCTGGCCGCTCGGGCTATTCCGCGCGTGGAGCTGGATCCATCCCGACAGCACCGTGCTGGTCTACCCCATGGCCGAGGCGATGGGCCCATCGCCGTTCGAACCCGAGGGCGACGCCGATCGTGGCCGGCCGCGCCCCGGCGACGAACTGGCGGCACTGCGCGATTACCGTCCCGGCGATCCGCGACGGCAGATCGCGTGGAAGCTGAGCGCACGCCATCACGGCCTGCTGGTGAAGGATCTCGAGCAACCGGCACCGCAGGAAGACTGGCGGCTGGACTGGGATAGCGTGCACGGCCTGGACAACGAATCGCGCATCGCCAGGCTGGCCCGCTGGGTCGACGAGGCACGCGATGGTGGCAGGCGCTGGAGCCTGCGCCTGCCGGATGGCTATTTCGACATAGCGCAGGGCGACGAGCACTACCACCGCTGCATGACGGCACTGGCGCTGCGGCCATGACCCGCTTCCGCCTGTCGCTCACCCCTCGGCTGGAAACGGCGCCCCTGCTCGCCCCCAGGCCGTTTGACCTGCTTTGCCTGACAATGGCCTTCGTCGTCGCGGTGCACGCGACCCACCTGCCCTGGTGGCTCAGCGCGGGCCTCGCCGTGATCCTGGCGTGGCGCTGGTGGCAGCGCCGCGCGGGCGGGCGGCGGCCATCGACCTGGATCAAGCTGCCACTGGTGGGCCTGCTGCTCGCCGTAGTCGTCGCGTTCTACGGCACGCTGTTCGGCCGCGAACCCGGCAGCGCATTCGCGGTCGGCCTGCTCGTGCTGAAATTGCTCGAGACCGAACATCCCCGCGATGCCCGCGTCGGCATCGCCTTCGGCGGGTTCGCGTTGATGAGCGCGCTGCTTTTCGACCAGTCGATCGTGGCCACTGTCGTGGTGGCATGCGCACTGGTACCCGCCCTGGGTACCTTGCGTGCGCTCGAGGAGGTGGCACCAGGCGTCCGGGGCTGGCGCACCGAACTCGCGCCGGCACTGGTTTCCCTGCTTGCGTCCGTCCCCCTCGCCGCCTTCGCCTTCCTCTTCATTCCGCGGCTCGAGTCGCCCCTGTGGGGCGCACCGAAAGCCGACCGTGCGGTCACCGGCTTGTCCAGCAGCATGGTGCCGGGCGAGATGGCCGAATTGCTGGTCGACGACACGCCCGCCATGCGCGTGACCTTCGACGGCCGGGCTCCGCTGCCCGAAGGACGCTACTTCCGCGCGTATACGATGATGTCGTTCGACGGCAAGCAGTGGAGCGAAGGCTTCAGTGGCTACGCGTCGCCCGCGACGACGTTCAAGGGCGAACCACGCTTCCGCTATCACGTCACCCTTGAGCCCACCCAGCAGCGGATCCTGCCTGCGCTGGACATGCCCACGGCCCCACCGTCCATCGCCACGCTGCGTTTCGACCGAACCCTGCGAACACAGGATCCGGTTCGCACGCCGACGTCGTACGACCTGGCCGCTGCGACCGACTATCGTCTCGACGAGACCCTCAACCCGGGCCTGCGCCGGGCGGCACTGCAACTGCCTGCCGGCGTCGGCCCGCGGGCACGGGAGCTGGCCGCGGCCTGGGCCGACCACTACAACCACGACCCGCAGGCGATCGCGCGGGCGGCGCTGTCGCTGTTCCGCGATGGCGGATACAGCTACACGCTGGCGCCCGCCCCGCTGGGTGCCGACCGCATCGACGACTTCCTGTTCCAGACCCGGGAAGGCTTCTGCGAGTACTACGCGTCGTCGTTCGCGTTCCTGATGCGTGCCGCCGGCATCCCCGCCCGCGTGGTCACCGGATACCAGGGAGGCTACTGGAATACGCTTGGCCAATACCTGCTAGTGCGTCGGTCCGATGCGCACGCATGGGTCGAGGCATGGATCGAAGGGCGTGGATGGGTTCGTTACGACCCGACCGGCGCGGTCCGTCCCGAACGGGTCAGCCTCGGCGCACCGGCCGCGGCAGCCGCCGGTAACGACGGCACATCCTTCTTCGACATGGCGTGGCTGCGCAACGCGCGCGATCGCTGGGATGTCGTCAACCAATGGTGGAACGAGGCCGTTAACGGTTTTGATGCGCTACGCCAGCGGGGCATGTTGCGCCCCTTCGGCATACGGCGCACCGACGTCAGCGACCTGGCCGTGATCCTGGCGGTCGGCTGTTCCCTGCTGGTGGCGGTCGCGTTGGGCTGGGCTTTGTTCCAGCGCCGTGAAGGCGATGCACTCGACGCGTTGATGCGTCGCCTGCAACGCAAACTTGCGAAGGCCGGGGTCAGCCGGCGCACGGGCGAAGGCCCAAAGCATTTCATGGCAAGGGCGGCACGCTCACTGCCTGCGCATCGAAATGCCTTGGAAAGGTTGAGCGAGCTTTACTTGAGGTCACGTTACGCGCATGACGAACCGCCACCTGAACTGGTCGTCCAGTTTCGGCAAGGGGTTAGGGAATTCAAGCCGCGTGGCGTGGTCAAATAGGCCCATGGCGACGGTTGTGCCCGTTGCCCCGAGGAGAGTGACATGTCCATGTACAAACCGTTGGTCGTTGCCGCCGCCACCCTGGCTCTTGGCGCGTGCGCCACGGTACCGCAGCCACTGCAGGGCCAGTTCAACGACGTATCCACGGCAGGTGCCCAGCAGGGTGGCGCGCCGGGTGCGAAGGTGCGCTGGGGTGGTGAGATCATCAAGACCGAACCGGGCCCGCAGCAGACGTGCTTCTTCGTCCTGTCGCAGCCGCTCGACGACGAGGCCCGACCGACCGCCGGCAAGTCCGAGAGCTCGGGCCGCTTCGTGGCCTGCCGCGACGGTTTCTACGATCCGGAAGTGTTCGTCCGCGGTCGCGAGATCACGGTGACCGGTACCTTGCACGGCGCGGTATCGCAGAAGGTCGGCGATTTCGATTACGCCTATCCTCGGGTCGAGGCCGACGTGGTGTACCTGTGGCCGAAGCGTGTGCCGGTGAACCGCTACCCGCCAGGCTTCTATGACCCGTTCTGGGGTCCGGGCTTCGGGCCGGGCTTCGGCTACGGTGGCTGGGGTGGCTACGGCCCGTGGGGCGACCCTTACTGGTACCGTCCGCGCACGGTGATCATCCGCCAGCCGCCTCCGCCGCGTCCGGCGAAGTAAGCGGGCGTGCGCTAGCGGGGATCAAAAAAGCCGGCCATGGGCCGGCTTTTTTTTGGGACGGCTTTTTCCTGGGCCGGTTTTTTATAGACCGCCATTGGCGGGTCGCGCGCGGGCGCGCTCCTACAGGGGAAGTAGCGGATTGCTCAGCCGGGGGGCCAGTGCATCTGGCGGCCGGCCAGCAGGTGCACGTGGATGTGGAACACGGTCTGGCCGCCGTGGCCGTTGGTGTTCACCACCGTGCGGTAGCCGTCCTGGGCAAAGCCCTGCTCGCGTGCATACGCCGCCGCGGCGAGCAGCAGCTTGCCGAGCAGCTCGGCATCGCCGGGCACGGCGTCGTCCAGCGTGGCGATCGCCCGCTTGGGAATGAACAACACGTGCACCGGCGCCTGCGGATTGAGGTCGCGGAAGGCGAGCACGTCTTCGTTTTCATAAACGATATCGGCCGGGATTTCCCGGCGGACGATCTTTGCGAAAATCGTATCGGTCACGTCAATCTCCTTGGGTCAGCCGAGCGACTGGCGGCTGCCGAACGCGTGGGCCAGCGTACCTCGGTCGACGAATTCCAGCTCACCGCCCAGCGGCACGCCATGGGCCAGGCGCGTGGCCCGGATGCCTGCGGCGCGGGCCAGCTGGCCGATGTAATGCGCCGTCGCCTCGCCTTCCACCGTGGGGTTGGTGGCAATGATCATTTCTTCAACGTCGCCCTCGCCTAGCCGCTCGACCAGCAACGGCAGGCCGAGCTCTTCCGGGCCAAGGCCGTCCAGCGGCGACAGCCGGCCGAGAAGGACGAAGTAGTGGCCGCGGAAGCCCGTCGCCTGCTCGATCGCGGCAAGGTCCGACGGCGACTCCACGACGCACAGGATCTGCTTGTCGCGACTGCTGCTCGCGCAAAGCGAACACACCGGCGTTTCGCTGAAATTACGGCAACGCGTGCAGTTGCCCACGTCGCGCATCGCCGACTCCAGCGCGGCGGACAGGCGCATGCCGCCCTGCCGCTCTCGCTCGAGCAGGTGGAAAGCCATGCGCTGGGCGCTCTTGGCGCCCACGCCCGGCAGGCAGCGCAGGGCGTCGATCAGTTCGCCCAGTAGGCGGGAACCATTGCTCATCGCGTCGGCTCGCTTGCCTTAGAACGGCATCTTGAAGCCGGGCGGCAGGTTCAGGCCGGCGGTCACACCGCCCAGGCGCGAACGGCTCAGCTCAGCGATCTTGTTGACGGCATCGTTGATGGCGGCGGCAACGAGGTCTTCCGCCATCTCGGCGTCATCTGCGAATGCCTGGCGATCGATATGCACGGCGCGCACTTCGTGGCCGCCGCTCATGGTCACCGTCACGAGGCCACCACCGGCGCTGCCGGTCACTTCCGTCTTCGCCAGTTCATCCTGCGCGCGCTTCATCTCGTCCTGCATGCGCTGGGCCTGCTGCATCAGCTGACCGATTTGACCTTTCATGTTCCGGGCTCCACGGGTTTGATCGATTGGGGAATGACGCGCGCGCCGAAGTCGCGCTTGAGCGCCTGTACAAAGGGGTCGGCATCCATCGAGGCTTCGGCGTTGGCCTGGGCATCGCTGGCGGCCTGCGCGCGACGCTCGGCAGGCGTGCCGAGGTTGCCCTGGCTACCCTGGTCGGCGACGAAGCGGAAGCGCACCCGGCGACCGAGCGCCTGAGAGACCTTTTCTTCCATCTGGCTGGTGAGCGGCTCCACGGCCAGGTGCAGGTGCTGCGGCTGCAGCGCCATCACCATGGCCTCGCCATCGACCTCGCGCAACGAACAGTTCTGCGCCAGCTGGCCGATCGGGCCGCGCAGGTGCGCGCGCTCCACGATGTCGTGCCAGTCCGGCAGGCCATTGGCGCCCATCGCGATCGGACGCGCCGGCGCGGGGGCTGCCGCCGGGGCCGGGGCGCTGGCGGCCGGCGACTGCGTAGCCGGGCGCGGCGGCGCGGTGGATGCCTGCGCCTGCGCTGCCGGGCGGGACGGCGTTGCCTGTGCCTGCGGCGCCTGGCGCGAGGGGGCCGGCGCACTGGCGGCCGGGCCTTGCGAGGCCTGGCGCGCGGCCGTCGGGCCGGAGGCGCTACGCGGCGCCGGCGGCCCTTGTTCGCCATCCGCCGGCCGGAACGCGTGCATGCGCAGCAGCACCATTTCGAAGCCGATCCGCGCATCCGGCGCCATCGGCAGCTCGCGGCGACCGTTGGTGGCGATCTGGTAGTACAGCTGGACGTCTTCGGCGTTGAGCTGCCCGGCCAGCGTCGCCAGGCCGGCGTCGCTTTCTTCGGAGCGGTAGCCAGGCACCAGCTGCAGCAACTGGATGCGATGAAGCACGGTGGCGAGGTCGTCGAGCACGCCGCCGAAGTCCGGCGAGAAGGAGGCGATGCGATCGGCCTCGGCCATCAGGGCCGCGCCGTCGCCGGACGCCAGCGCCTCGAGCACGCCCAGCACCTGGCCGCGTTCGACGCTGCCCAGCATGGCGCGCACTTCGCCCGCGCGCAGCACGCCGCCGCCGTAGGCGATCGCCTGGTCGAGCAGCGACAGGCCGTCGCGCAGCGAGCCGTCCGCGCCGTGGGCGAGTTCGGTGATGGCTTCCTCGTCGTACTCGATCGCCTCGGCGCCGAGGATATGTTTCATCTGCCCCGAGATCTGGTCCGGCAGCAGGCGCTTGAGGTTGAACTTCAGGCAACGCGAAAGCACCGTCACCGGCAGCTTCTGCGGATCCGTCGTGGCGAGCAGGAACTTCACGTGCGGCGGCGGTTCTTCCAGCGTCTTCAGCAGCGCGTTGAAGGCCGGCTTGGACAGCATGTGCACCTCGTCGACGAGGTACACCTTGAAGCGACCCCGCGACGGTGCGTATTGCGCGTTCTCGATCACCTCGCGGACATCGTCCACGCCGGTATTGCTGGCCGCGTCGATCTCGAGCAGGTCGACGAAACGGCCGGCGTCCACCGCGGTGCAGACGGCGCATTCGCCGCAGGGATCGGCAGATTCACCGCGTTCGCAGTTCAGCGACTTGGCAAAGATACGCGCGATCGTCGTCTTGCCGACGCCACGGGTGCCAGTGAAGAGGTAGGCATGGTGCATGCGGCCGCTGTCGAGCGCATTGGTGAGCGCGCGGACCACATGTTCCTGGCCCACGAGTTCTGCGAACTTGCGCGGGCGCCACTTGCGTGCGAGGACCTGATAGGACATGCGATCTACCTTGGGGCGACAGTCGATTGTGCCAAGGAGAAGGGGCGCGCGATAGCGGCGGCCCGAAAAGGCGATGACCCTGCCAGCCACACCCCGGCACCCGAATCATCCGCTACCGTTGCTTCCTTCCGGACCTGGCGGAGTTTACGGACTATCGTCGCGGGGGGACCGACAGGGCCACCATAAAGACGTTGGAACTGGCGGAGAGAGCGGGATTGCTCGGGCATTCCTGCCCTCGCCCTCCGCTTCGCTCCGGGTCAGCCTACGGCTGACCAAATTTGTTCCAGACAAATTTGTCGAACCTCGCGGCCTCGATAAAGGCCCCGCAACCTCGACTAATTTGACTCCGCGCCACCTTTCGGCGTCGCGACGGTCGAACTGGCGGAGAGAGCGGGATTCGAACCCGCGATACGCGATTAACGTATACACACTTTCCAGGCGTGCTCCTTAAACCACTCGGACACCTCTCCGCACTTGTGTAGCCTCTTTCCCGGTTTCCGTTCCGGCAAAGAAGCGGAAGGATAACGGCACTGCACCTTCGAGACAAGCGTTCGAGGTTTATCCGGCAGTTGGCCGGGCGGGCTCGGGATCTGGCAACGTGACCCGCTCACCAGGGTGTGCGACGCGGTAGCCGCGGGCTTCGAGGGTTTCGCCGTCGGCGGTGCTGCCGTAGTGGTAGAGGGCCATGCGGGCACGGACGTCGGCGGGGTATTCGCGTTCCAGGTCGTCTACGCCAGTGTGCGACGGGTTGCCGACCACGCCGCAGTCGTGGGCGATGACTTCGCCGGATGCGCCGTGGATGGCCAGGGCCTCCGGTACGGGGCGGGTGTCGCCGGTGAAGACGAAGCTGCCGCGCAGGGCGATGCCGTACGAGGTGCCCTGGACGTGGTGCCGGGTCGGGAAAACGTCGAACCACAGCGCTTCGTGCCAGAAGCCTCGCGTGCATGGCACCAGGTGGAACGCTTCCCAGTAATTCACCCCGCCCTCGGCCAGCGCGCCGGGATAGTCGGCCACCCTGCCCTGCAGCCATGGCAGCAGCGCTGCATGCAGGAACACCTTGGTGCGGCCGCGTAGCGCTTCGTCGAACCAGAGCCGGAAGAACAGCCGCTCCATGCCGGCGACGTGGTCCATGTGGGTATGCGTGACGTACAGAGCCGTCGGCGGCGCACCGTAGGTATCCACGTAGCGGTCCAGCGTGTCGGGGCCGCAGTCGACCAGCAACAGCGGCTGGCCGTCGCGCTCGAGCACCACCGCCGAAGAGCCCAGGGCCACCGCGTGTGCGGCGCCGGTGCCGAGGAAGCGCAGGTCAAAGCTCATGGACGGAACGCCTCGTCGTAAGCCCGGGCCAGGGCCGGCCAGAGCACCTCGTCAAAAATGTCGCCGCCCTCGCGGGCACCGACTTTCACCAGCGAGCGCTTCAGCCGGGCCAGGTTGCCGCGTCGCCAGCCGATCCGGGGTCGACGCAGGCGGCCACGGTCGAAGTCGATCATGTAGAGGCCGTCGCCATTGACCAGGATGTTGTGCGCATTGAGATCGGCATGGCGCACGCCTTCGCGGTGGAAACGGGCCACCAGGGTGCCCACGCGCTGGGCAAGGGCTTCGTTGAACCCGCCGTCGGCCACGCATTCGGCCAGCGTCCGGGCGTCGGGAATGCGCAGGGTGATCAGGTCGGCGCGATAGCGCAGGCCTTCGCGAACGTGGCGCGCCGCCAGCGGCGGTGGCACCGGCAGGCCACGCCTTGCCAACTCGGCCAGCAGGAGGAATTCGCGGGTGCTTCGAGTCCGGGCGTTTCCGGTGAAAAGGTAGCGATCGCCGAACAGGGCTGCCACCATGCCCCCGCGGCGATAGTGACGCAACACGGCCTCGCCGGCCGGCGTTTCGATGATCGCCACGCCACCCCTGCCACCGGCTTGCGAGCGCAGGCGACCGCGGCCCGCCCATGCTTCGGGCGAGAACCAGTCAGCGTCGACTTGAGTTGCGCGGGCCGCGTCGAACAGAATCGTGCCGCCCGCGGCCTCCGTTACTCGTTGGTCTGTCATCTGAAGGGCCGCCACCTGGCGGCCTCCTGTCCGGTAACCTGATCGTGCCCAGTCTAACAAGCCGCCCCCTCCCGTCGGGAGATTCCAGCCTTTGCATCCTGCGAACGTCCGCGATCGGTGACGTAACGCACGTCGTGCCGCTCGTGCGGACCCTGCAGGCCCAGGCGCCAGGGACCCGCCTGACCTGGCTGGTCGGCAAGCTCGAACGCAAGCTGGTGGGCGACCTGCCCGGGGTCGAGTTCATCACCTTCGACAAGGGCAAGGGCCATGAAGGCATGCGCGAGGTGCGCGACGCACTGGCTGGCCGCCGCTTCGATGCCCTGCTCCACATGCAGGTGGCGTTGCGCTCCAACCTGCTCAGCCTCGCGGTGAAGGCCGACCGGCGGATCGGCTACGACCGGGCGCGGTCGAAAGACCTGCATGGACTCTTCGTCAACGAGCGGATCCCCGCGCGCAGCGGCGAGCACGTGCTCGATGCGATGGCCAGCTTCATCGAACCGCTGGGCATGCAGCAGACCGACGTGCGCTGGGATATCCCCATCGACGACGACGCGCACGCATGGGCTGCGGAGCAACTGCCCGGCGAGACGCCGACCCTGCTGGTCAGCCCGATGTCGAGCCATACGCTGCGCAACTGGCGTGTCGATCGCTATGCGGCGCTCATCGACCACGCCATGGCACGCGGCATGCGCGTCGCCCTGGTCGGCGGTCCTTCGCCCGCGGAGCGCACGCTGGCCGACCAGATCCTGGCGGCCGTGAACACCGCCCCGCTCGACCTCACGGGCAAGGACACCCTCAAGCGCTTCATGGCCCTGCTCACGCGCAGCGCCATGATCCTCACCCCGGATTCCGGACCGATGCACATGGCCAACGCGGTCGGCACGAAAGTGCTCGGACTGCACGCCGCCAGCAACCCGAACCGCTCGGGCCCGTATTCCGACCGCCGCTGGTGCGTGGATCGCTACGACGCGGCATCGCGGAAATTCCTCGGCAAACCCGCCTCGGAGATCCCCTGGGGCACGAAGATCGAAAAGGAAGGCGTGATGGATCTGGTCGAGGTGTCAGCAATGATCGAACGGCTTGAGGCCTGCGCCACCCACCTGCAGATCTGATCAGGCCTTGTAATCCTGGTACGACTTTTCTTCCACGAGGGTCGAGCCAAGTTTCAGGTTGATTTCGCGTTTCACGGCCGCGCGCTCGTCGTTCTCGAAATACACCGAGCGAGCCAGCTGGACGAAATCGTTATCGAATTCCTGCGCCTTTTCCTTCAGGCGGATGCGGTCCTCGATATCCCACAAACGCTTGTTCACGGCCAGCAGGCGACCCGTCTCGTCTTCGATGTCCGTCTTCGACGCCGCGTCGTTCTTCCACGTCGCCTCCAGCAGCTCGAACTCGGTACGTACGTTGGCCAGCTTCGCGTCGTCCTTGATCTCCTGCAGCTTGATCTGAAGGATCGTCATCTTGTCGATCAGCTCGCCGTACGACACCGGGGTCTGGATCAGGCTCATGGAACATTCTCCGTAGGTCAGGCGCGGAAGGTTAGCAGTTTCCCCTGGCCAGTCGCTTACGCGCAGCTGACCCGCGATACGCCAGCGCGCATGCGTGGCCGACGGCGGATCACAGCGTGATCAGGTCGAACGTATCCAGCAACAGCACGACGTTCAGCGCCAGCACCAGCAGAGCGGCGACGAGGGCCACCGCGATGACCGGCCGGCGCAGGGCGAACGCGCCCATGATCCGTCGCCGGGCGGAGAACCACACCAGGGCGCCCATCGGGAACGGCAGGGCGATGCTCAGCGCCACCTGGCTCAGCACCAGGGCGCGGGTCGCATCGACCCCGGCCAGGACCACGATGAAACTCGGCACCATCGTCACCGCGCGCCGCAGCCACAGCGGGATGCGGAAGTCGACGAAGCCCTGCATGATCATCTGGCCGGCCATGGTGCCGACCACCGAACTGGAAAACCCGGAGGCGATCAGCGAGACGAGGAAGATCGTCGCCGCGGCTCCGCCCAGCAGCGGCACCAGCGTCTGGTACGCCGTTTCGATTCGGGCGACGTCGGGATGGCTGCCGTGGAATGCGCTGGCCGCCATGATCACCATGGCCAGGTTGATCAGGCCGGCGACGGCAAGCGCGAGCACCACTTCCAGGTTGGACAGGTGGATGATCCGGCGGCGCTCGACGTCGGTCGTCGCTTTCACCCGTCGCTCGGTCAACCCCGAATGCAGGAACAGCGCATGCGGCATCACGGTCGCGCCGATGATGCCAACCGCCAGGGCCACGGCCATGCCATCCGGAAGGTCGGGCTTGAAGATGTGCAGGCCGACCGCGGCCCAGTCCACCGGGGCGATGAACAATTCGACCAGGTAAGACAGCCCAACCACCCCGACCAGGGCGCCGATGGTCATCTCCAGCCGACGGGCACCGCGCCCTTCGAGCAGTAGCAGGACATAGGTGACCACGCCGGTGATGCACATGCCGACCAGCAGCGGCAGGTGGAACAGCAGCGACAGGCCGATCGCACCGCCAAGGAACTCGGCCAGGTCGGTGGCCATCGCGGCCAGTTCGCTGACCACCCACATCACCCACACCAGCGGCCGTGGCAGGTGTTGACGGCAGAGTTCGGCCAGGTTGGAGCCGGTGACGATGCCGATCCGTGCCGACAGGCTCTGGAACAGCATGGCAACGAGGTTGGCGAGCAGCACCACCCAGAGCAGCGCGTAACCGTAGCGCGCGCCCGCCTGGATGTTCGTCGCAAAGTTACCGGGATCGATGTAGGCGACCGAGACCACCACGGCAGGCCCGGCGAAGGGCGCCAGCGCGGCCAGCCCCCGGCGTCGACCGTGCAAGACATCCTGCATGACCTTGGCGTCGCGAGCCTGCCTGACTTCTTCTCTCACCCTGCCGCCTGCGTGTACGCACATCGCGTTCACATACATTACAGCCGTCGCGACGTGCAGGGGGCGTGGATTATCCCGCGGCTGAACAGCTTCCCCGGCTTCGCAGGCCTTCCACGCGGGCCGGCCTATACCTGCCCTCTCGCCGGAGCCGCCATGACCACCATTCCCCGCAACATCCCCCGGATCACCGGATTCACCGCCGCCCACCAGGACGACATCGGTTACTGCGTGCTAGCCGATTTGGACGCGCTACCGGCCGAACGCTGGCTGGCCCTGTTCGCCGCCCGCTGCCAGGAAGCCTTTGCCCGGCATACCTCGCCCGACATCCGCTGGGCTGAGGGCCAGGTGTGGTTCCGGGTGCCATCGGAGAGCCTCGTGGAAGAGTACGCGCGGCTGATGGTGCAGGCGGTCAACGCGGCCGGGGCGGACGAGGCGGAGCAACAGCAACTGGAAGTCGAACGGGCGCAGTCCCTCGCGCGCAAGGCCCACGACCTGGACGACCTGCTCAATGGCATCAATGCGTCGCTGCCCGAATGGAGCAGGATCGCATCGGCGCCGCCCGCGGCCACCTCGGCAGAGCAGCCGGCCGCCTGAAGGACGCTACACTCCCGGCCCATGTCACTGAATTTGCTGATCGCCGACGACCACCCGATGTTCCGTGGTGCCCTGCTGCATGCACTCGCCGGCCTGCTGGCCGAAGGGCGCGCGCTGGAAGCGGGCAGCCACAGCGCGATGGAAGCGGTGCTTGCCAGCGGCGAGGCGGTCGACCTCGTACTGCTCGACCTGACCATGCCGGGCGCGATGGGCTTTTCGTCCCTCCTCTGGCTACGCGGCGAGCACCCCGACATCCCCGTGCTGGTGGTCTCCTCGAACGACCATCCGCGCAATGTGCGCCGCGCCCAGCAGTTCGGTGCGGCCGGCTTCGTTTCCAAATCCGCCCCGGCCGACGTGTTGCGCGACGCGGTCAGCACGGTGATGGGCGGTGGCACGGCCTTCATCGGTGCCAGGGCCGAGCGCAGCGACGAGGACGCGAAGCTGGCGGCGCGCCTCGCCAGCCTCACCCCGCAACAGTTCCGCGTGCTGATGTTGCTGGCCGAGGGGTTGCTCAACAAACAGATCGCCAGCGAACTGGGCCTCGCGGAGAACACGGTGAAGATCCACGTCACCGCGGTTCTCTCCAAGCTCGACTGCCGCTCGCGCACGCAAGCCGCCGTTTTGGTGAAATCGCTGGACATCGACGAAGGTGTCGAAGGCTCGCACCCGGGCTAGCCGGCCACCATCAACAGGCGCGTCAGGACGGCACGCAGCCGCGCCGGCGCCAGCGGCTTCACCAGATAACGCAAGCCGGCCGCCATGCCGCGTTCGATGTCGGCCTGGCCAGGCGCCAAGGCCATCAAAACGGTCGGGGGCAGCCGGCCCCAGCGCGATGCCAGCGCATCGCGCAGCGCTTCGGTCGACTGTCCATCGAGGGGATCGTCCAGCAGCAAGAGCGCCGGCGGGTCGTCGGTTTCCGCGTGACGCAACGCACCGCGCGCGGTGCCGGTCCCCGACACCTCGCAACCCCACGATGCCAGCAAGTCCAGGGTGCGCTGGCGGCTCGCCGGATCGGCATCCACGACCAGCACCCGCTTGCCGACGAAGGGCGATTCGTCGTCGCCCTCCTCCATCCGTTCGCCGGCACCCACCTCGTCGCGCGCCAGCGGCACGCTGATCGAGAACACGCTGCCACGGCCTTCCCATGAGCGTACGCCGACACGCACACCCAGCAGGCGGCCAATCCGGTCCACGATGGACAGGCCCAGGCCCGCGCTGCGGCCGTCGCGGTCGACGCCGTTGTCCAGGCGCAGGAACTCGTCGAAGATCGCCCGCGTCTTCGCTTCGGGAATGCCGACACCGGTATCCCACACTTCCACCCGGGCATCGTCGCCATCGCGACGGACGCCGAGCAGCACGCGCCCGCGCGGCGTGTAATGGATGGCATTCGAAAGGAAGTTCTGCAACACCCGGCGCAGCAACAGCGGATCGCTGCGCACGACCAGCCGCGAAGGCACGTAGCGCAATGCGAGGCCACGGGTCGCCGCGAGCACGCCGGATTGGCGGGCAAGCTCGCGTAGCAGGGGGTCGAGCGGCACCGATGCCATGCGCGGCGCCAGCGCCCCACCCTCCAGCCGCGAGATGTCGAGCAGGCTGGCCAGCAGTTCATCCTGGGTATCCAGCGCGCTGCGCACGCGCTCCAGCAGGTCGCGCTGTTCCCCGTCCAGCCGTGCATCGGCCAGGCTACCCACGAACATGCGCGCGGCGTTCAACGGTTGCAGCAGGTCGTGTACGGCGGCCGCGACGAAGCGCGTCCGCGAACGGTTGGCGCGCTCTGCCTCGGCCCTGGCGTCGCTGAGGTCACGCGTACGTTCTTCCACCCGCCGCTCCAGCGTGCTGGCCAGCGTGCGCAACTCGCGCGCCGTGGCCTTATACGCCGTGATGTCGGCATAGCTGGTGACGAAGCCACCGTCGGGCAGCGGGTTACCCCGGATTTCCAGCGTGGTGCCATCCGGGCGCTCCCGCTCATACATGTGCGGACTGCCTGCGCGCAGGTACTGCAGCCGCCGCTCGATGGCCTCGTCGGTATCGCCGGGGCCGAGCAGGCCACGCCGCGCGTTGAAGCGAAACATGTCTTCGATCGGCCGCCCCACCTGCATGTAATCGTCGGGGAAGCCAAAGATCTGCTGGTAGCGCGAATTCCACGCGACCAGGCGCAGCTGCGCGTCGACCACGCTTACCCCTTGCGGCAGGTGCTCGAGGTTGCCGTGTCCACCCTGCGCGGCCTCGTTGGCCGCGGCCACCACGCTGTCCTGTGCAGAGCGCAGCGCCGAGGCGTGGTGCGCCACCATCCGTTCGAGCTCGTCGCGGCTACGCTGGCGCAGGCGTGCCAGGCGCACGCGCTGTTGCAGGAACAGGCCGAAGAACAGCAATGGCAACCATGCGGCGAGCACGGCAAGCACCGCATTGCGCGCCGCGACCTGCGCGGGGCGCGCGTCGGCGAGCAGGTGCAGCGTCCAGGCCTGGCGTGGCATGTCGAGTGAACGCCAGACGACGTCGTGCGCGAGCCGCGGCGCATCGACCCGAACACGCACGGCACCGCCACCCGCCGGGCCAAGCACGTCACGGGCGACGCTGCGCAGCGGCCGGTCGCCATACTGCCGCGTGTTGCCCAGGTCGGCATTTTCCGACGCCGAGAGCGGATGCAGCGTGCGATACATCCACGCATCGCCACCGTTGCCAAGGAAGACGATGCCGTGCGCATCGGAAAGCAGCACGAGGTCACCGCCACGCGACCAGTCGTCGCGCAGGCCATCCAGCGTGATCTTCAGCACGACCACGCCCACGTGGCGTCCCGCATCGTCGTCGACGGCCTGCGCGATGAAATAGCCGGCTACGTTGGTCGACACGCCCAGTGCATAGAACGTGGCGTGGCCATCGCGCATGGCCTCGCGGAAGTACGGGCGGAAACCGTAGTCCAGGCCGACATTGCTCTCCGGCGTGTTCCAGTTGTTCGCCGCGATGGCGTGGCCGGTGCGGTCGATCAGGGTGAGCGTCGATGCGCGCACCGCCCCGTTGGCCCGGCCGAGCTTCGCGTTCAGCGCAGCTTCGTCGGCCGCGCCGGCGTCCCCGGCCAGCGTGGTGCGCAACTCGGGATCGAGCGCGAGAACCGTCGGCAGCACGCGATAGCGATCGATCAGGCGCTGCACGGCCAGCGCGTGCAGGTTGAGCCGATCCGCAGCGCCGTCGCCGATGCCTGCCAGCGCCCGGCGCCATGCGACCCATCCGCCCAGCGCCGCGCTTCCCGCCACCAGCAGTAGCACGATCAGGGGAAAAACGAGGCGGCGCAGTCGGTTTCGGGCCATGGGCAGGGCTCGATGGTCGCATACCGGGAGGCCATCTAGCCGGAATGTGCTATGGGGCCACGGGCCGCGGCGCGTTACAAAACCGCCACACGCGAAACCGCGACCCAGACCTGCCCATGCATACCCCGACCGCCACCCCTGCTGCCACGCCCCTGCCGTTCTACCGCCAGACCTACGTGCAGGTGCTGTTCGCCATCGCGCTGGGCGCCGTGATCGGCCACTACTGGCCCAGCTTCGCCGAATCGCTCAAGCCGCTGGGCGATGCCTTCATCAAGCTGGTGAAGATGATCATCGCCCCGGTGATCTTCCTCACCGTGGTGACCGGCATCGCCGGCATGCCGCACCTCAACGCGGTGGGCCGGGTGGTGCTCAAGGCCATGGCTTACTTCCTGGTGTTCTCCACGCTGGCGCTGGTGGTGGGCATGGTCGTCGCCAACGTCGTGCAACCGGGTGCGGGGCTGAACATCGATGCCGCCTCGCTGTCGACGAAGGAGATCGCGACCTATGCCTCGAAGGCGCACGACATCTCCCTGACCGGGTTCCTGCTCGACATCATCCCCGACACGGTGGTCGGCGCGTTCACCTCGGGCAACATATTGCAGGTGCTGCTGTTCGCCGTGCTGTTCGGCATGTCGCTTACCCTCGCCGGCGAGCGCGCGCGGCCCGTGGTGGCGTTCTTCGAGGCGATGACGGCACCGGTGTTCACCCTCGTCCACCTGCTGATGAAGGCGGCGCCGGTCGGTGCATTCGGCGCGATCGCCTTCACCATCGGCCGCTACGGCATCGGTTCGCTGTCCAACCTGCTGTTCCTCGTGGCCACGTTCTACGCCACGGCGCTGCTCTTCATCGTGGTCGTGCTCGGCAGCGTGGCGCGGCTCATCGGCTTCTCGATCTTCCGGCTGCTGCGCTACCTGAAGGCCGAACTCCTGCTGGTGCTCGGCACGTCGTCGTCGGAGGCCGCCCTGCCCTCGCTGATGGAAAAGATGGAACGGGCCGGCTGCAACAAGTCGGTGGTCGGCCTGGTCGTGCCGACCGGCTATTCGTTCAACCTCGACGGCACCAACATCTACATGACCCTGGCGGCCCTGTTTATCGCGCAGGCGACCAACACGCCGCTGACGCTGGGCGAACAGGTCGCGCTGCTGCTGGTCGCCATGGTCAGTTCCAAGGGTGCCGCGGGCGTGACCGGCGCGGGTTTCGTCACGCTGGCCGCCACGCTCTCGGTCGTGCCCTCGCTGCCCGTCGCCGGCATGGCACTCATCCTCGGCGTCGATCGCTTCATGAGCGAATGCCGCTCGCTCACCAATTTCATTGGCAATGCAGTGGCCACCATCGTGGTCGCGCGCTGGGAAGGTGCGCTCGACCGCGACGCGCTCGATGCCGCCCTTTCGCCGCGTGCCACCGGCACCGCCACGCCATCGCTCGTCGTCAACCAGGGGGATTCACCATGACGCCTTTTCGTGCCGCGCTGCTCAGCGCCGCCGTCGCACTCGCCTGCCTCGGGACGCCTGCGGCGCAAGCCGCGCCCGATGCCGCACAACCGGTAACGTATCCGCTGTGGCCAGGCACGCCGCCCGGTGGCGGTGGACCCTCGGGGCCGGAACGCATCGGCCAGTCCGGCACGGGCGTGGGCGCGGTCTCGAACATCAGCCGCCCGCGCATCGAGGTGTACAAGCCGGCGCATCCGAACGGCGCCGCGGTGCTGCTGATCGGCGGCGGCGGTTATTTCCGGATCGGCATCGGCCATGAAGTGATGCCGACGGCGAAGTGGCTGGCAGCCCTCGGCGTGACACCGGTGGTGTTGTATTACCGCCTGCCCGCGGACCGCTGGCCCGCGGCGGCACCCTTCCAGGACGCCCAGCGCGCCATGCGCCTGCTGCGTGCCCATGCCGGCGAGCTGGGCATCGACGCGAAGCGCATCGGCGTGCTCGGTTTCTCCGCGGGCGGCAACCTCGCGGGCATCGCCGAAACGCGTTTCGCCGATACGTTCTATCCCGCCGTGGATGACGCCGACCGCTTGTCGGCACGGCCGGACTTCGCCGCGCTGATCTATCCCGTGGTGTCGCTGCAGAAGCCCTACGACACCACCCGTTCCAGCCGCGAACTGGCGACGCAGTCCGATGCCGTGCAGGCGTATTCGGTGGAGCTGCATGTCACCCACGACACCCCGCCAACCTTCCTCGCCCAGGCGGCCGACGACCCGATCGCCAACATCGGCAATAGCCTGGTGATGTTCGACGCGCTCCACCGCAACGCCGTGGATACCGAAATGCACGTGTTCGACACGGGCGGCCACGGTTGGGGGCTGGGCGATCCCGGCTCGGCACCGTCGGCATGGCCGCGGCTGTTCGCCGCGTGGGCACGCCGTGCCGGCTTCTTCCAGGGCGTCGACACCGGTCCGTTCGCCGCGTCGCCAGGCGCAGCGCCCGTGCGTGCGCCAGCCGGTGCGACCGATGCGTCGGCCGCCGACGACAGCAACGACGACAACTGACCGGACGACGAGACCAATGACCATGAAGTCCCGCCTTTATCCGGCGCTGGCTGCCGTGCTGTTCGCCAGTGCGTCGTCCCCGCTGCTCGCCGCCGAACACCAGGTAACCAATGCCGAGCTGCTGAAACTCATCAAGGCGCAGGCGGGTGAAATCGCCGAGCTCAAGCAACGCCTCGCCGCGGTGGAACACGGCCAACCCGCGATGGCCACCGCGTCGACGAACGCCGCCGCCGGACAGGTGGTATCCACCACTGGCGAGGATGCCAAACGACAGGCCCAGGTCGACGCCGCGATCGCCGATACCCGCGAGAGCGAACTGGCCGTGGCCCAGGCCCGTGGCACCGGCGCCACGGCGGCGGGCGGCGGCAGCACCCGCTGGGGTCGCGGCAACGAAGCCGGACCGACGTTCCGCAGCGACGACGGGTTCTTCTCGTTCAAGCCGGATGGCCGCCTGCTGATCGACTTCACCCGCACCGCTGGATCGCAGTACGAAACACGCAACATCAGCGGCGCGCAGATCACCAGCGCCCGGCTCGGTGGCGAAGGCACCATCGGCGCGCTGGGTTACCACGTCGAGGCCGATTTCGCCGACAACGTCGTCGCCCTGCGCCAGACCTACCTGACCTACGCAACGAAGCTGTTCGGCAACACGACGAAGTTCTACCTCGGTAACTTCCTGAAGGATCTCGGCACCGAGGGCTCGTCCGAATCCGCGCGCGTGCCCTTCATGCTGCGCAACGCGGCGACGGCGGTCGGCCAGCCCGTGGTCAGCTACTTCGGCATGGGTGGGCAGATGCGGATGTATGGCAGCAACTGGCACTACAGCCTGTCGATCAACGGCAACGCGCCGAACAGCTCTACCTCCGGCAGCGCGACCGACAGCACCACCTACCTGACCCGCGCGCACTGGAACCCGTGGAAAACCCAGGACGGCTTCCTGCATGTTGGCGCCTGGTACTACTACGAGAAGATCAGCAACGGCGTCGCCAGCATCAACAACACGCCGGCCATCGCGCTGGACTACAACGACAACCTCGCGGTGTCGGCCAGTTCCATCGCCAATCCCACGCAGGACCGCGGCAAGGGCTACGAGCTGGGCGGCGTGCTGCGCAACTTCTGGCTCATGACCGAGTACGGCAAGCGCACGATCGACTCCAGCACGGCCGATTCGGTGACCCGGCATGGCTCATCGTTCGCGGCGGGCTGGATGATCACCGGCGAGGCGCCGGGCTTCTCCAGCCGCTCGGGCAGCTGGAAGGGCGTGAAGGTGAACCATCCGGTGACCTCCGGCGGCTGGGGCGCGTTCGAGCTCGCCGGTCGTGTAGACCACTACGACTACGCCGACGCCCCGCGTGGCGGCACGGGCAAGAGCTACACGCTGGGGATGAACTGGTACCTCAACGACTGGTCGCGGCTGATGCTGAACTGGGTC
Organism: Bacillus sp. NP157; assembly: GCA_018889975.1. Lineage (NCBI taxonomy): Bacteria > Bacillati > Bacillota > Bacilli > Caryophanales > Bacillaceae > Bacillus > Bacillus sp. NP157. The sequence continues at coordinate 2,201,413 of CP076546.1, forward strand.
CACTGGAACACCGACAACAAGGTCGGCAGCTTCCAGGGCCCGGATGCAGGCAACTCCATCGGCATGCGGGCGCAGGTGGTCTTCTAGGCTAAAGCTGGCGCGCAATCCGCCGATGTCATTGCCATACCCAGGGATGTCCATGCCATGCCGGTCCAGCACGCCCGCCACCAGAACCTGCGCAAAGTCCTCGCCCAGCTCGACGCCGAAGGGATCGTCGGCTACGCCGAGCAGGCCCTGCATATCGGCAATGTCACCGCCGGCAAGCTGGCGGCCATGGACCAGGGCGGCACGATCGACGTGCTGTTCTCGGAGCATGTGGAGTGGGTGCTGCACCGGCGCCGCGGCTGGATGGACGAGCTGCACGAGAACGACCCGCTCGAGGCCTGATCGTTCCGGACCGGGTCAAGGCGCCGGCGGGTTTCCGCGGGCGATCCTCAGCACCGGCATGCCCTTCATCACCGCCATCGCGATGAACTCGACCGCGTTGACCACGGCCCATAGCGCCGTGGCCCAGCCCGGCCAGGTGGGCAGCGTCGCCGCAGCGACGATGAAGAGCGCGATGGCGGCCACCTTGAACACCAGGTCGCTGGCGGCCGGCGGCCTGACGGCGAATGTCACCCTTCGACGCATGGCCCCCTCGATCCTGGACATGGCTGCGACCGTTGCAGATAAAGCCTTGATATTCCCGATGTCTTCCGCTGTCGATAGACCAGCAGAACTAGGCCGGGAAGGCATCGTGTCCACGGGGAGCGGCAAGTCGCTGAGCGGAACGGTGACGGGCACGGGACGAGCTCAGGGTGGGATGGCGCGCATCATCACCTGTTCCGGGCGGGCATGCCTTTCCAGCGGCTTTCCTGCGCATGACAGCACGCCAATTCGTGACGGAGATCACAAA